>JBAZBP010000002.1:0-133505 GCA_041671365.1 Patescibacteria group bacterium
CTAAAAAATTATATGCCGACTGTCAAAAAGTAATGACGGAAAAACAGCACCCCAAAAAGAAACAGCCTCATTTTCATTTTAGAGGTTTAATGATTTGCGCCAAGTGTGGCTGTCTGCTAACAGCCACTCAAAAGAAAGGACGGCTAACATATTATTATTGTACTAATGGCAAGAATGTCTGCGAAGAGCATAAAGCCTATATCAAAGAGGAAAATCTCTCAACGGAATTAAACGGAGTTTTTAATGAATTAATCTTTGACGAAAAAGTCGTTAATCTTGTCTATCGGGCGAAACTTAAAGAAAGCGGTAATGTCTTGTCTTATCTTGACGAGGCTATCCTTGGTCTTCAAAATAGACTTAAAACGCTCGATGAACGCAAGAAAGTTCTGATAGACGGCTACTTGGATAAAGTCGTTTTAGAGGGCGACTATAAGGCGAAGAATCAGATAATAGAGAATGAGATAGTGTTAATCAATAAGGACTTACAGGAGTTAGAAATCAAAAAACAGAGCCAAGATAATATTACTTTGGAACGGATAAGAAATGCGTTTTTAGAGCCTAAAATAATGCAAAAAGAGTTTTTATCTAAAAAACCCGACGAACAGCGAAATACTCTAATAACTCTACTTTGGAACGCTACTATTGATAACAAAAAAATCGCTAATATTTCTTTCAAAGAGCCATATAATGTCCTCTCTAAAATTGAAAATAAAAGCGATTTTGATTCAGTGCGGAGAAGGAGGGATTTCCGCCTCATTCGCTCGCCGTCGCTCGCTCATTCGTTGTCCAGAACTTGCGTCCGACCTGCCCCCGGCAGGTCGTCCGACGCTCGCTGCAATATTCGCCTGCTGGCGAATATCTGGCTCGCTTCAAGTTTGTTCGAATCCCGTCGACGAATAAAAAAATAGCAGCATAAAATGCTGCTATTTTTTCATGCGGAGAAGGAGGGACGAACTTGGAACGGTAATTTATAAAAATGCTAATGATATTTAATAAACCATTCCAAATAAATAATTAGTTAGATTCTCCATTATACGCGTAAGATTCATCATTATATTCTTCGGTTTCATATACCACTATTCCCTCCGGTTTTAATCTAATAGTTCTGCTTATGCCTGCATCCAATATCAACTTACTGCAAATAGTGCAATATGGTTTAGAAAACTCTTTATTTAAACTGTCTCCAGTAAGTCGGGCTAAAAAAAGATCAGCCCCTTGTAATTTATCAGGATTATTTTTATAGGCATCCATAATTGCACGTTGTTCAGCGTGGACACAACAAGTCCTATCAGATTTAAACCCAGGTAATAGCTCCGACTTTCTGTCACAGCGTCTTTGAGATTCGAGATTCCCAGGCGGTGAATTAAACCCCCGACCCACAACAATCCCATCTTTAACAATAACAGTTCCAACTTTACTTCTAGTGCAAGTGGCTTTTTTTGCTTCGATTAAAGCCTCATTTAAAAATATTTCAATTTCTTTTGTAGATGGAATAATTTTCATAATTATAGAATTACTAATATTACATTATTAAACATTAATCTGATAACGACATTGTACCATACTGTTCCAAAGTGAAATACTCCCCACAAATAATAGCCCCTATTTCAGGGCTATTTACAATCTGCGGAGAAGGAGGGATTTCCGCCTCATTCGCTCGCCGTCGCTCGCTCATTCGTTGTCCGGGGATTGCGACAAGCATCCCTCGGATGCTTGTCGATCGTTCGCTGCGATATTTGCCTACTGGCAAATATCTAGCTCACTTCAATCCTGTTCGAATCCCTTTTCAACATGCAAAATTAAAAATACCCTAAAAGGGTATTTTTAATTTTGTACGCGGAGAGGGTGGGACGCACTTGGAACGGTCTTAAGTATTACTTCCGCAAAATTGGTTTAAAATAAGCAAATTACATAGAAGATTTCTTTTGCAATATTATTTCCAACCATTTTTGTCCTCGTAAATCATTTAATTCATTTTTTAAAACAACAAAACCAGTGGCTAATTTCTCTATATTATTTTTTGAATATAAATAATATGTTCTTATACCAAACTCGTCCTCTTTAGTAGTTTCTATATAGCTATCGGAGTATTTCATTGATAATCGCATAACTCCATTATTATTCAATGCGATATAGGCATCAGCTAAAATCTTTTGCAGACTTTCAATTGGTACGTGAATCAGCGAGGCAAAAGCGAAAATAACATCTAAACCTTCCCCAAATTTATAATTTTCAATGTCAGCAACCTCAAAATTTCCTTTTGGCACTTTTTGTCGTGCTAGCTCTACTAGTTTTTCCGAAATATCTATTCCAATATAATTATCAGTAAATTTAACTATATCTTCTGCATCACGACCATTTCCACAACCGATTTCTAAAACACGAGGATTTACTATTTTTACTAATTCTAAAGTTTCTTTAATATCGCTTGTGCGTGCGCCCAAACTATCAAACTTTTTTGCAAGTGATTGAGCACTATTGTTATAGGTATCAACAGTTTGCGTTTTATTATCCATATTTTTTTTGATTAATAGTTCTATTATAATTTACCCTCTTTAATTAATTCAATCGAAGATTTCCCAGTTTGATTTTTTAAAACTATATCCTTTTCTTTAAGAGCGTCATTTATTCTAGCGACCTGTTTTTGCGAAATTTTATTTGGAATATCTTTAAAAGCAAAATATTCAATTTTATCTGCCTCGTCATTAAGGGTTAATTGCCCACCAATAATTTTACAAATAAAAGAAAAACAGACTTCACTTTTTTCTGGTTTATTATAAACTCCAGCTAATCTAACTATTTCCACGTCAAAGCCAGTTTCTTCTTTAACTTCTCTAATAACACATTCCCATGGAGATTCTCCTGCTTCCATAGTACCTCCTGGTAAATTCCATAGATCATAATCCAGGCGATGACAAAGTAATATTCTATTTTGTTCGTCAAAAATGAATCCAAATGAAGCAATAACAAATTGAGGTTTCATAAATTTACTTTAAAACAAAATAATTAACTATTTGTATTAAAAAACTAAATCCGATTAAAGCAACACCAAAATAACTAAATTTTTTATAAAGCTTATATTTTTTAGCCTCTCTCTCGTCTTGTTGCTCTAATATTAAATTAATCGTTCCATCTTTTGAGACTTTTGGAGGCAAGCCGAAAAAAAATAAAATAATTGAACCGCTTAAGCCAAGTAGCGGACTTAACAAACCTTGAAAAAACATATTTTTAAAATCTATTTATATTCTTAAATTACCACAAAAGCCCCAAAAAATCAACAAAACCGACTAATTTGACTATCACCATTTTGAGTGCCAAAATATATCTATGACTACCGATAAAATCAAAGACCAATTAATTGACTTTAACCGTCAATTCAAGAAAAATTCAGGCCATTTCAAGAGCTTTGAAGTGATTTTTGATTATATTAGCTTTCTTAAATCAGAGCCATATCTTAAAGAATTATTAAACCCTCTTTTTGCTTATGTAAATAAACAATTAGAGGTAATGAAAGATACGGCCAAAAGCCCCGAGAAAAGCCAAGAATTCAATAATATAAGCATGGACATACTCGACCCCTCAACTCTTTCGGGAATGCCTATATTTAGTCAAGAATTTGAAACCTGGAAAAAGGCTATAGAAAGCAAACAAGATGTTTCCCTTATGGCTCTTTTACCTGTTAATTTGCTTTGTTTATTAATTGTATCTATTGAAATGCAAGAAATAAAGGACAGTCAAAAAGCAGGCGACACAGAAAGAACTAATGAACTTATAAACGATGTTAAAGACGATTCATTTTCTATAATGCCCGCCCATAATATTAAAAACTTTCCCGAAAAAGCTATAACCTCGGCTCAATTTTTAGATTCCTCAATGGAAATAATTAATAAGCATATTATTGATACGATAGACTCTCAAGCATTCTTAGAGGGCAGTAAACCTATACCGCCCATTAGCTTTGATAAAGAAAATAGTATCCTCTATATCCGAGGCCAAGAGATAAAAATCGCTCTCAAAAGTGAAAAGCCGATAGATCATTATATTCTAGAGGCTATCTTCTCTAAAGACCTAGCTGACCAAACGGACTTCGTGGAAATATCGGAAGATTATCTAAAAGAAGACTATGAGGGTAATCGACAAAGATTCCGCCATGCCTGTGATAAACTGAATCGTAAAATCTCAAAAGCTACTAGTAATAAAATTAATGACTTTATAAGTTATACGACAGAAAAGAACGGTTGGTGCCAAATCAATCATAAATACCTGTAAAAATAACTAAATAGAGCAAAGAGCCCTGCACTCACAATGGTGCGGGGCTCTTTTTGTAAACTTAGGTCATGACTAAGTATGACGACCAACTGATATCTGATACCCAAGAATATTTTAGCGGATTGTATGGGCGAGCAATAACTCCCGATGAGGCGGATTCTTTTTTAACATCTCTCGTTAATTTATATAACTCTCTCTTTACCAAGGAATAACTCTTTTTTTCTTTTCGGCGGTTCCCCCGTAGGGGGAGCCGAAAAGAAAAAGTTATCCTTGTTAAGAGAACTTCTAATTAGAACTAGATAATAACAAATATATGAAACAACAAGATAATAAATACCTGTCTAACCGTAAACTGGTAAAATCTGGGTCGCTCCTAGAAATATATCAGTTTGGTCGTGATATCCACTTAGAGCGAAGAATTAGGCACATCAAAACCGAGGAAGAAATAGAAGAGGCCAAGAAATTCCCTAAGCCCAAAGCCAGTCAAGAAGAGATTTTAAAGTCCTCGGCTCGGCGTGCCAAGCGAATGATTAAACGATTGATTATGGCCAATTGTTTTCTCTGGTTTAAAACCAAAGGCCAGCCCTATTTGCCGATTACCCTGACTCTGACTTTTGCCGAGAACATTACAAACCTTAAAAAAGCCAATTATGAATTTACTAAATTTATCAGACGGCTCAATTACGAAACGAATGGAATCGAGGGGAAAGACTTAAAGCAAAGTAATTTAAAATATCTGGCCGTCTTTGAACTGCAAAAACGAGGGGCTATTCATTATCATATGATTTTCTTTAATCTGCCCTATATCAAAAATATTTATAAAAAGATGTTTGATATTTGGGGGCAAGGTCGGATAATGGTCGGCGGAAAAGATAGAAATTTTACTAAGATAAAAAACCAAGCCCAGCTCCAAAAGATTATTTTCTATTTTATAAAATATATTCAAAAATCTGTTTTTGAAAATAACTGCCCCAGGCAGAAGAAATATATCGCCAGTAAAGGATTACTCAAACCGCAAGAGAATTCGTTCGTTGAAGTCGTGTCGCTCGTGGAATCAAAATTGCCGTCTGAATCTTTGGTCTATAAATGGGACGGCGAGGCAGAATATAATCAAAACGATATTAATGATTCGGTCGGCAAGCCAGCAAATTTCCTGCGTTGGTTTAATTATTTTCAATATGACTTATCCAGTAGGCCAGATTTAGATAAAGAAATAAGCCAGCTTTTAACTGGCTTATCTATAGACGATATTGATTTTTAGCTCGTTCTTTGATAGATTAATAGTATTGACCTCAATTTAATACTATTTTCCCAAAAGCCTTTTTTATAGGGTTTATATTTGCCGTTCGAAATGGGCAGTTCTGCTTAACGACAAATTAGCTTTTGGGCTAGTTTTAAGTTGAGGTCAATCAGGACTGTCCTTTTTGATATTTTTATTTAATATCTTCCTTATTAACACAAAAAGCTGGGGACTTTCCTTGCCCACAATCAAGATTAAAACAAAAACTTTTATCTAACAAATCGATATTTGATTTATTAATAAAGTTCATTCCAGAATTTTGGTAGTTATGGGTAAAAATTATATTTTTATCCCCCTCTCTGTCATTATTATAAAAATTTATTTTACAACCATTACAGCGATCAATTCTATTATCGCAATAATTAGACCTAAAAGATAACGCATATTGACCGCCAGGAGTAATGTTTACATTTTGAATTATTATATCGTTATTTATCTGAGGGCTATCTTGATTTTTTATTTTATTATTATATTTATCCTCTAAATAATCTTTTTTTTTCTTTATTGATTACTCCAGATATATAGCATTTATCGAGAGATGTTAGAAAACTAGTTGTTTCCATATTTAGATTAAAACACTTATTTCTTTGATAGTTTTGATTTAAGAAGTATATAACCACTAACAATATTAATAAAAATAGACCGATAATAATAAACCTTGATTTAAATTTTTTCATAAAATTTTCCTGCTTATAATTTTTGTAAATTATCTTAATGTATATTTAAATTATACCATAAAACTAACTAATATGACCACAAATGACCAAAAAATCAAATATGCCCTCTACTGCCGAAAGTCTACCGAAGACAGCAGTCGGCAAATTCTTTCTCTAGATTCACAAGAGAAAGAAATGTTAAAGTTAGCTGAAACTCTAGAACTAGATATTGTTTCTACTTTTAGAGAAAGCAAATCGGCCAAGAAACCAGATAACCGCCCGCAATTTTCCGAACTTATCAATTTGATCAAGCGAGGTAAAATTCAGGGCGTTATCTGTTGGAAGATAGACAGGCTAAGTCGCAACCCGATAGACTCGGCGACTATTCAATGGCTACTGCAACAGAATGAATTAAAAATAATTCAAACAATGGAACGACAATATCTGCCTGGCGATAATGCTTTGCTCTTTAATGTGGAAAGCGGAATGGCTAATCAATATATTTTGGACTTATCAAAAAATGTGAAACGAGGGATTAGGGCAAAGCTAGAAAAAGGCGGTTGGCCAAATTTGGCTCCGCTCGGTTATCTAAATAAGGATAGTAAAATTATTATTGATAAGGTGAGAGGAAAATATATCGTTAAAATATTTGAGATGTATAAGACTGGTAAATATAGCGTTAAGGAAATTGCTGATACCCTGTTTAAAGAGGGATTCAGAAGTCGGGCATATAATAAATATCATAAAAGCAAGATTCATAAAATGTTGTCCGATTCTTTCTATTGTGGAATTATGGAAAAGGGCAACCAGTTATACAAGGGTAATCATGAGCCGTTAATCTCTAAGAAGTTATTTGACGAGGTGCAAGAAATGCTAACTAAAAAATCCCATATCAAAAAACAAAATATTCCTTTCGCTTTTCGAGGAATGCTCCGATGTGCTAAATGTGGCTGTCTGCTAACAGCCACTCAAAAGAAAGGACGGCTAACATATTATTATTGTACTAATGGCAAGAATGTCTGCGAAGAGCATAAAGCCTATATCAAAGAGGAAAATCTCTCAACGGAATTAAACGGAGTTTTTAATGAATTAATCTTTGACGAAAAAGTCGTTAATCTTGTCTATCGGGCGAAACTTAAAGAAAGCGGTAATGTCTTGTCTTATCTTGACGAGGCTATCCTTGGTCTTCAAAATAGACTTAAAACGCTCGATGAACGCAAGAAAGTTCTGATAGACGGCTACTTGGATAAAGTCGTTTTAGAGGGCGACTATAAGGCGAAGAATCAGATAATAGAGAATGAGATAGTGTTAATCAATAAGGACTTACAGGAGTTAGAAATCAAAAAACAGAGCCAAGATAATATTACTTTGGAACGGATAAGAAATGCGTTTTTAGAGCCTAAAATAATGCAAAAAGAGTTTTTATCTAAAAAACCCGACGAACAGCGAAATACTCTAATAACTCTACTTTGGAACGCTACTATTGATAACAAAAAAATCGCTAATATTTCTTTCAAAGAGCCATATAATGTCCTCTCTAAAATTGAAAATAAAAGCGATTTTGATTCAGTGCGGAGAAGGAGGGATTCGAACCCTCGATAGGGCTTTAACACCCTATAACAGGTTAGCAACCTGCCGCTTTCAGCCGCTCAGCCACCTCTCCTACATTTTTTATTTTTATGGTATAATTACTATATAAAATATAAATTTGCTTGTCAAACAATAATAAAAAATATATGTCGCCAACCAACGCTCAATATTTAAAATGGACTGTACCGGAATATCATAAACCCGAACGCAGCCGCAACTGGTATATTATCGCAGGAATTTTTATTTTTATCTGTCTATTTTTTTCTTTCTTTACAATTTCCGGCTGGCAAATAATTTGGCTCGGCTTAAAGGCTAATTTTCTTTTCTCTTTAATAATAATTATCTCGGCTATTATGATAATTATTAACGATAGCCGCACACCTAATCAGGTTAATATCGAAATCGGACCGGAAGGAGTTAAGGTCGGACATGATTTTTACGATTATAATGTATTTAAAAATTTTACCGTCCTCTATAAACCGAAAGAAAGCCTTAAAAATCTCTACTTTGAATTTAAAAATTCCATGCGTCCTCGAATCTCTCTGCCTCTACGCCGCTTGGACGCTTTAACGGTTCGCAATTTTTTAATTAAATATCTAGACGAAGATCTAGAAAGAACCGAGATGCCTTTGTCCGAACAGTTGACGAAACTATTAAAATTATAATAAGATAACAATAGTTTTGTCCTAAACAACTAGGAACAAATAAGCATTCATCGTTCAACGGATAGGACGTAAGCTTGCGGAGCTTGAGATCCAGGTTCGATTCCTGGTGGATGCACCACTAAAAGCCGTTTTGTATGGTTAACATAAACTCTTCAATTATCGAGCTACACCGCGTTGGTAAAACTACCTCTACTCTTCTAAAAAAGCTGGGTCTCAACACTGTTCATGACCTGCTTTTTTATTTTCCCTTTCGTTATGACGATTTTTCCAATCAAATAAAAATTGCCGAAATAAAAGCAAACACCACTGTTAATATTAGTGGCACGATTGAACTGATTCAAAACAAAAAAAGCGCCAGGCGACGAATGTTCGTGACCGAGGCGCTCATCAGCGATGACAGTGACTCGTTGAAAGTTATCTGGTTTAATCAACCATTTTTGACTAGAACTTATCACGTCGGCGATCAGATTTCTGTTTCCGGGCGAGTAAGTGAAAATTATGGACAGTTAACGATGATTTCACCGGTCAGTGAAAAAATTTATTCCCAGGAATTAATTCATACTAGCGGTTTAGTACCTAATTATCATTTAACCTCAAATTTAACTCAAAAACAAATTCGCTTTTTAGTTAAAGAGATAATCGCCTTGGCCGATCAAGAATCCGACTGGCTACCGGCCGAAATAAAAATCCGCCTCAAACTTTTAGACTTAAAGATTGCGCTGCGCCAAATTCATTTTCCTAAAAATAACGCGGAAATTAGTGACGCCCAGAAACGCTTAGGCTTCACCGAATTGTTCTTACGCCAACTAAAAGCGCAAATGATTAAACGGGAATTAAAAACCAGGCGCTCGCTGCCGATTAAATTTCAAGAATTAAAAACAAAAAAATTCGTCTCCTCCCTACCCTTTAAATTAACCGACGACCAGAAAAAATCCGCCTGGGAAATTTTACAAGACCTGACTAAAACGGAACCCATGAGCCGATTACTAGAGGGTGATGTCGGTAGCGGTAAAACTTTAGTGGTAGTTCTGGCTCTGCTCAATGTCGCTTTGAATAAAAAACAAGCAGTGTTAATGGTACCCACCGAAATTTTAGCCCGACAACATTTTGACTCCATCTCTAAAATATTAAACGACTATAATTTTAGAATCTCCTTGTTAACTCACAGTCATAAAGATCCGAACGCGACAAACGCCGATATTATTATCGGCACCCAGGCCTTAATTCAGGATAAAATTAAATTCGATAATCTGGCTTTGGCTGTGGTAGACGAACAGCATCGTTTTGGCGTGAGCCAACGTCAAAAAATTATAGATTTTAACAGCGCTCTCGACCTCACTCCGCATTTCCTATCTTTAACGGCCACGCCAATTCCTCGCTCTTTAGCCTTAACTATCTATGGCGATTTAGATCTGTCTATTATTAAGCAACAGCCGGTCGGCCGTCGACCGATTATCACAAAAATCATCACCGAAAGTAAGCGCCAAGCCGCCTATAATTTTATTCGCTCTGAAATTAAAGCCGGGCGGCAAGCTTTTGTAATCTGTCCCCTGATCGATATTTCCGACCGACTCGGCGTTAAGTCCGTTAAAGTTGAACATAAAAAATTAGATCAAGAAATTTTTCCGGAATTAAAAGTCGGCTTGCTGCATGGCCGATTAAAAGCGGCCGAAAAAGAACAGGTGATGGCTGATTTTCTCACCAATAAAATTCAAATTTTAGTAGCGACATCCGTTATCGAAGTCGGGGTGGATGTTCCTAATTCCACTATTATGATTATCGAGGGGGCGGAACGCTTCGGCCTTGCTCAACTGCATCAATTCCGCGGACGCGTCGGACGCAGCGACCGACAATCTTATTGTTTTTTATTTCCCTCCAATGAAGAATTAAGCAACGAAAAAACTATTACCCGCCTTGAGGCTTTAACTAAATATAACAATGGTTTCGAACTCGCAAAAATTGATTTAAAATTACGCGGTGCCGGGGAAATATATGGAACCGGGCAAAGCGGTTTCCCGGAACTACAAATTGCCTCATTGTTTGATTATGACTTAATTAAAAAAGCGCAAGCCGAAGCCAGCGCTCTAATTATTTCCGATCCAGAATTAAAAAAATATCCACTCTTAAAAGATAAACTGGGAGAATGGGAAAAAACTATTCATTTAGAATAAAAAAGGAACTAAAATAACATTTTATTGTTATAGTAGTTCCTTTATCGGTATTAATTCTTTGCGCCGCATATTTTGCGGAAAAGATTTTTGGTTATTCTGAGTCCATCTATGTAGACGTCTTTAAAAGACATTAACAATGATAGACATAAAAATAATACAAAATTCTCTCTTACCCAGATTAATAAAACTCCAGGGTTCGAATCGTCGCCGGCAGCATATATCAGCAGAAATACCGCCCCGAGGAATAATATTCCCAGGGAAAGAGATGATACTATAAATATCACCGACAAATAGATTTTTCTTATGACCGTCATCATTACGAGTTTCCTTTTTTTGTTTAGTTTTTTTGATCTACTGTCATGTCTCTCGGCTTGTAAGCATTCCTAAAACATCAAAACACATCAAAAAACCTAAATTATTTTAAAATGAACTACTAAATTAGTATAGCACTTTTTATAATTACTGTCAATAGAACCGGGTAATTTGCATATACGTACGGCTATTTTTCACTAAAATATACGAAATTTACCTATTTATACACAAAATCACTATTGACTAAATTTAAAATATCCAGTAACATAAATTACGTAATTAACGACCATTCTTTAATAAACGTATATTTAAGCACAAAAAAAATCGCTCTAAAAAAGAGCCAGGAGAAAAAATATGAGTAAAAATGGCGACTATTTAACCGCTTACTTCCTCGGAAAGGAAGTCAATGTCATCAACGGATATAAAAGTCCGTCTCGGGGGTTTATAGTTGAAATATTTAGCGATGAAGATGGGGATGAAAATAAAAATATCCCCACGCAATCAGTGTCGGTTTGGAAGTTAAATCACGAAAATGCGACCAGCGCTGAAACTTTTTTTAAAAAAATCTTTGGTATCCCCTACGGGGCCGCCAAAAGATTCGACAAAAAAAAGGGGGTAAACACCAAATCAAAATTTTTGGTGGAAATAAAAAAAGATTATTTAGAGGAATTCTCTAAAATTGAGATTCCAAAAGGGGAACATATCCCCGAAGATGTTGTCTTATTTGCGATGGCCATATCTATAAATCATGGAGTCGCTTAGATTTTAAAATGACCCACAAAATGGGTCGACTCACGCAAGAGGAAAGGCAGTTATAATGACTGCCTTTTTTATTTTATATATTCGACGATCTCACCCAAATTTTTAATTTTAATTAATTCCAGTTTAGAACTCTTTACCTCCATGTTAGGAATTAGGGCGGTTGTAAATCCGAGACGTTCGGCTTCGCGCAGTCGCTGTTCGATTTTAAAAACCGGCCGGACTTCCGCGCCTAAACCTACTTCCCCTAAAACTAAAGTGTGCCGATCAAAATTTTTATTGAGAAATGAAGAAATAATAGCCACGACCGCCGCCAAATCTAAAGCCGGATCATTAATTTTTAAACCGCCCACGACATTTAAAATAATATCCTGAGCCATTAAATTTATTTTAGTCCGCTTGGAAATAACCGCACTTAAAACCTGTAAACGATTAAGATCAAAGCCGCTGGCTTTGCGTTGCGGATAACCAAAAATAGTTTTTGTAACTAGTGCCTGCAAGTCCGCCAAAAACGGACGAGTTCCTTCCAGGACGCAGCCGATGACCGAACCGGAAATATTAGCCGCACCGCCCTCGACAAAAACTAAGCTCGGGTTTTTTACTTCTTTAAATCCGACGCCCGTCATTTCTAAAACCCCCAATTCATTAACCGATCCAAAACGATTTTTCGTCGCGCGGAGCAGGCAATAATTATTATTATTTTCATTTTCCAAATATAAAACCGTATCGACAATATGTTCCAGGGATTTCGGTCCGGCTACGGTTCCGTCTTTAGTAATATGGCCGATTAAAAAAACCGCGATATTGTTTTCCTTGGCTAATTCTAAAAATTTTACGGCTGCCGCCCGAATCTGAGAAATACTGCCGGCTTCAGCCGGAATTAAACTAGAATAAACCGTTTGAATAGAGTCGATAATTAAGATATTCGGCCGTAACTTAAAAGCCGAAGACACAATCTTTTCTACATTAGTTTCGGAAATAAATTTTAAATTATTAAGCCGGCAAGCAAGGCGATCAAGGCGCATTTTAACCTGGAGCGCCGACTCTTCCCCGCTGACATAAATTGTCGCATATTTTTCTCCAACAGCGCTGGCAATCTGAGCCACTAAAGTCGATTTACCGATGCCCGGCTCACCGCTCAGTAAAATTAACGATCCGGGAACCAATCCGCCGCCCAGAACGCGATCAATTTCGCTGATATTAGTTTTCCAACGATTTAAAGCAGTCGCCGTAAGAGTTGCTAAATCAATTACATTAGCTCCGCCCAATTTTTTAGCCATTTCTTTTTTTTCTTCTTTATTATCTGTTACTTGCTCGGTCAAAGTTCCCCAGGAACCGCACTCCAAACAACGCCCACTCCATTTCGGAGATTGGGCGTCACAGTTAGAACAAACAAAAATTGTTTTAATACTGCTGGACATTAGATAATTTTATTTTTCCCAATAAACTTCGTTTATCAGCCACTCGCCGTTTACTTTTAAGAAATTTAAATCCATTTTTTGGTTATAAACTTTTTGACTGACCTGCTCGGTACGCTGAGTAGTAACGATTATTTGCGCCTGACCGCTTTTATCATCGAAACTATTAACCGCATAAACTAAAGCCCGTGTCGTTATCCCGTAAAAAACGCCCTCATTTTTATACTGCTTGGTTAGCTGGGTAACATAAGTATCGGCCCAGGTTTTAAGACTGGCGGTCATTCGTATTTTTAAGTCCGTAATGTTATCGTATCCGGACTGATTAGAAAAAGAACCGAAGCGCTCGCTGAAGGCCATGGCAATTTTTCCTAAGTCATCGGCCGTAGTTACGTGCGGTGCTTCTTTGGAAAGATCATATGTCTGCCGGTTGCGCGGCTTATCACCCGGCGTTGTCGTACCAACTGTCGGCTCGGACGGCAATTGCGCCGTAGTGGTCGCTAAAGGAGCGGCTGGTTCAGGAATAGCGGCCATTTTTCTAAACCAAACTAAGTAAATAATCAAAATAATTAAAATCAATCCGCTGGCAATAATCAAAATTCCAATATTTTTACGATTAGTTAGCATATATTTAATTATGAACTATTAATTAAGTCAAAGGTTCGGCTTGCTGACTCGCGTCAAACTCTTTTTTCGCTTCCTCCAGTTCCAAAAGCTGACGCGGATCAGAAGTAATAAGTTGATCTTCGGTATAAGAAGCTACTACCTTCATGGCCACGTGTTTATTGCCGGCGAAAAAAATTCCTTCTCCGACGCCGCATTCCAAAAGTAAATATTTTTCTCCTTCAGTTAATAAAAAGGTTTTTTGAATTAAATCAATCGAAGCCGTCGACTGTTTTAAAAGAATTTGTAACGATGAATTAGTAACTATCGCTTGTCCGTAGGGTGAAGTTAAAAAATCGTTAACGTCTTGCGTGATAGTTGTTACTCCTAAATAATACTTACGGCAACGTTTAACCAGGGCAAAAATAAATTTGGCGCTATCCTCGTGTTGCATCATCCACCAGGCCTCATCAATTACTAAAATCCTTTTTTTCATTTCACTTCGAACGACGTTCCAGATATAATTAACAATCGTATAAATAGCAATCGGCCGCAACTCATCTTCCAGGTCGCGGACCGAAAAACATACTAACTGATTGCTCATTTCCACATTACTCTGATTATTCAACAATCCGGCAAAGGTTCCTTCCGTATATTTACGCAAACGCAAAGATAGATCCGCCCCCCCTTCCATTCCTTCGAGAATTTGCTGTAAATCCGACATGACCGGCGCTTCAATTTTCGATAAATCAGAATCGGGAGTAATATCTTTTTTAGCATAAGTTTCCAGCAGCGCCCGATCAACAATCGAATCCTCGTCATAGCTTAAAGTCCCCAGCATTAACCGAACCAGACCCTTTAAAGTAATAACCGCGCTCCTGATAATATCTTTCGGTTTAGATTCGCCGCCAATCGAACGCGGCAAATCGAAGGGATTAATTTTATTTTCGGAAGATAGAGAAATATTAATATAAGTGCCGCCGACCGCTTCGGCCAGATGCTTATATTCATATTCCGGATCAATAATAATAACGTCCGTCCCGAGCATGAGCGAACGCAGAACTTCCAGCTTAATCGCGTAACTTTTGCCGGCGCCGGAAGTCGCGAAAACTACCGAATTGGCGTTCTGAAGACTGAAACGGTCAAACAAAATCAAACTATTGTTGTGGCGGTTGATTCCGTATAAAATTCCCCGATCGCTGGTCAGTTCGCTGGAAATAAAAGGAAAAGAAGAAGCAATCGGCGAAGAATTCATATTAAAAGTAATATAAAGCTCGTCGTCGCCCAAAGGCAAAGTTGAATTAAAACCCTGTTCCGCCTGATAATAAACTCGGCGGGAATAAACCAAGCGCGAACCGAAAATATCTTCCATTTGGTCGGACAAACGATCTAGATTCTCTTGGTTATTCGCATATAAAGTAACATACAGGGCAAATTGAAAAAATTTTTCCGTCCCCTGCGTCAAAGCGTCACGCAGATATTCGATATCGCGCAAAGCGGTTTCTCTAAGCGGGTCGCGCGCCGCTCCTTTTTCGGCGTCAGAAACAATTTGCGCTTCCAAAGCACCGACTTTGTTTTTTAACTGTTTTAAAATTATGGCGCTTTTCACCGGGTAAAAAAACATGGAAACATCAAAAGTCACGTTCAAATTAATAACCGGCGCAAACCAGCCAACCGAAATATAACGCGGATAACTAATGACAAAAATCGTTCGTAAAAATTGATTTCCTAAATGTAAAAAATTAGATTCTATTTTTAGGCTGGCCGGAGCAATAATGTCGCGGACCGACAAAACCCCCCGGCGAAAAGCCTTCTCCTCCTCGATTATTTCCCGCGTTAAATTCGGATCGGCTTCAATCGGCGGCTGTCCGGACTGGGAGCCGAAAGTAACCGGGGTATTAAGAGAAATTTTTTTCGTTTGTTCTGGTTTATTAAAATCTATCATATTATTTTTCTACTCTAATTTTATCCAAATCGACCAATTCCTGATTTTTAGAGGTCTCCGGATTATAGGTTTTATAATACAGCTCGATTAAACTTTGCGAGTCTAAACGCGCCACGGCCACCCCCATAGACTCTAAGCCTCCGGACACGCTTTCGATCCGACGATCCAACATTTCCTGATAATTTTTAAAAGTCTTATCTTTCAAGCGAATAATCGTCGCCGGTTTTAACGCCTCACTGATCAAACTAAAAAATCCTTTATGCTTATCAGTCATCGGATCGTACGGCACAACCACGTAAAAACGCTTATTCATAATCTTCCCTAACGAAGTCAACTCCTTAATGTATTCCATGTAATCAGCCGTTTGGACTTTTAATAATTTATTGGTCTGTTCTTTTTCCCGCTCTTTAAGATACTCCAGATAGTTTTCAATATCCAGTTCGCGCGACTGAATCACTATTTGAATAGTAAAGCCGATATTGTTTAAAAAACGAATATAGGAATCGATAACCGCGTTTTGTTCGTCCTCGCTTTTTAAAGAAAAGTTAATGCTAGAAACCAGCAGCACGGCCCGAAGCGTGCCGTCTTTCATAATTACCGTATCGTCTTTAATCTCCGCAATAGTTAAATATTGCTGGGTATTGCTGGTTATTTTATTTTTATTTAAACTTTTTCCGGACATATATTATATTTATTCTCCTTGATACTTTCCCTTAGTGTCGACAATTAAAGCTAATTCGGCTAATCGAGACCTTTTAAAAACTTTAGGCGGCAGAACCGACGACTTAAAGTTATCAACCGATACTTTTTCCTCTTCACCTTCCGAAGATCCCTGATGATGCCAAACTCTTAAATTCGGGCGACGCCAGGTTTGAACAGCATTTAAAACAAAAAAATGAAACGGGCGGCCGTTAATTTTAACAAAGGCAAAAAGCACCATGACAACGAAAACTATTATTGTAATCGTTATAAATAAAGAAAAATCAACCAATTTGTAACTGATACCGCAAATAATCGCTCCGACCAAAAAAATCATAAATTGCCGCGTCGTAATCGGACCGATAATTTGATTTTCAACATCAATAAATTGAGGAACTGTAAATTGTTGCATATAATCACCCAAAAAATACGTTAAAAATTAAAAAACTAATTTACTGTTTAAACTGACTAACGCCTCCACTTCTTCCAAACTTAAACATTCCTGCCCGGCGGCTTGGCGTAAAACAATATAATCTTTTAAAAACAAACCTTTATTTAAAGCCCCTTGGCCCAAGCTTAAATATAAACGATTAACCGGGCTTTGCCGCCAAGCCAAAACGCCTGCCACCATTTTATCATAACCGTCTTTTTCCAACAATTTAATTTTCAATAATATCTTGGCCGTCATTTCCGCGGGGGTTTTACCCAGCCGTCGAAAATTAACTAAATCCAAAAATTTTAATTCCTCGATCGGTCCCATGACTTTAGGGACCGCTTTAATATCGTGCATTTGCGGACGAGCCGGCGACGACGGCGGTGTCGGGCGAGCAGCCGACGGCCTGGGACGCGGGGCCGGCGGCAAAGGTGCCGGCGGAATAATTTTAGGCGCGGACGATAGTGGTTTTAATATAGGAGGAGTCGTCTTGGCGGTCGGAGAAAATTGTCGAGGAGAGGACGAAACTGATTTAGATGAAGTTAAAGACGATTGTGATACAGGTGAAACAGGTTTGGCCGGTTTTCTCTTAAATATGTTTAATCTAGACCAAAAACCGGCTGGCCGAGAGAGGGTTGGCGCCGATTTAAGAGCGGCAGCGGGAATTGGAGGTTTTAAAGGAGCCAAAGATGACTTAGCGACGGTTGTCGTAGCCGTTTTCGTTATTAAAGGAATCTTGTTCGCCGGCGGTGTAACCGATAAAACCACGGAAGATTTCAATGACGCCTTTGCTTCCGGTAAGTCTTGCGGCTGGTCCGGTGAAATTCTTAATACCGATTTTACTGCCGGCAAGTCCAACTGTTTATCCGGAGCCGATATTTCCAGCTTTTTAATTTGACCGCTGTCAATCGCTTTTTTCAAATCATATTCCGGCACAGCTTTAACGACTAATTTTTCTGTCGGGATCTCCAGTTTTGCTTGGCTGATAAAACTGCCGACCAACCCTTGATCCGCGCCGGAAAACTTGCGGCTGTCGCAGATTTTCAAAAGCCGCTCGATTTCCGCTTCACTTAAATTTAAACCGCCGACTTTAACGTTTTTCGCCAGAGTATTGCGCGTATCTATTTTATTTCTCACTCCCTTCAAATAAATTCCGATAATATTTTTAAAACGACCGACTAAAGCCGAACTAGGCAGAATTATTCCCGCCTCTTTAATCAACAAGTTAATATTTTTATCTAAATCCAACTCTTTTATTTCCGCGCTCAATCCCAGATAATCGGCCACGGAAAAAAATATTTTTTGTTTTAACTCTTGCGTTAAATTTTCCGCCGCCGCCGGAGTTAAGCCCTGCTCACCAATAAAATAAGCCGGCAAATTTTTTACCGTTAAGCCCTTGATCATTACTTTCATGACCGTCATCGCCAAATCGACCCGATATTTTTTTTCCAGTTCGGAAATTGCAGCCATCACGGACGGCGAAGAAACCTTGGCTCGTAAGTCTGCGGGCAGACTATTAAATTTTTGCAGGTAATCGAACATGACTAATTTTTTATTTTTTTTCCTGTTGCAAGCGGTTAATTTCCTGACTGATAGTTTTATATTCAAAACTATCGGGTGCATAGTTATTTAAGATTCCCCGTAATTCATCTATCTCCGAGACAGTTGGGGGCGTGGGGATTGGAACTGAAGTCGGAACGGAAATGGGAGGCACAGATACGGTGACGCTCTTAGTAGCACCGGACCGAACGCCCGACTTCGCCGAAGGAGCGGCTTCATCCAGAACATCAATAACTTTTTTAGTCTTTTTATTAACTTCCTGCCGATCAATCGGAAAAACCTCCCACTCTTCCAGAGGAACATTATCCATGCTTTCCGGAAAAAATGCTAAATTACGATAAAGTTTCAGTAATTTTTTAATTAAATCGCGATCAACCTCTTTTAGGCCTTTTACATTGGAGTTGTTAGATAAATATTTAACTAAAACAATGTTACTAAATAATTCGCTGCCATTCTCAGAAATAAAATCTTTAAGCCAATTAGAAACGGTGGGGCGAACATCGCTACCGTTCAAAATAATCTTACCGGGGGTGATAATTTCTTGGTTATTGTAAAAAATATTAATAATTTTTTCTTCAATTAAATCGTCGGCCTGAAATATTTTAAAAATTGCAATATTCAACTTCTGCAAATCATCAGTCTTATCAACTTTTAAGATTTCTACTAATTTCTCGGAAAATATTTTTAACAACAATTCTTTCTCCTGTCCGGCAGTTAATTCCGTTGATTCTGACGATTCTCCTATTTCCGCTGATTCCGTCGGCTCTTCATCAGACAAGACATCTTCAAATATATCATCAAAAACTGGATCTAAAATTTTTATTTGTATTTCCTGACTTAAATTTTTAGCTTCTGTCGGTTTCAATTTATATTTAGCCGTAACATAATCATAAATATCTTCACTGTTCAATTCGCCGATCGCCAATAAAATTATCAAAAAACTCAAGGAAACCTGATATTTTTGCTCTAATTCTTTAATTAAATTAAAAGCCGTCGCCCCGCCGATTTTTTCTTTGGCGTCACCGGGCAATTCTTGAAATTTTTCTAAACACTCTTGGATGTAAGTCATAATAATTTACCTTTCTAGGTTTCTTGGTTTCAACTATTCAACTAATTTATTGTTTCCTAAAATCAAAACTCCGGTTTTAATGATTCATTCGATTTCCCGCCGGCTTTAACCGGAGCCTCGGGTTCCAACCGGGGCGGAGTTTGCGATTCTTCGGCCAAAACTTTAACTTCTAGAGGAGTCGTCGCCTTGTTGGCAATGTGTTCATTGCTACGAGCTATTTTCTTGAGCAGAGTCGTGAGAACTATAGAATTCAAACCATCATTCTTAATCCCCAATGATTTTAATAAACCCGGAGATTTTAATTCAAAGTCCTTAAATTTTTTAGACAACTCATTAATATTTTTTTGCAATTCCTCGGTATTTAATTCTGAACTTTCTTTTTCGCTACCTTCTTTATGTTTTTCTTCAATCACGTTAGATTCTGTTTCTTTCTGACCCGATTCCTTTTTTAAAACTCTAGCCGCTTTATTTTTGCCTTCGCCCTGAACGCGTGATTTTATTTCAGTATCAATCGCCTTTATTACTTCTTCGTTAGTCATTCCCTTGTCTTTCATTCCCTTGGCTAAGCCGGCAATCTCGGTAGCATGACGACCGCCTGTTTCGGCGTTCCGCCCATAAAGCTTATTGGCCATCAAACTTTTAGCCATACCTTCGGTTAAATCTTCATCTTCTACGCCGCCTTTATGGATTTCTTCATGATAAACCGAAGTCATCTTTTCCTGACGACCATAATTTTTACTGGCCGTATTAACCAAACTTAAATTTTCAATTTCATCCGGATCAGATAAACGTCCTTTAGCTTTTTCTAATTCTGAATTACGACTATTAAAAGACTGATCATCAATTTCTCCGTTATTTTTAGCGCTAGCCAAATTAGATTGTTCGGTATTAATTTCCTGAATAAGCGCGCTGGCTATTTGCACTTTCTGTGCGCCGCTGACATTCGCCCCTTCCGCCTCCTCGTTAATATCAACTCCCTGCGCTTTTAATTTACTAAAATTAACCCCAACAATATTTTTTCCATCTATATTCTGTTTGTTATTAGCCAAGGTATTAACGGCTAATTCGCCGCTGCCTTTTTCTCCTATTTGTCCGGTCTGACGATAAGCAATTACGCTATCATTTAAACTATCAACCGTTGCTCCTTGCATTCCGTGGGTACCATCAACCCCGCCAAGACTATTTTTACTATTAATCGCGGCAATTAAACCGCTTAAACGACTAACATCCATACCACCTTTTTTAGCAGCGGCAATACCCTTGGCTAATCCGGTCATAGTATCTAACTCTTTGTCAGAAGACGTTCCGCTTAAACCATTAATATAATTTTGGATATGACTGATGGCCGCCGCCGAATCTGGATTATTGTTGGAAGTAAGCTGTTCCAGAAATTTTTTGGACTGACCGCCGGCAGTGGAATAAAAAGAGGCGTAGCTGGAATCTCTTTTCATAAAAGCATCAGCTCTAGCTTGATCAAGTGAGGCATTGTGTACATTTAATTTGGCGTTAGCTATTTCTTTACTACCATTAGTCGCCGCTTTTTCAGTTGTCTCCGAAGTAAAGGCTTGAATGGAACCAGCCATTCCTCCAGCTTTTTTATACCATTTAGAATGTTTTTCCGCTTCTTCAGCTCCGACAATATTTCCACTGGCTCGTAAAGCGGCCGCGTCCGCTTCTTTATCGGCTGACTTTCTATTAAGAAAGTTCTTAAATCTACTAACACCGAAACTGACCGCCCCTCCAACAACACCGCCAACTCCGGCACCAATAATACTTCCACCTATACCACCGCCAGCGCCAAGCGCCGCGCCAACGCTCGCTCCGTGAAAAGCCGTAGATATTTCTTTTCCGGCATCGGTCTTTAAAAAATCGCTAGTAGCCCCCATGGTTTTTTCACCCATACCGATTTTTTCCAAAAACTTCTGTCGTTTATCGACTTTCGCTTTTTTATCTTTAGCTTTCATATCAGATCGCCAAGCCAAACCAACACCCCCAAGATCTCTTAAAGCATTGCCAGCTTTATTTCCGCCAGGCCCGCTAGCCTGATTGATTAAACTGCCAACCCCCTTGGTTGTAGCGGAGGCCAGCCCTAAACTTGTATTTCTGGCCGTGCGGCCGACCGCACCACCAACCGCCTTAGCTCTTCCAAGCGCATAAGCACCGGTAAGGGACGCTCCTTTCTGTATTTTAGACATCCCTTTCCCGGCTATGCCCCCGGCCGCTCCGCCGATTTCCGAAGAAATTTTTAGGCCGCCGACCAACATACCAATGCCAACAATAAATTTAATTAAAGCGCTGGGTGTACCACCCACGCTCCCGACACTACTAGAGTCTTGTATCTTAGCTAAATCGGCATTTCCGTTAGTGGTCGCCGCACTAGTATCAAATTTCTGCGGATTCGCACCGGATAAAGACGCGAGCGACAACCACAAGAAAAAAGCTAAAACCGGGCCGACAATCAAATTCTTGGTAAATTCAGTCCACCACTGCGAAGCATATTTTTGACCTCCGGGAAAAGCAGCTAAAAGGTAAGCGGCCGGAGACAAAACGACATAAATCCAAATCATCACCATGCGTATCGCCAGCATCGCCGTCATGGTAATAATTACGACAATCGCTACCAGCAAATAAATAATTCCTAAAACGTAGGCCCCGACAGCCGTCCCGGCGGCACTGTTAGACATCTGGACAATCGTAGTAATACCCAGCATATCGGTTAAATTGGCGCCGCCGACATCTTTAAAAGCATTAACAAAAGTCAGCATTACCACCTGAGCCACATCAATCAAAAGACCGCAAATTGTTTTAGAAAAATTAATCAGGATCGCCATTAAAATCAATTTTGGCAGCCATTTTTTATAATTATAATTTTCGAGGTGTAAAATCGTTCCGAAAGCAATAATCATTAAAATCACCACAAAAAACATATTACAAATATCACGCACAATCACCCAGCCCAATAAGACAGCCTGAGCATCGATAAAATGTTGCTGTTCGGCAATAAAGACCAAACCCTGAATAACCAAAACCAAAATGAGACCAAGGGCCCAAACAAAAATACTAAGTAAACCGGTAAGAACGCTCTCCGCCCAGCTCTCAAAAATACCTGCTGCCGCATAATGCCCAATAAAGAAAGATCCGATTATTAAAAATAGCGGGAGGACCAAAAATACTATTTTTTTGTGTTGAATTGACTTCATGCCAATTTATTTAACTTATTTTAAAATATTATTGTTTACTTGGGTGAAAATAATTTTTTGATAGCATCCAGGGCGACCGAAGCTATACTAATGGGATTGGTGACGGCATTAACTAACATCGCCACTAGAACAAAAAAGAAAAAAATAAGAGCTAGAGCTAAAGTATCAAGCAGGGCTAATAACATTCCCTCGACGAGACCGGTCATTTTGTTTACCTTTCCTTCTCCGCCGAACGCCGGCGGTAAACTGCTGACCCATTCCTCGCCTAATTTACAAAACAAATTATTTCCTAAAACCATCCCTAGAAAAACATGAATATTTATCCAAATCAGCGTTAAACCAAAGCTATCAATTATATTCAACCAGCACTGCTGTAAAAAACTACCGGTAGCTTTATTAGCGGCGGCGGTTACAACCTTAGGCAGAGCGCCAGCTATTCCCGCTTCTTTGGTTTTTTTCTCCGTTTTAGCCGCTTGGACGGTGGCTTTAAAACCATGGGGCTGAGCAGAATTATTATTTTTCGCTCCGCCGCGCTGAGCCTCTTTTAACGCCCCGACTTTTTCCGCACTACTAGAATTATTCTGATTTAATAACTGCTCATCGGGATTCATACCGTTTAAAATAAACCTTTTCTTTATGTTAAAATTATACACTAAAATAAACAGAAAGGCAAAATAGAAAAACACTTTTTTAAGATAATAAAAAAACCTACAAGTCCCGAGTTTCAAGCGCTCATAACGCTTGAGACTGGGGATTGTAGGATTAAGCGGCCGAGAGAATTTTATTTCAGCACGGTCATTTTTTTAGTAGCGGAGAAACTATAATTATCTACACTTATTCGATAGAAATAGGTTCCGCTCGCAAGTTGGCCGGCACTAACTTTTTGGTTATACATGCCGGCTTTGAGCTCTTCGTTTATCGGGATGGAGACAACCCGACCGAAGAGATCATAAATTTTTAGAGTCACGAATCCATCTTTAGGAACAGAGAAACTGATGGTCGTGCTGGGATTGAAGGGGTTCGGATAGTTTTGAGATAACGAAAAATCTTGAGGAATATTCGGCTTTTCGGTCTTGACGGCGGTAACGCCATCGATTTTGTATTTCCAGATCCGGCTGCTTTTATAGTCATTAACAAATCCGGCTAATAACAGATAGTTTTCTTTGTCCCATTTACCCACACCAAGCCATGAAATGGTATATTGCGCTCTTATTATATTTGTTCTAATTTTCCATAAAATCTCACCCTGATTACCAAATGCTATCGCGATCGGCTCTATCCAGCCGGGACTATAACCTGGATCGTTCATGTCTTGACCGGAAGCCGTTGAAGATCCAATAACTATGCAGCCGCCGGTCGGTAATTCGACAATATCCGATACATACATTTCTATATAATTAATCGGAGAGTAGTCACCATCCCAAGTGGTTGACCAGATTTTATTTCCGGAGGTGTCCATTTTTTCGATATACCAAAGGGCGGTCGGAAAATTATAGGAATATACTCTTGCGGCGTAATACATATTTGCTCCTTGAAGACAAATTTGCCCATTCTGATGATTTAAATAACTTTTAGACCAGATTTTATTTCCGTTTAAGTCATATTTAACAACGTTTGTACTGCCATAACCGGCCTGGATATAGTTTGCAGTATAAAGATTACTCTCGTTAACCGCCCAAACATTATAATCTTCTGCCAGTTCAATCGAAAATGATCGATTTAAGGTTAGGTCATTATTATAAACATAAACTTGTGAAAGATTAGTGTGGTCAATTAAGCCAATTTGATCTCCCACAAAATAATTATTCGAATTTTTTTTGATATTTAGGGTACCGATCCAATTCGTCGGCACATCTACTTTCTTTAATAGCTCACCTTGCTGACTATATTTACTTATAGTTTTTTTAGTGGCCACAAGAAACCTGTCTTCATTATTTAGATCAATGATATTATTATATATTAACCCGCGAGTCATGCTAGGTAAAGAATCTAAATAATTTTTTTTCCAATTTTTTAGACCATTCGAGTTAAAAGAATAAATAGACTTCCATTCTTCAAAGTAGCTGTTTCTACATATTGCAATATAGTTATTTTGTTTAGTAACGGATAATGAAAAAATTTCTTGTGGTGCTCCTGAACTATCATCCATAACCATCTCGGAAACTAATTCCGGCACAACTTGTCCCATAGTTATAGGACCTAGAAAAAATAACAGACAAACTGTCATGACATGAGCATATAGATTTTTCATGATTTACTCCATTGATTGATTAAATTGTTAAGGTTCATTATTTATTAATTTAATCAACTATATAACAAATAATGGTATTCCGTCAAGGGTTGCGTGATTAGGAAAAGACTGTCGAGCAATCAACAGTCTTAAAAATAAAAAATTTAGTATTTCATTATTACCCTACTGACTTCCAGTAAAACCCCAGTTGTCAGTAGTGGTAGCGTGCACTGCCGTATCCGGTATTTTTAAATAATTATGATAAAAAATATGCGGAGATGAGGTGGCCGGGGCATTATCTTGATTAGTAATTGTTTGTATCTTACCGTCTCCCCAATCAATGTCAATACTTTTTAGGGGTTGCTGTTCCGGATCGACAATACTATTAAATTCTAAACGGTACCAACCCTTGGACGTAGCTTTATTCCCGGTAATCGGCGTAACGTTATTGCCATTATTATCATTAGAGTATAAATGAAAATTAAAAATAGTAGGATAGACGGAACAAAAGGCTTTTAAACATGAGTTTGAATCAACACAGTTAGGCCGAACATTATTCGGCAGTCCTGTATCAGAAGTAATACAATGCGGAGGCGTAAAACTATAATCGGCGCCGTTATTGCCTTGTAGAAATATATTCTTTAATATATTTTTATAAGGAAGTAGTGATGGAGTATTTATTAATGGGTAAGCTCTTGTCCAAAGCGGCTGGCACGTGCCCAATCCGGTGCCACAACTCTGAGCAATAAAAAAGTCAGAGTCAAAGGAGGTCATGGTAGCGCTGCTTGAGGCAACACAATAAGTATTAGGTCCATTTGGCTCAACCGTACAAGATCCAATAAGACCACAACTTTTGCTGTTGCTGCAACCATAAGGTCTACCTTGATTAGATCCATAAGATCCAAAAGGAAAAGTATTAATATCTGATTCATACTTCATTAAATTATAAGGTGTAGCAAAAAAATGAAAAAATGGGGGAGTAGAGGTAGGATAAGAGTCAATATTTTTAACTCTTTCAACCCAGGCCTTATTATTACCCATATCATCAACTACTTGAACAGATTTGTCCTGATAATTCAATTTAAAATTTTTAAGTAACGTTAAATCAGTTTCAGCGGACGGCAACGGATTTTTAGTATAATCATAAATGCGAATGGGTTGTAACCCGTCACTAACAGTCTCACCTAAAGTTTTTTCTACGTTATTTAAACCGTCATAAACATACCAACCATTAGAGCTTTGACTAGGCAAAGTAAGGGTAAGCCAAAAATTTAAACTAACGTGTTCATTAAAATATTCATAGTCTTTTGTGAGTTGAGCATCTTGTAAGTTTAAACTTTTTATCCCGACCGAAGTAAAATCAAATGTGCGCTGTAGACTGGTACTATGGGTAGCTTCAACGGTAACCTTTGAATTTGTCTTTGGTATACACCATTCAAAATAACAACAATTATTATCATTTGTACAATTAAACTTATAATAGAAATTAAAATAATTAGAATCACCCTGACAACTTGCAAGATCTTGTGGTCTCCCATTTAAATTCGTATTATCCCCTTCTGGATCCCAGCATTTTCCACCCTCTTGTTTTGCATAATATAAATAAGCCTCTCTCTTCTCCACCAAGTCAAAATTACCGCTCACTTCCGTGGCGTAACTAAGAGGAGTAGGACCATGATAACCATTAGACTTAAAATTATTTGTCGGAACATTGTCCATCGGATACCACAGCAAACAAACGCTGGGATTGGCCGGATCATGCTCTAAGCAATAACCTTCTAGGCCTGACGTAATTGTATTCTTATTTTTACTGACGCAAGTTAGGCTATCGCCCGTCGGATATAAACGGCACTCCGACGCAACATATTTATCATTAGAAATTTTTAAAACAGGCTCAATCTTTATATCGTCAAAATAAACCGGACTAGTACCGGGCGCACCATCATGACTAACTTTAACTTGAATACCGGCAATATTCGTCAAAGTAAACCGATGTATTTCTCTGGTCCAATCCAGTCCGGAAATGGATGAAAACGTTTTAATCGGAGCACCGGAAGCGTTAGTAATCGTAACTTGCGCTTCCGCACCATTAGATTTTTTTGTATTAACTAAATAGTTAATAAAATAGTCCCCGGAAGTGATAGCTAAATCTGAGGAAACTCCTAATGTATATTCTTTTCCTAGCGGCACCATTAAATAAGTCTTGCCGTGCGCCGGGTGGTCGGTCCCGTATGAGTCGGCAACATCGGGATTATCAATTAGACAACGATCACTATTATTTGACGAAGTGCAAGGACAAGGCTTTGTGGCACAAGTTGTTAGGTCTGGTTTATCTTCAAAATCGCCATTCGAAACCGTCAGTTTTCGGCCCACCACCTCCATCTGCCCCAAATTATAATTATTATAAAGAGAATAACCGGTAGCATTACCATCGACCGCCGTCGTCGTGGTTCCCGTCAGCGGAGTCGTATAATTATTACATTCACCCTGATTGTCTAAACTATTGCATTCGTTATAGGCATAGCAAGTTTTTTTCTTGGTTATTGGATCCTGAGTATAAGAAGTGCAGCTCAACCAGCGCGAACAAACCCGATTTGGACTGACTTTAATAACCTCATTGGCAGTGCAAGAATTGCCGCTGCAAGAACTCGGAACAAGCGGATTGGGATCATTAGTCGCCCGGTTATTAGTCGCGTAAGCGTCATAGTCTAAGCCGGTTAAACCGCTCGCCCCGCTAACGCCGCGTTCATTAAATAAAACACAACCATTGTTAAATTGGGCTTGTTTGGTGCAACTGGTTTTATCTATCTTACTCTGCAACTGATAATCAACAGCTAGTTCTCTAACCTCAATCGTGCGACCGATAGCTCCGCCGGATAAACGCGTCGAAGTGGCTTCTAAAGAATCAAAAATAACCGGAACATTAGTCGTCGTAGCAGCGGCCAAACTGGTCGTTGCCGCGCCAAAATTATTATCACTTAATAATTGCCGAACAGACACCGTAAAATCTAATATAACTCCGCTGCCGCTGCCGTTCGTAACATTTAAACTATAAAGTTTATAGGGCTCTAAGGCGATAACTTGCTGCGTGGGTGTTAGCGTGGACGACCATGCTCCAAGACTAACGTCTCCCCAACCCTCGGTTCCTTCAGTTGTCGTTGTAAAACTGGGATTGTTAACCAGATTAGGATTAAAACGAGTTACCGGATCAATATATTCCGTACAACCGGAAGAAGCAACATCGCAAATACCGGCATCAGTACTCGGAATCGGGACGCCACCACCTCCCAGACCGATAGTTTTAAAGACTGAATAAGCGCACTCATGATCGGTTTTATCAAGAATACAAGAACCGGCTCCGGTACCGCAGTCACTGTCGCTTAAACAAATCGGTCCGTCAACCTCCGCCGAGCCACTGATAGATTTGTCTTTATTCAAATCACAACGCTTAGCCGGTATTTTATACCATTTTTTCGAGCCGACCGAGGCATTATTAGCGGCTCGATAAACACAAACATTATTTCCCGGATCTTTAAAATAATTAACACTATTATTATCCTTATTCGTCCAGGTTTCACAGCCGACGTCGCCGGAGTTACATAAAATTGTCTCGTATTGATTCGGATTATTTAATTTAAAAACATCAGAAAATCCGATTAGGCTGTTTCCTCCCTGGCCTTGGCCTAAGCGGCTGCAGCCAAGATTGACGGCGTTACACTGTTTCTTGGCGTCGTAGACGGCATATAAAGCACTATCGCCGGGAACCATTACACAATTAGGATCCGCCACATTGCAAGTCGTCGTCGCTACCCCGCCCTCCCAAAAACCGGATCCGTAAGGCGAATAATTTTTTGTATCAATCATCTGCTCGCAGCCGACCGCCGAATCGGAACATAATTTAGTAAATTTATGTAAATTATTTTTTAGATTATTCCGATCGGTGTATTGAGCGCAACCTAAATTATAGTCGGCGCCTTGATAATTGCCGGCCAAATCATAATAACAGGAATCCGAAATTTGACTGGAATTTTTAATTAAATAATAACGGTCGCTAATTTCCGACAAAACAAAATCATCTAAATAAAATTCTCCGCCGCCGTTAATCACCAATTCTTCATTATTTCCGACCGACTGATCAAGATCGGTTAAATTCGCCCGATAAATATTCCAGCCGCTCCCGCCTTTAATTACAATCGGACTAAAATCGGTTTTCGTCCCGGTATCCTTGTTCCTAAAAGAAACAGTTAAAGTAGTGTCGGTCGGCGCAAGACCTAGAAATCTTAAAGTATAAGCCGAACCTTGATTAACCAGTCCGCTAACGCTTGAAGTTGCTTCTCCCGAAACGCAGGTGTTATGTAAAGAATGGCCATCTTTATTATTAGAAATAGGACTGATGCTAAAACAAGTACTGGAGGACCAGCCGTTTAAACCGCTTTCGAAATTGTCAAAAGAAATAACCCGCACATTACTGCCGGTGCTGCCGTTATATTCGCGGCAACCGTTTTCACTGGCGCGGCAAGTCTGTCCTTCTCCGGGAATTGCGCTATAAAAACAAGATTCGGAAGTTGCATCCCACGTACCGCCGTTTAAACAAACAGTATTTCCACTAGAATCGATATTTTTATCAGTCATTCGATAGGTATGACAATTATCGGAGCAGGTAATCGTCTGGGAACTTAAAAGGTAGGCTACCGTTCCGGAGGCATTATAAAATTCTCGACAGTCGGGATTAAAAAGTGGATCATTCACCGGTTTATTATAAATATCCGCGGTACAAAGTGCAGGGTTATAACCGGCAGTAGTCGCCGGCGTTCCGCCGGCATCTTTTTTCAAAGAATACGCCTGTAACTGATAACCGCTCGCCTGCCCTTCCCAGGCATAAAAACTGGCACATTGGGTCGTACTCGGTTTTATACACTGTTTTAGAGAAGTATAATATTCTTTCTGTTCCCCTCCTTGAGCGAGCGAGTCTAAATTAGTAAATTCGCTGCAACCGGCCGCCTCCGCGCTGCACTTAGTAGCGGTAGCGGGAATTATATTTTCCGTCTCCGCGGAATTAAAATAACTGCCCTTAGAAATATAGACGTCATAGCCGAGACATTCTGCCGGACAATAATCATTACTTGCGACTTTAGCCGTGACAACAAAATAGTCTTTAATGTTTGTATAGGAATCACAGCCGACCTCGTCCTGGTTGCACTTCCGAGCGAAAGCCGAACAGACTGCCGGCGCATCCGATTTTAAGGTATAATCCTTAACCGCACTACTGACGTTATTATAGCAAGTTTTTTCTAGATAATTCGGCAATAATTTTTCATAAATTCTCGCCGAACCGGATGTTGTTTGGCCATAAGCCGTATAACCGGTATCCCAGTCGCTCGCTTCAAATTTTAAATTTTTAACATAAAAAGTAATTCCCGCCGAACCAAGAATGACAAAATTCGGATCATTGAAACTGCTGTCAGCCGAACGAGTCACATTTAAGTGCTGCCATGAACCCATAACGGCAGTGGTCATATCATAATTCGAACCGCTCCCAACCGTCAAACTAACACTGCCGGCATTCTCTAAATAAACATCGGCGCTCATCGTATAAAATTGGCCGGTAACAATTTGAAAATTAGCGGGCAAAAGAGAGTTTTCCGGATTAGAAGAAACACCACCGGCCGCAGAAGCGTCTACTGCTAATTTTAAAACTTTACCGTCTCCGCTTACCGGATCCTGGACAATGGATGCCTCTTCTATGTTAATCAATGGCCAATCATTAAGCTTCGTTCCGCTATTAGAAACACTACCCAATTCCTCATTATTAAAATCGGAGTCCATCACCAAATTATTACCCCAAGTGGATTTGACGCGCATCAGCTCCGTACAACCATTATCAGGACTGCTGCAAGTACCCAAGCTTTTGTTCAAATATAAACTATTAGACGTACTCCAACTAACTGTTCCGGTCGAAGTAGCATAAATACCGGATAAAGAATACTGTCGGCAACCGGCGTTGCTAGAATTACAGTTATTATAGTTTAAAGTATTTTGCAAATAAGCCACCGCTTGTCCATTTACGCCGGTAAACGACTGGCAGGTATTGTTAACCGGTTCGCAAGAATCCGTATTAAAATTCCACGTTCTTTTTTCTCCATTACAATACCCATAAACTTCACAACTGCCATCAGGTTTTTCTTTAATACAGGTTTGCCCGTCGGCGCAATAATTATCCGCCCTAAGAATATTTAAGGTGCTGGGAGTGGAAGAAACGGAGGCGTTTCCTTCTATTCCCTGCGTAACCGTCGTACTTAAGAGTTGCGCGCCAAACCCCTCTTTTTGGCAATAATTAAGCGGTGCCTTTAAAACCCAGTTAGGATCGACCAATCCTTGGCACCAGGTCGTGTCAGATCCAAAATCTTGACTAAAATTAGTATACTGATCAAGAGGATTAAAGCAGGAAACTAAATCATTTAAAGTTGCCCGATGAGGCGAGACCGGGTTGTTGGCGATTGAGGCTACCTCAGCCCAACCGATCGGTAAAATCCGATACTTAATAAGAATACTAATATTTCTTAAAGAATACTCGCTGTTATAAGCGTCTCCAGAATCACTGTTAGTTACTTGCCAGTCGCCGTGTAAGGAGCCGTCATTGATAGCCTCGATTACAGTTTTCTTTTCGGAAATCGCCTGCATAAACGGACTATCAATAACACAGTTATCCGGCCCGGGATTTTTTGAATCTTGACAAACCGCCAAAGACGATAAAATATCATAATCCGCCTGCGTACCAAAATTAGGTTTAAGCAAGGCGGTTGTAACCTGCTTCAAGGCTGTAGCTCCTCGACCGCTATTAGGATCGCTGGAATAACCGGAACCGCCGCCGACGGCATTATTACCGTTATCCTGCTTTCCCAAACTCTGTACTAATTTATTAAAGGCGGATACGGCTAATTGATTTAAAAAGACATTGGCGGCATCCACAAAAACATCGGTAGTAATTTTTCCGATATTGCCGGCTTTAATAGCGTCCGCCTCTTGTAGGGTTCTCTCTGCCGTTCCCGGAGGAGCTGCGGAATCACCGGCAATATTAGTAACATTCAACCATCCCTTATTGGCAATGAATCCGGTTTCAGAATTTTTTACATTAACTAAGGCTTTATTAGATAAATCAGTTTTTGCCAAAACAGAAATACCGAGATCGTTGGCCTGAGGGTCAAAATATTGAGCCAGATTATTTAAATAATCGCCCGAACGCAAATCAGCCAATTTTTTATTAATATCCGTGTCCCAGGTTGTAATCATTTTTGACAGAGTACAGTTAGGCGGGGCTGGACGAGTTTGCTGAACAAGTCCTAAACCTATTTGGACCTTAGCCATTAAAGATGAAGGACTGCAAACATTAAAAGACGGAGTAGTCTCTTTCATGGCGCCTGCGACATCATTAGTAGTACCGGTAACTGCACAGGAAGTGTTATTATTGGCACAATTACGGAAACAGCTTTGAATAGCTGTGGAATCCTGTCCACTGTTTTGGAGATTATACCCATAGTCTCCGGTATAATTATTTTGATCTTGACTATTCGATAATTGAGCACTGCAAGAAGCATTACAATCTGTTAATTCTTTATCACAAGACTTTTGGTCTACAGACCGATTTAAATTATTGACAAAACTTTCTACGAACGTTCCCATCGCTTCATCACCAATTTGATTTAAATAAGCTCCAATATTTTGAGTAACAAACAAAGGTTTTTGGCCGGAACCACCAGAACCGATATAATTAGCGGTATCATAAGCAATTTTATTAAGAGCCGTACTCAATGTCCGCTGAAAAGCGATTGCCCCGGCTTTCTTCCATAAAAAATCGGCACCATCCTTAACCTTCGTCCATACCCAATCGGCGTAACCAACAACATCGGCCACAACTGTAGTCGCTAATTGCGCGTGAACCGGTTTAGGCGGTGCAGCGACAATCACTAATAACAAACAAAAAATCAAGAAAAAACTTTTAATTTTTTGACTGAATCTTAATTTTTTATTTTTTTCCGGCTCGATTAAATTTCTCATGGTTGTGTCGTGCTAGAATTTTGACTGTTTAAAGTTTCTTGATAACTTTTTAATAAATCCGCGTCGCTAATTTTATCTAAATCGGCTTGGCTGCTAATTCCGCTGGAAATAAGTAATTGGCGCAAAGTTGCGGCATCCGCTTGCCCGTTCAGAGCATTTTGTAAAACAGTCTGATCGGCACTTCCCAGGCCGGAACCGGCCGAAGGAACTGCGGGACTTGACTCCACCGGCAAAGAAAGATCGGGAATAGTAGTTGGGTTACTGGAGCTGGCCACCTGAACAGGCGCATTGCAATTTTGACCCTGAGGACAATTTGGATCGGTCTTCTGCTGAATTTCTTTTAAGTCGAGAATACCGTCGCTGTCAGTATCTGGCAAATAAGGCGAGGTATGATAAATATAAATTTCATCGTAATCCGACAAACCGTCACCGTCCGTATCGGTTTTCTTAAGCAAATCTATGGAAACGCTGCTCGTCGCCGCGGTCGAAACCGCCGTGCTGGTTCCGTTATAAGCGAATGGCGAAGTAATTTGTACTTGCATTTGCCAAACCCAAAAAATAACGATAACCGCCGCTAAAATAATAAAAAATGACACCGCTATTTTCTGCGGTTGAGGCAAATCTTTGAAGGTTGAATTAGCGCCAATTTTCTCTGGGGGAACTCCTAAGCGCATAATATTAAAAAAACAATTAGACCTTTTAATTTAAATTTATTATACCACAAACGACGTTAAAGCCGCAAATAAATTTCGCCAATTTTCCAGAGACAAGTCTTCGGCGCGAACCTGCGGATTAAGACCTTGGGAAACTAACAGATTTTCCATAATTTTTGTCTCGGTCTTTAATCCGGCGGCCAGATTATTTTTTAACATTTTTCGCTTCGAACTAAAACCGATTCTCACCACTCTAAAAAAACGCTTATCTTCCGTTGATATATATTCCTTATTTATAAGTGTCAGCTTAACCAAGGCGCTGTCCACTTTCGGCTCCGGCCAAAAATTTCCGGCTTTAACTATTTTAATAATTTCCGCCGTGGCGTAATACTGCACGGAAATTGCCAGAATACTCATGTCGGGCGGCTGAGCAGTAATTCTTTCCGCTACCTCTTTTTGCAACATTAGAATTAAAGATTTCGGCCGCGACTCACCGCTTAAAAATCGCCGTAAAAAAATTGAAGTAATATTATAAGGCAGATTAGCGACAATTTTATATTTACCGGTTTCTAATTGATGAGCCCGCGGGTTAAAGCGCAAAATATCCCCATTGACTATTTCGAGGTTAGCCGTATTGTTAGCGTCCACGGCCATTTTTAAATAATTAGCCAAGTTATCGTCAAGTTCGACCGCCACGATTCTTTGCGCTTTTTGTGCTAATTTAATCGTTAAAAAACCCAGGCCCGGTCCGATTTCTAAAACAGTGTCCGTCGGCTGCAAATTCGCCGCCGTTACTATTTCCTCATAAATTTTTTCGTTTATTAAAAAATTCTGACCCTTGGAACGCGAAGGTTTAATTTCCATCAAACGGCAAATTTCTCTAATTTGGCTTAATAAATCGGACATATAATATTTATTTTTAGAGACTTTAGATTTTCTTCATCTTTAGTTTGTTATAGTTGATACCAGTGGGCCCGATGGCGGCTTTAGACTCAGTATTGACACCTAGGTCTCGGGGTTCGACTCCCCGCGGGTCCACAGGGAGGCGGATATAATCAAAATAAACCAGGAAACACTATTTTCGATATTGACTACCAAAAATTAATTTGCTACTATAATTGTAGTGTCAATGCTGAATTAAAGCCGTTATAGACTTAAAAACATCCGCCCCAAAGGCGGATTGTTTTTTTATTTAACGACAATATTCAACAATTTCCCGGCCACAAAAATATTTTTAACTATTTCTTTCCCCTCCAGCCATTTTTTAATTGTTTCATTCTCGGCAGCCAATTTTATTGCTTCGACTTCGGAAATATCGGCTGCCACCTCTAAGGTCGCTCTCAATTTACCGTTAACAGAAATAACTAAATTAACCGTTTCGTCTTTAATTAATTGAGGATCATACTCCGGCCAAGAAGATTTAAAAATACTTTCCTGATGACCTAATTTCTCCCAAAGTTCTTCGGTTAAGTGCGGCGCAAAAGAAGCCAGAATTAAAATAAATTTTTCTAAATTATTTTGACTTACCGGCCAAACATTATTTTTTGTTTTATATTCTCCTAAATTATTAACAAAAATCATCAGGGCGGAAATAGCGGTATTATAGTGAAAATTTTCAATATCTTCCCCGACCTTCTTTATAGTTTTGTGAAGCAGCGCCACTATTTTCTGATCATCCGCCCCGGAAAAATTTTCTCCCAGGTTATAAATTTTCTCCAAGAAACGACTAATTCCGATAATTCCCCGGCTGCTCCAAGGTTTCATGTCTTCTAGGGGCCCCATAAACATTTCATATAAACGTAAAGCATCGGCGCCATGACCGGCAATCAGTTCGTCCGGATTAACGACGTTACCCTTAGATTTCGACATTTTATTTCCATCCTCGCCTAAAATAATTCCCTGATGGCGCAGTTTTAAAAATGGTTCGTTAAAAGAAACGACGCCATATTTTTGAAGAACTTTGGTAAAAAATCTAACATAGAGCAAATGCATAACCGCGTGCTCCGCTCCGCCCATATAAACATCAACCGGCAACCAATATTTAAGCAAATCAGGATCCGCGATAGCCTGGCTATTTTGACAATCGACATAACGCAAATAATACCAAGAAGAACAAACAAAAGTATCCATCGTATCGTTTTCTCGACGCGCCGCTGCGCCGCATTTCGGACACTTAACCTGCTGAAAGCTCGAAGAATATTTTAAAGGTGATTCGCCGGTCGGACGAAAATCCACGTCCGTCGGCAACAATACCGGTAAACTTTCTTCCGGTACCGGCACTTCCCCGCACTGCTCGCAATAAATAATCGGAATCGGCGCGCCCCAATAACGCTGACGCGAAACCAGCCAATCGCGCAAACGATAATTAATTTGCGCTTGTCCTTGTTGGCTGTTAATTAAAAATTTGGTCATTTCTTCACGGGCGGCGGCGGAAGTTAAACCGGTAAATTGACCGGAGTTAATTAATATTCCCTCGGCGGTATAAGCGGAGTCAAAAATTAATTCCCGGTCAGGAGTTTTTTGATCGTTAGGGACAATCACTATCTTAATAGGAAGCCGATATTTTTTAGCGAACTCCAGATCGCGTTCATCGTGGGCCGGAACCGCCATAACTGCTCCGGTACCATACGAAGCTAAAACATAATCGGCTAAATAAATTTTAATTTCCTCCTGGTTAAAAGGATTAACTGCCGTTAAGCCGGCCAAAACTACGCCGGTTTTATCTTTGTTTAAATCTGTGCGCTGTAAATTAGTTTTAACCTCAGTCATTTCTAAATACCGATCCACTTCCGACCAATTAGTAATTTTATCTTTTAAATTAACGACTAAACTATGTTCCGGAGCCAAAACGACATAAGTGCAACCAAAAATAGTATCCACCCGAGTCGTAAAAACTTTAATTATTTCCGTCGTTCCTTTAATTTTAAAAGTAATTTCAGCGCCGACGCTCCGGCCGATCCAGTTACGCTGAGCCGCTTTAGTTGAAGACGGCCAATCAATCTCGTCCAGTCCATTAAGCAAACCCTTAAGTTGACGGCCTTCATAAGTTTGGTCTTCGATAAAATCAGTAATCTTAAAAAACCATTGCTCTAAATCCTTTTGAATCACTTCATTGCCGCAACGTTCGCAGTGACCGTCGACTACCTGTTCATTGGCTAAAACCGTCTGACAGCTCGCACACCAGTTAACTTGCGCCTTTTTCTTATAAGCTAAACCATTTTTATACATTAAAAGAAACAACCATTGGGTCCATTTATAATAGGCGGGGTCGGAAGTATTAACGGTCTTTTCCCAATCATACGATAGACCGAGCGAATTCATCTGTTTGGTAAAAGTCTCAATTGCTTTTTTGGTCGTTTCCACCGGAGAGATTCCGGTTTTAATCGCGTAATTTTCGGCCGGTAGGCCGAAGGAGTCAAAACCTTGAGGATGAAAAACATTAAATCCGCGAGCGCGATAATAACGAGCATAAATATCGGTGGCGGTATATGACTCGACATGACCGGCGTGCAAGCCCGCCCCCGAAGGATATGGAAACATGTCCAAAATATAATACTTGGGTTTAGCTCGGTCTGTTTCGGTTTTATAGAGACCGCCGTCCAGCCAGCGATCTTGCCATTTTTTTTCTATTTCTTGGTGGTTATACATATATAAGGGGTATTCGGACGAAGTAGCATTTTTCCGCTTCGGTTTTTTCTGTGAGAAAATCTTTCGGCCTACGGCCTCGATTTTCTTTGACGAAAAAACAGGCGCTCCAAAATATTACTTCGTCCTCATTTTCTTAAATTATTATTCCTGGCATTCATTGCTCTTCTTAGTATAATTCCAGTCCAATCGGCGCATGATCGGAACCAGTAATTTTATCTAAAATATAAGCTTTTTTTAACAGTCTCTTAAGTTTAGCCGAAGCGCAGAAATAGTCAATTCGCCAGCCGACATTACGCGTTCGGGCTCCGGCGCGCCAGCTCCACCAGGAATATTGAATCTTTCGGCTATGCAGCTCACGAAAAGTATCGATAAAACCGGCGACTAAAAATTTGTTAAACCAAGTCCTTTCTTCTTTGGTAAATCCGGCCGATACTTCGTTTTCCCGCGGTCGGGCCAAATCAATTTCGGTATGAGCGACATTAAAGTCTCCGGTGACGATCACCGGTTTTAATTTTTCTAATTTTTTTACACATTTTAGCAGAGCGTCATTAAATTCCAGTCTATAAGGTAAACGCGATAACTCTTGATTGGCATTTGGAAAATAAACATTCAATAAATAAAAATTTTTTAATTCCACGATCTGCACTCTTCCCTCGATATCAAATTTAGCGACACCTAAACCATTTTTGACTCCAATAACCTGATTAAATCCGGCTCGAACTAAAACGGCCGTACCGCTATAACCGGGACGATTAGCACAATTCCAATATTCAGTAAATCCGTCAAAATCAAATTCCGTTTCATTCCTGATCGTGTCAGAAATTTTTATCTCTTGCAAACACAAGATATCCGGTTTTATCCGCCGCAAAAAGGGTTGAAAACCCTTTTTACTTACCGCTCGGATACCATTAATATTCCAAGAGATTATTTTCATATAATATGATATAATATATTTATTATAATTTAAACTTAAGCATTTTTCAATTATATGAGTTTAAACGAACGGTTAAAATTTGCCGAGATGAAGGCGCGCCATAGCCACGCTCTGCTTCCCTGGTATAAAAAATGGTGGGGCATACTTTCTTTAATCGCCGCCGGTCTGATTTTTATTATTCTCATCGCATCCGCCGCTTATGTTGTAAATCGAGTCCAACAAATTATCAGCGGCCAAGCCTCGGCCATGAACGAAGAACAACTCCAAATTTATTTACAAAAAGTAAACGGCGACAGTACCAATTATTCCGTCGGTACTAGTACGCCAAAAGTAACTATCGTGGAATTCGGCGATTTCGCCTGCCCTTATACGGAGCAAGCTTATTCCGTCGTCAATCAACTAGCTCAAAGCTATAAAGATAAAATAAAAATAGTTTGGCGCGATTATTTGCGCAACCTCGATTCTGTCGATCTGGCCATGACCGCGCGCTGCGCCGGTGAACAAAATAAATTTTGGCCGATGCATGATGCCTTATTTGCTAATCAGGCCGCCCTAAGCGTTAACGACGACGCTCGTCCCGGCAAATTAGTCGCTTTGGCTCAAAATCTGGGTTTAAATGTAGATCAATTCACTGCTTGCCTGACCAGCCAAAAATATCTCGACCAAATTAAAAAGGATTATGACGATGGAAACGCTCTCCAGATTATCGGCACTCCGACTTGGTTTGTTAATAATCATACTTTTTCCGGCTATATACCGTTTGATAAATTTAATTCTTTAATCGGCGGTTTATTAGTTAAATAATATGGAAACGATTCGCATTCACGGCCGCGGCGGGCAAGGAGTGGTAACGGCCGCCGAGTTAATCGCTATCGCCGCCTTTTATGATGGACACGAAGCCCAGGCTTTTCCTAATTTCGGCGTAGAAAGAAGCGGCGCCCCAATCCAATCTTTCGCGCGAATTGACAGTCGACCGATTATTACCCGGGAACAAGTATATGAACCAACAGTGTTAATTATTCAAGACAGCACCCTAATCGACACGGTCGATGTTTTTAACGGAATCAATAAAAATACTAAAATAATTATAAACTCCCCTAAAAATCGCTGGCCAAATCTAAAACTAAAATCTAAAAATTTATATTTTTCGCCGGCTACGGAAATTGCTCTAAAAATTTTAGGAAGGAATATCGTTAATACCGTTATCTTGGGCGCTGTAGTTAAATATACCGGCCTAATCTCTTTAGAATCGTTAAAAAAAGCCGTAAGCGAAAAATTTAAAGACAAGGGAGAAGAAGTAATTAAAAAAAATATAGAAGCGATAAAAATGATTTATGAAAAAAATAGCTAAAAATATCGGCCTGATAACTCAACCCGGAACCAGTTTAAAAAACAAAACCGGCCCGTGGCGGACCCAAAAACCTCTAACCGATCTTAATGTCTGTACCGGCTGTTCGCTCTGCGCCAAAATTTGTCCGGAAGGCTGTATCCTCATGAAACCGAATTTAAAATTTAACGCTAAACTAAAACCGGAAACTGATTATGATTATTGCAAAGGCTGCGCTTTATGCGCGCACGAATGTCCGGTAAAAGCGATAAAAATGGTTGAAGATTATTAGAAACAATTATGTCTAAAAACAACCAACAAATATTAGAAGGATCACGAGCAATCGCTTTAACGATTAAAAATATCGCTCCGGCCGTTATTTCCGCCTACCCGATTACTCCCCAGACGCATATCGTTGAAGATCTGGCAGAGTTTAAAGCGAACAGCCAAACTAGTTATGAATACGTTCGCGCCGAAAGCGAATTTGCCGCCGCCTCGATTGTTCTGGGCGCCAGCGCCACTGGCGTTCGCGTTTATAGCGCGACCAGTTCTCAAGGTCTCCTGCTGATGACAGAGGTAATTTATAATATTGCCGGACTGCGGCTGCCGGTCGTTATTACTTGCGCCAACCGAGCGATTTCTAGTCCGATAAATATTTGGAACGATCACAGCGACGTGATGTCTATTCGTGATGCCGGCTGGATTCAACTATTCGCCACCGATAACCAAGAAGCCATTAACCAACATATTTTAGCCTATAAACTAGCCGAGAGTTTAAAAATTCCGGTAATGATTAACGTCGACGGTTATATTTTAACCCATTCTTATGAACCGGTAACCATCCCCGACGTTAAATTAATTAAAAAATATTTACCGAACTACCGACCGATTAGCGGTACTTATCTTAACCCGGCCGATCCTGTGACTCTTGGCGCTTTTTTCACGCCAAGGCATTATATGGAAACTCGGGAAGTCTTACATAATGATTTAATCAATAGTCTCAAGGTTATAAACCAAGAATATAAACTACTTAATAAAGTATTAGGAAACGCTAACCATTCTCGCGAAAACAAAAACTCATCTCTTATTGATAATGGCTTAATAGAATATTATGGCCCAAAAAATCCCCAAACCGTTCTAATCGCCCTGGGCTCAATGGTCGGAACCGTCCGCGAGGCCATAAAAGATTTAAAAAATGTCGGAGTATTAAAAATAAAAGTCTATCGCCCTTTTCCGGGAGAGGAAATAGTAAAAATAATCAAATCTGTTAAAAATGTCGCTGTTCTGGAAAAAGCTATAAGTTTAGGATCGTCCGGGGCGCTATATTCCGACTTATCCGCCGCGCTCGTTGCCGGAAAAATTAAAAATAATCTTAATCTTAAAAATTATATTGTCGGTTTGGGCGGACGAGATATTACGCAAAAGATGATCATAACCATAGTCAAAGATGCCCCGAAAAAAAATAATTATCTAAAATTTATCGGAAAGTAATATGAAAAAATTACCAATAATAATTACTTCATTTTTAATAATTTATTTATTTTTACCCGGAATAACAAAGGCGGAATCTTGCCATTGGATAGGTAAAGTACCGGCTAGCTGTTCCAATGTCGAAATACAAGATAACAGTAGTCCCAATAAATGTAACAACACCAGTACGATTGGTATCTGCTGCTGTCCTTCCGCCAGCGCAGCGGCTAAAGCCGCCGCTAAAACTACTACCGATAATGTTAATTATACTCCGCTTACTTTTTATCCTCAGATAGGTATATCTTCATTTGACGGACCTACGGCCGTCGGAAGTTTTATAAAAGGAAAAATGAGCAGCAATCTTTTGGCTACATATATTGAAGTTATCTATAATTATGGAATGTCGGTAGTCGGCATCCTGGCGGCGATTGTTTTAATGGGTGGTGGTATCTTATGGTTAACTTCGGCCGGCAATGATTCTAAAATAACCCAGGCTAAAGAATTGATTGGCGGAAGTATAGCGGGTCTAGTAATTTTATTCAGCTCTTGGATATTATTAAATACAATTAACCCGGATATACTTAAAATGAAACCGATTGTAACGACCTTCGTTCAAACTCTTTCCGCCGGTTGCTGCGAATCATCCAATAAGGCGATAATGACCACTGATGATAAATGTAAAAAACCGTCTATTTTTAAAGCTAACGCCAGAACTAATTCTACAATGACCGCTTGTGAGAATGAAGGATGCTGTGCTACTAATAATGTTAATTCTAATATCAACACGAGTAACTATGTCAAGTGCGTAGACACGATAGAATCCGACTGCCCGGCCGTACAAAACGGTAAAACCGGACTTAAAGATTTCTTTCCTAATCAATCGTGCTCGCAGCTTGGTAAGTGCCCTACCGAAGTCACCGTTAATTGCAACTCAATTAAAGACGGAGATAGCTGCCAAAACGGAAAAGGAAAAAATGTGGCCGATAGTTATTGCTATGGCGGGAAATGCTATGAAGGCAGTGGCATCAAGGAGGGGGATTTGTGCGGAACTAATGGTGGAAAATGTACGTCAAACGCTGGGCTTAACTTTTCAAAATTAGAATTTCAAAACGTAAATTGTTACGAATCAAATTACCAACAAGACAGTGGCGGTAGAAATTGCGGAAAAGGATTATACTGCTGTTATAAAAAAACAAATTAATTAACTAAACATGTTAAATACAGAAAAAAAAATAAATAAATTTCTCTCCCCCGGCCATAGCGCCTGTGCCGGTTGCGGACAATTAGTCGCCGTCCAGGCCGTGATGCGAGGATTAAATAAAGAAACAATCATCGCTAATGCGACCGGCTGTTTAGAAGTAACAACTACCGCTTATCCGCAGAGTGCTTGGGGTTTACCCTGGATTCATTCTTTATTTGAAAATTCTTCTGCAGTCTCCTCCGGAATTTTGGCGGCTCTGAAACAAAAAGGCGATACTAAAACTAAAGTAGTTGTTCAAGGCGGCGACGGCGGGACGTTTGATATTGGAATCGGACTGATTAGCGGAATGTGGGAAAGAGGTGAAAATATTTTATATATCTGCTACGACACCGAAGCTTATTCTAACACCGGAATTCAGGCTTCCGGCGCTACCCCTTACGGCGCCAATACGACAACTACGCCGAGCGGGCTTCAATCTGTCGGTTCAAAACAAACAAAAAAAGATATGTTGGCTATCGCCCTGGCGCATGGCCTTGGATATGTCGCCCAAAGTACGGCCGGATTTCCGGATGACATAACTAACAAAATCAAAAAAGCTTTAGTCGCGCCCGGTCCAAGCTATATCCAAATCTTATCACCCTGTATTCCGGGATGGAGAATAAATACCGATGAAGCGGTCATGATGGGAAAATTAGCGGCGGCCACCGGACTTTACCCCTTGCTGGAATATACGAACGGGCAATTAACGACTTCAAGCATTAATAATAATTTTAACGCCAAACCCGCAAACGAATATTTAAAAAAACAAGGGCGTTTTAAACATCTCCAAGCTGAAGATATCGCCGCCATCCAGAAGCTGGCCGATGAAAATATAAAAAAATATAAAATATGAAGACGACGCGGTTATTACAATCGATTCTGATATTTTCTCTTCTGTTATTGGCGCGACAGGCCAGCGCAAATTGCATGTGGACTACTCATAATCAATGTATAGATATCGGAACAAGCAATGATTGGGCTTCATCGACTGAAACTAATTGTAATATTAATCAAAAACCAGCCGGTACGACTAAGTGTTGCTGCGCCGACTCCATTCTCGGGTGTTGTGAAAAAAAAGACAATCTCGGAACCATTACAACCGCCAATATGCTTGGCGAGAATTGCCAAAATATCACAACTGCCAGTACAACTTTTTTTCAAGATTTTCTAGCTGATAATAATACTTGCAAAGATAAAAATTCTTCTAAAACTACCGGCTCTAATAGCGCCAGCGGCGATTGCTCTTGGAAAGCAATAAAAACAGAACCTTTCGGTGTATCGGGCGGATGCGATACCGCCGGTGGTGAAAAAAATGGAAATACTTGCTCGGCCAGCACAAAACCATCAGACTCGGCCATCGCTCAAGCTAATGTATCTTTTACTTACGTCTGCTGCTGCAAGCCGACAGTTGCGGCGCCCGTCTTCACTCCCCCGAAGTTTATTTTGCCAAATATCCAAATTTCAATTCCCGGACTAAACCTGACGACCAGTTCAATCCAATCGGAATTAAACGCTGACGGATCTTATACCGTTAGCGTTCCCTGGATCGGTCAATATATTGGCGGTATTTATAATTACGGCGTCGGTATTGCCGGAATTTTAGCGGCAATAATGCTGATGGCCGGCGGGGTTCTCTGGCTCATTTCGGCCGGTGATGCTTCAAAAATAACGCAAGCCAAAGAATTAATTACCGGCAGTATTACCGGATTAATTATTTTAACAACCTCTTATCTTCTGCTTTATACTATTAATCCGGAATTGACCCAATTTAAACCGATTGATCTGGGGGCAATAAAGAGAGAAGAATTTGAGGGAGACAATAATTCTCCAAGTGTTACTCTGGATATGGTCAAGATAGCCTCTACTTTAGGCGTTAATTGCGGCCAAGATTCTATCAGTCAAATAGTTACTAAAGCAAAAGGCAAGGCCACTTACAGCCAAGAAAATAGAACCAAAGCCGCCCCGGGCGGTTTTGTATATTTAGATTGTTCCAGCTTCGCCAGTTTTGCGCTGAAGTGTGCTACCGGTAAAAACAGCGGCCAACGTAGCGCCGATATCTTTAGTGAACAAAAAATTTGGGATCAAAAATTAGAAAGCCTACAACCCGGGAATATGATCGGATGGGCTCCTAAAAATAATAAAAATAATAGTGGACATGTGATAATATATATGGGCAATGGGATATTTGGCGATTGTCATTCGGGTTCCGGCAAGCAACCGGGAAATTGCATCAGTAATTCAATTAGCTTTGAAAAAATAAAAAATTACGCCACCAGTCATTCTGATGGAAAATTATATTTCAAAAGTTACTAAAATAATTTTTAATATGAAGACGACGCGGTTATTACAATCGATTCTGATATTTTCTCTTCTGTTATTGGCGCGACAGGCCAGCGCAAATTGCATGTGGACTACTCATAATCAATGTATAGATATCGGAACAAGCAATGATTGGGCTTCATCGACTGAAACTAATTGTAATATTAATCAAAAACCAGCCGGTACGACTAAGTGTTGCTGCGCCGACTCCATTCTCGGGTGTTGTGAAAAAAAAGACAATCTCGGAACCATTACAACCGCCAATATGCTTGGCGAGAATTGCCAAAATATCACAACTGCCAGTACAACTTTTTTTCAAGATTTTCTAGCTGATAATAATACTTGCAAAGATAAAAATTCTTCTAAAACTACCGGCTCTAATAGCGCCAGCGGCAACTGTCAATGGGAAAAAGGCAATTTTTCTCTAAATTTTGAAAACCGCTGTGATTATCTACAAATGATATCGACTAAAGATGAAACTAAATGTGCCAAATCAGAAAAAATAGTTCTAGTCTCTACTGAAGAGGCTACCTATCAGAACACCTGTTGCTGTCCAATTGCCAAACTCGCTCCTGTCACCTTCACTCCCATTAAACTTATCACGCCCAACATTCAAATTCCCATTCCCGGGCTGACATTAACTCCGGCCGATTCAATCCAGCCGACGGAAAACTCTAACGGATCTTTTTCTCTCAGTATTCCCTGGATTTCCGAATATATAATCGGTATTTATAATTATGGCACCGCTATTGCCGGAATTTTAGCGGCGATAATACTGATGGCCGGCGGGGTTCTCTGGCTTATCTCGGCCGGTGATGCTTCAAAAATAACGCAAGCCAAAGAATTAATTACCGGCAGTATTACCGGATTAATTATTCTAATTTCTTCCTATCTTATTCTTTATACGATCAGTCCGGAATTGACGATATTTAAATCAATTAATATCGGGACGGTTCAACATGAAGATTTTAAATTTGCCGAAGCAAAACTCGGCTCTACGGCCGAACAATTTAAAAATATGACCTGCGCCACAGAAGCAGAATTAACTAATGGAATTGAGTTTTACGCTACGGGTTATTTTAAAATGCCTTGGCAATCGGCGCAAGACATAAAATATCTTTGCATGGTGCACATGCAGGGCACCTGCCCTAACGGCATAATGAAAGATCAACAATGTATTGAAAATAAACAATTTATTTTTCCTGATTATCCGAATTATCAACCCTGCGAACCATTTTCATCTGATCTATATAATAAATATTTTAATGACCCAAAATTGAAAGTCGGTGAAACTATCGCCGGGCCGATAAATTGCGGAGGCAGTTTATCTATGGGCAAACAAGTATGTTTTAATGGAAAAACTTATACGATAGCTGATAGCGGCGGCGGCATTCAGGGAAGAAGAATAGATATTTTAAGTTCCTCAGAAAAAGATGCCCTTAACAACACTAAGCAAGGAACTTTAAAATCCGGTGCCTGCAAATAATTACTTCCCCCGATCCATCGCCTCATTCGCCAGCCGATCCGCCTCCTGATTATTCTCCCGCGGAATATGCGTATAAGTAATTTTCTTATAAGCTAAAGAGAGATTATAAATAGTTAAAAACAAAGGCGCCAGGTCTTTGTTTTTTACTTTATATTCATGTCTTAATTGTTTAACTACCAATTCACTATCCAGATAACAGTCGAGCTCCGTCGCGCCCAGTTCAGTCGCTTTTTTAAAGGCCGCAATCAGAGCGCGATATTCCGCCTGATTATTAGTCGCTACGCCTAAAAATTCGGAAATCTCCGCGATGACTTTTTTATGTTCATTATAGAGAACCGCGCCGATCCCGGCCGGACCGGGATTACCGCGCGCTCCGCCATCGGTATAAATTATTAATTTGTTCATAATATTAATTATTTATATTTTCTATTAAACAATTTTATAGGAATTATGTTTTTCCCGCTAGTTCTTTTCTGGGGAAAAAAGTCGCGAAACGCTCCTTTTTTCTGGACGAAAAGAACAATCGCTCCTTAAAACATAATTCCTATAAAATTATAATCTCTATACCATACTACTAATTCTTATATCTACGATCTTTAACTGCGCTTCCCTTCGGCCGTTAAATTCATTAATTTCTAAATAATAAACCAAATCGATTAAATCGCCAATATTAAATTTTTTATATTCTTGTGCCGCTCCAAAGGCTAGAGCCCAAAAAGCGTTCATTTTCCCCGTCAACGGATCCGCCGCCGACAAACGCAGTTTAATATGTTGATCATCAAATCCCATAGTCACAATATCGTCCAGACGCAAATTATAACTGACAAACCGCGGCTGAGGATTGTTTTGGCCATAAGGTGCGAGACTATTAATTTGATCGGCTAAATCTAAAGAAATTTCTTTAAATTCCAACTCCGCCTCTATTTTTAATTTAGGAATTAGAGCGGTCGAGTCTAACTGTTTCGCGGCTAAAGCGAGCATCTGTTTTTTAAAAGCCTCTAAATTTTTTTCACTAATTAAAGAAAAGCCGCAAGCCATCGGATGCCCGCCGTACTTATCCAGATACTCGGCACAAGCTTCAATGGCCGCAATTAAATTAAATCCTTCGATTGAACGTCCCGAACTTTTAAAAGCTATTTTCTTAGGAATTAATTTTTTAGTTTTCGAATCAAATTCCGCTTCTTCGATCAACCGCGTAATAATTAGAGTCGGCCGGTAATATTTTTCCGCGATTCGCCCGGCGACCAATCCGATGACTCCTTCATTCCAAATCTGATCCGAACCGGCGACACTGATAATCACCAGGGGTAAATTAGTAGGATCGATTTGCGCTTCCACTTGAGCGGTAATTTCGGCGGTAATTTTCTGTCGACTGATATTACGCTCATTGAGTTCATTCGCTAATTCTTTGGCCTCGGCCGGATCAGTCGTGGTTAATAAAGCGAAGGCACTATTAGCGTGCGCTAGGCGACTGGCGGCATTTAATCGCGGTCCGATTTGCCAGCCGATATTCCAAGCTTCCAGCGATCGACCGCTGTTAATTTTAGCAACTTTAATTAATTCATTTAATCCCAAACGCTTGCCGATATTTAAAATTTTTAAGCCATCTTTAACCAGTTGACGATTTTCTCCTAAAAGACTAACCATGTCGGCCACCGTGCCGACCGCCACTAAATCTAAACATTTATCGCTGATTAATTTTTTTTGGGCTTCAGTAACATTAGCTTTAGTAAGCAGAGCGCTAACCAATTTAAAAGCCACGCCGACTCCGGCCAAATATTTCCAAGGATAATTATCTCGCGTATCGGACGGATTAATATAAAGACAGGCCGGCAAATCCTCCTCTTTTTCCGGAAGAATATGATGATCGGTTATAATAACGTCTAGTCCCAATTTTTGTGCATAGGCGACTTCATCTTTATTCCTTATGCCATTATCAACCGTAATTATTAATTTAAAACCCTGCTCTACGATAGAATTAATCGCCGCTTTATTTAATCCATAGCCCTCGGAAACTCGATCCGGCAAATAAACTTCCGCCACCCCATGCAAAATATTCAAAGTCTCCAGTAAAATAACGGCCGAGGTTACTCCGTCGGCATCATAGTCGCCATAAACCACAATCTTATTCCCTGATTTAATATGTTTAATTATTAAATCCACGACGTTCGTCATGTTTTTAAATAAGAAAGGATCGTAAAAATCTGTGTCGCTAAAAATTGCCCGCATGTCCGCCGTTTCTTTTAAACCGCGATTAAAAAGCAGCTGGAGCATGAGCGGATTAACATCCGAATGAGCGGCCAAAAACTCCGAACTAATTTTAGGTAATACTTGCCAGTTTTTCATGATATTTATTGAATAAAGCCAACGGCCGCAGTCCAGGCCACCATCGACAGAACCACAATACTAGAAAGAATAATCCACAAAATTTTAATCACTTTTCGTCTTTTCATAATATTATCGTTTTAAAATTTTAACAAAAGTGTCGGGCGGGATGTCCACGCTTCCCTTGCCGGCGGCCATCATTTTTTTCTTGCCCTTTTTCTGTTTTTCTAAAAGCTTCCGTTTTCGACTGACATCGCCGCCATATAATTTAGCGGTCACGTCCTTACGCATCGCCGACAAAGTCTCGGAAGCGATAATTTTGCCATTAAGAGCGGCTTGAATTTTAACGGCGAACATCTGCCGCGCCAGGCTTTGTTTTAAAATTTCGACAATTTTTCGTCCCTCATGATAGGCTTCATCGCGATAAACTATCGTCGCCAAGGCTTCAATAATGTCTTCCGCCACCAAAATATCCATTTTAACCACATCCGCCGGACGATAATCCAGATAATCATAATTAATGGAAGCATAACCGGCAGAAACACTTTTTATCTTATCATAAAAATCCGTTAAAATCGCCGCCAACGGTATTTCGTAGTGCAATAAAACGCGGCTGTCGTCGCCATCAGTCGAAATATATTCGGTATTTTTATAAATTCCTCTTTTTTCCTGGGCCAATTTAATAATATTACCTAAATATTTTTTCGGAGTGATAATGTCTAATTTTACCCAGGGCTCTTCAATCAAACTGACTTGAGTCGGATCGGGCAGGCGTTGCGGCGTCCGGATAACGATTTCCTCGCCGCTGCTCTTTAAAATTTTATAAGCGACGCTCGGAACAGTAACGATTAAATTTAAATTGTATTCTCGCCGTAATCTTTCCTGAAAAATTTCCAAATGCAATAATCCTAAAAAACCGCAGCGAAAACCAAAGCCCAAAGCGTCCGATCTTTCCGGCTCATAAACCAGAGCCGCGTCATTCAGTTTTAATTTGGCCATCGCTTCGCGCAATTCCTTAAAATCATTGCCTTCGTGCGGAAAAATTCCGGCAAAAACCATGGGGCGAACCTCCTTATATCCCGGCAATGGCTTTAACTCTTCCGAATTAATCACACCGCGATTAGCCGTTAAAGTATCGCCGACGCGACAATCCGCCACTTGTTTAAAGCCGGTGATGACATAACCGATTTCCCCGGTTTGCAATTCACCGGTAGAAAAATAATCCGGTTTAAAAAATCCGCAATCCAGTACTTCACTCTGCGAATTGGTCGATAATAACTTAATTTTATCTCCTTTCTTCAGAGAACCGTTAAAAACTCGGACATAAGCCACTACACCGCGATAAGTATCGTATTTGGAATCAAAAATTAGAGCCCGGGGATAATCTTGATGGCCAATTACTTTATTTTCTTCGGTCGGCGCCATCGGAAAACTGCCGCGAGCAATAACGGCTTCCAAAACTTCCTGAACCCCAACCCCAGTTTTGCCTGAGGCGCAAATTATATCCTCAATTTTACAACCCAGAAGTTCCATTATTTCTTTTTGAGTTTTTATGATGTCCGCCGCCGGCAAATCGATTTTATTCACCACCGGAATAATCGTTAAATTCTGTTCGAGCGCCAAATATAAATTAGCCAGGGTCTGCGCCTGAATCCCCTGCGTACAATCTACCAGTAAAACCGCCGTTTCCACGGCCGCCAAAGAACGCGAAACTTCATAAGAAAAATCCACGTGCCCGGGAGTATCGATTAAATTTAATTGATGACCCTGATAATTCATGGTTACCGGCTGCAGCTTAATCGTAATACCTCGTTCCCGTTCAATATCCATCCCGTCCAAAATTTGCTCTTTCATTTTCCATTTTTCTACCGTTCCGGTCAATTCCAACATCCGATCGGCCAAGGTCGACTTACCGTGATCGATGTGAGCAATAATGCAAAAATTCCTAATTTTTTTTATATCAAACATAAATAATATTATTTAAATGCCTCTAGCCTCGCCTTGATCGCCGATATCAACCTTTTTAAACGGCCACCGATTATTTAAAGATGATAAAAATCCGGATAATTCTTCACTTCTAAACAAATAACAAAAACCCAGATACACCAAGATACCAACCAATCCGGCGGAACATAATTGAATAAAAACTCCACTAAATTTAGTCATATCAATAAAAGGCCAAACTAAAGCTTTCGTGATTTGTGCCGCTCCTCCGCCGGCAATGGCGCTGACTATTAATTTAAAGACTTCCTTTAAGGTTCGATCAATATCTAAATTACCAATAGCCAATGATAACCAAATCCACAATAATATAAATTGTAAAATATTGTCGATTGAAAAGGCTAAGGCTAGTCCGGTCACACCCAGGCGCGGTGCTAAAATTAAAGCTAAAACAGTGTTAACCGCTACGGTAAACAAACTAATATAAAGGGGCGTAACCGAATCATGCCGCGCATAAAAAACTCGTATGATTAAAGGAACAAGGGCTTGGGCAAATAAACTTAGAGCAAAAAAACCTAACGTATTCATGGTTAAAGTCGTGTCTTGCCAATTAAATTTACCCGAACCCAAAACTACCCGAATAATCTGAGCCCGTAAAGCGATAATCAAAACCGTGGCGGGAATTATAAAAAATAAAATTTTCCGCAGAGTCTGGGAAAAATTAGCAATCAATTCATCTTTATTAAAAGCATTGGCGGCCAACACCGGAAAGGCAGCAATAGCAAAAGAAATTCCAAATATACCAATCGGAAATGATTGTAAGTTGTTAGCAAAATTAAAAATCGCCAAAGAGCCGCTAGTTAAATTCGAAGCAATCAAAGTCACAATAACTAAATTAATTTGCGTAATACTCAAACTCAAGGTTCGCGGAATCATCATTTTAATAATTTTTCTGGTATTAGAATCACGCCAATTAATTTTAAAACGATAGCGCCAACCCAGATGACAAACTGTCGGTATTTGAATGGTCATATGTAAAGCCGCTCCCAGAACCACGCCCCAGGCTAATCCATAAAGACCCCACCATTGCACAAAATATAAAGCTCCGATAATAATACCTAAATTATAAAAAATCGGAGCCAGCGAATAAATTAAAAATCTCTTAAAGGATTGCAAAATACCGCCAAAAATTCCGGAGATGCCTAAAAATAACGGCGACAAAAACATAATCCGCGTTAGATTGGCCGTCCAAATCTGTTGAGAAGAATTAAACCCCGGGGTAATTAATTTGGTTAAGATCGGCGCCAGAATAATTCCGATAATCGATAAAATGGCCAAGGCTAAAAATAAAAAATTTAAAACATTATTCACTAAATCCCAGGCCTCGGAATTTTTAACACATCCTTCGCCGTCAGCCTCATTTTCACATTTAAAATCACGGACGACGGCCGTAAAAATCGGAATAAAACCGGCGGATAGCGCCCCTAAGACAATAATATTAAAAATCAAATCAGGAACACGAAAAGCGGCATAATAAATATCCAGAGTTTCCCCGGCTCCGAATTGGCCGGCCAAGATTCGGTCGCGTACAATTCCTAAAAAACGCGAGGCCAAAGACGACAAGGCCACTAAGGCGGCCGCCACCGTAATGTTATTTATTTGTTTTTTAAAAATATTCTTAAAAGTCATATTTTAACTCTTTTATCTTAACGGTTTCTGGCGATAATACAAGGTCTGTAAATTATCCAAGGTCTTATCATAACCGGGATTGACCTCAAGTTCGCTTTTAAATTCTTTATCCGCTTCCCTATATTTTTTTTGATCCATATAAATTACACCTAAATTATTATGGACCATCGGTTCTTGGGGATTTAAGCCGAGAGCCAGCGCGTCATGATTAATCGCTTGGATATAATCACCGGAAAAATAATACATTACTCCCAAATTTTTTTGGGCCAGGGGTGAATGCGGCGAAGTTTTTACCGCCGCTTGCCAGAAAGTCATCGGATCATAAAAATTTCGACTTTGAACTAAAGTTAAAATTGAAAAAAATATCAATAACATTGTCCCAGCCAATAAAACTTTCCTATTCTGCCAATTCGCTTCTTTTATCCAGTCGATTTCCGCCAAAATAATTAAAAAGCCAATCAAGGGAAGATATAAACGATGTTCTAACAGATAAGGAGCACTGTTCGATATGGCAAACGGGGGCAAGAAAAAAACAAGAAACCAGACTGTGCCAAAAAATAAATAATCATATCTCTTGCGTCGGGAAAAAAATAAAACTATTGTTAGGAGGGCCAGAGCGACTATTCCATATATTAAAGTAGAATCGGCCGAAACGGGCAGAACGCTTAGATTAAAAGGGAGAATCATTTTTCCGCCCATTACTAAAGCATTGGGAAGATTATTAATAATCGACCAGGCGGCTGAGAGAATTCCGACATTCTCCTTGGAAAAAGCTAAACTGCGCATAATCAACCAGATAAAACCGGCCAAAAAAGAAAAAACAAAAATCAATATTCGATCAGTGTTCTGGGTTTGATCGCGTCGACCGATACTTAAAAAATAAGCCAAAACTAAAAGAGGAAAAAGTATCGCCGTTTCTTTAGTGAGTAACGCCAAAAAGAAAAAGGAAGTATAAGCCAATAAAGAAAGCAGCCTGGGACGCTTCGAAAAACTGATGAGTGATAAAACGGCCGCCAAGATAAAAATAGCCACCAGAGAGTCATTCCGACCAGGCAACCAGGCAACAGCCTGCGTTAACGCCGGATGAACCAAAAAAAACAGAGAAAGGAAAAAAGCTAATGATTTTTTGGTCAATATTTCACTTAAAAGGACAAAAACTAAAATAACGGAAATAATATGTAAAATTATATTATCAAGATGATAAACAAAATAATGATGGCCGCCAAACTGAGCATCAATCATGAAAGAAAGATTAAGGAGCGGCCGATAATAAAAATTAGTTCCCGAAAAAAAAGCGTCAGTCGAAAAAATCGTGGCAATGTTTTTATAATCAGCCAATACGTTCTGCCGATCCAAGATTAAAGTATTATCATCCAAATAAGTTAAATCAAAAAATAAGGTTTGACTATATAATAAAAAACCCAAAGCAAAAATAATAAAATAAGGCCGCCAAGTTTTTAAATTCCGCCAATTTCTAGTTTTTTCACCGCTTATTATCATAATTATTTTCAACTTATTATATCAACTTTATAAAAACAAACTAGTTATGTTTGCCGAATAAGTATTTTAATCCAACCAGTACCGTCTCTAATCCATATTTCAGACTTCGTCTAAAATTAATCGATGACGCTTCCGGAAAATAACGGACCGGCACGGGAATTTCGCCAATTCGGTATTTCTTGGCAACAACCTCAAATAAAACCTGGCTATCAAAAACAAAATCATCGGAATTCTTTAGCCAATCAATGTTCTGCAAAACCTCTTTTTTATACGCGCGCATACCAGTATGCCATTCCGATAAATTTTGCCCGCTTACAAAATTTTCAAAAATAGTCAAAACGCGATTAGATATGTATTTATACAGAGGCATCCCGCCGGCTAAAGCTTCGTGGCGGCTCCTAATCCGCGTGCCGAGCATTACGTCAAAATAATCATCCCCGATAAATTCCGCTAAATATTTAACTAGTTTCGGATCATATTGATAGTCCGGATGAATCATCACAACAATATCGGCCCCATGATCAAGTGCTAAACGATAACAGGTTTTCTGATTAGCGCCATAACCGCCGTTGGTTTCATGGATAAAAACAAACAGGCCGAGACGACGCGCCAAGTCAGCCGTCTCGTCATGGCTGGCGTCGTCAACCAAAATTATTTCATCAACCAGGGCCGGCAAATCTTTGACTGTCCGTTCTAAAGTACCGGCGGCATTATAAGCCGGTAAGACCACGATAATTTTTTTAGAATTGTACATAAGGTAATTAGCCAGATGAAATAATATTTTAAGGAGCGATTGTTCTTTTCGTTAGGAAAAAAGGAGCATTTCGCGACTTTTTTCCCCAGAAAAGAACTAGCGGGAAAAACATTATTTCATCTGGCTTAACACAATTTCAATGGCTATAGAATAATTCTAACATCTCCCGCCGAAACCCCCTTCTCTGTTACAAATAGCGGATTAATATCCAATTCTGATATTTCCGGATGTTCATTAGCTAAACGCGCTAAATTAACTAAGGCGTCAGCGAGCGCAATAATATCATATTTTTTCTGGCGTCGCGCCCCGTTTAAAATCGGATAAATCTTTAACGCGCCGATGAGTTCCAAGGCGCGTGTCCGATCTAAATCACTAATCGCTAATTTAAAATCCTTGAATACTTCCGTATAAATTCCCCCCTGTCCGATCATCATAATCGGTCCAAAAGCGCTATCGCGCTTAAAACCTAAAATAATTTCCTGAAACTTAGTTGCTTGCGTCTGGATTACCAAATAATTTTTCGAATTATTTAAGGCCGAACGATTCTTTGTCTGTAAACTCGAAACGGCCGCTTTTAACTCCGCCACATTTTTTAGATTAATTACCACGCTGCCCGTATCGGTTTTATGTAAAAAATCCGGACCGGTAATTTTAAGAACTACCGGATATTTATAAGTCTTTAAGTACGCCGGCGAAAAACGAGTAGTTTTAACCACCGGGATTTTATATTGTTTTAATAAACGAAAAGAAGCTAAATAATCATCAGTCGTGATTTTAGCTTTTATTTTAAAAGAAAATCGCTTATAGGGTCTGATATTTTTAAGTGTCTCTTTGTAAACGATTAATTTTTTAAAACTGCGCACCGCTTCTTCCGGAAAATCAAATGTCGGAATATTGTTTTTAGCGAATAGGGCCCGGGCCGATTGAACATCTCGACCGCCGACAAAACTGGTCATGATTAATTTATGCGGATATTTTTTCGCAATGGCCACAATCGCTTCAGCCGTTTTTAGGGGTTCCGTGGAAGTTTGCGGCGTCAACAAAACTAATAAATTATTAATTTTTTTATCGGCGAGAGCTTTCTTAATAGCAGCGTCATAACGCGCCGCATCGGCATCGCCCAATAAATCCTGACTATGACCAAAAGGCAAATTCTGACGACCAACTTCGTCGGCGGTTAAAACTGCCACCCCTCCAGCGTTAGTTATTAAGTAAAGTTCTTGCCGTCCAAGATTATGCCAAGACTCTTTACGAAATAGCAACAACAAATTAAACAACTCTTCTAAATTTTCTAACCAAATCGCTCCGGCTCGTTCTAGCCCGGTTCGTACTGCCGCCGCCGAACCGGCCAATGATCCGGTATGAGATAAAGCTAGCTGGCTGCCGGCCGCGCTAATTCCGGATTTAAGAACGGCCACCGGCTTATGTTTAGATAAACGCGAAACTATCTCCATAAATCGCTGGCCGTCTTTAATTTCTTCCAAGTAAGCGACAACCAGATCAATCCGCGAATCATGAGCCAAATAATCCAAAATTTTATTTTCATCAATCACCGCTTGATTGCCTAAGCTAATAAAATAACCGAAATTAAAATCTTTAATTTTCAACCAATCGAGGGCCGCGGCACCGATCGCGCCGGATTGCGATAATAGTGCACTATTACCGGTTTCTTTATCGGCCGCCGCAAAAGTAGCGTTCAAATGCTGCCAGGTATTGATCAAACCCAAACAATTTGGTCCTAAAATATTAAGTTTATGTTTCCGGGCTAATTTAATTATTTCATTTTCCAAGGAAAGGCCCTCCGGACCATTCTCTTTAAAACCGGCCGTAATGATAATAATATTTCTAATACCCAAAGCCGCACATTTTTTCAGTTCCGTTAAAACTAAACTGGCCGGAATGGCAATAATTACCAATAGCGAAGCATAATCTACTGTCGGCAAATTGGCCAAATCGGCATAGGCAGGCAAACCGGCCACTTTCGATTCTTTTAAATTAACCGGATAAATTCGTCCCTTAAAGCCATTTTTGATTATATTATCTAAAATTTGTCGGCCTAATTTAGCCGGATTAGCGGAAGCGCCGACAATTGCGACCGCTCGCGGATTAAAGAAATAATTTAAAGACATAGATTTATATAACACGCCTGAAGTTCTAATCGGCGTGTAAAAATTACCGCTTAATTAATAAAACAAAACCGCTGACGAACCAAAAAATGAACAAATAATTCAAATTAAAATAAACTAAAATTATCCGCGGAGAAATAATTTCCATAATAATCATTATAACCAAGGCCAGGCTGAAAAAATAAAATATTTCTTGCAGTATTAAGGCCAAATTTTTTGCCATAAAGTTTTACCTTTTAAGTTTATAGTAATTTCTTTAATTTCTAAATAACCGGCGGCCGCTGTTTTACCCGTTAAACCCGGAATGGAAATAAGAAAAGTATAGCGACCGTCAACCCGATCGGCCCCGATTAAGTTAAATTTAGCGCTCGCTGTTTTTAAACCGTCGTTTTCCAAAGGTTGGGAATAACTAGCGATAATATATTTAATATTGTCGCCGGGCAGAAAATAACGATCGATGGATTTAACGCCGGGATTAAGCAAATTATCGGCCGCAAAAGCGAAAACACCATTATTTTCTAAGACCAGATCATCTTTTTTAAGGTTAATTATTGAGTTTAATCCGCCTGATATATAGTTAAAGGGTTGATAGGTTTTATTTAAATCAAATGTCCGGCCGCCAAAAATAATTTTTCCCAGACTAACCGGATTGGAGGTTTGGACCCGTAATTGTTTCGCATCGGTAAATAGCGTTAAATCGCCTGATCCGGAAACGGGCCAAATTTTATGAATGACGCTTAATTTGTCCGAAGAACTCTCAATTTTTTTAATGACAACATCATTAGAAATTTTTACTTCAATTTTATAAACTCCGGCTGGCTGGGTTTGTCCTCTGAAATTCAGACTTTTAATCTCGGTCTTCCCCGTGTTTAATTCGGAATTGTCAGAAATAGTTTGCGTCATTATTATTTTATCGCCCGACCAGATATTAACCGTGACCGGATCAGATTTAGAGTCCTGACGTAAATATAAAAAATTAAAATTAAGGCGCCAGGGTTCATTTTTCAAATATAGATAAAATTGATGCGCGCCGCGCAACGGCTGATTAATAACAAGCGGCCGAAGAGGGACATAATCCGGCAAAGAATAACTGAGCTTCAAGGGGTAGTTATAAACTGCTACGCACGCCAAGGGGCCGCCGGAACAATTCTTTAAAAATCCCGCCTGCAAATCACTTAAAAATCCGGAAACGGAAGTATAGCTCTTGCTTGCCTGAAGAATTAAAAGTGACTCGCTGTCTTCCAGCCGCGGCCAATTAAAACGCCAATGGTCTAAAAGATTGTTTTGCAAAGGCTGAAGGTCATAACTGCCGGTCAACTGATCTTTCAAAACACCAAGCTCGATCAGCGGCGTCGTGGAGTTAAGCCGGTCGCGATATTTAATCGTCACTACGGCCGAATCAAAGGTCCGGGGCGTAAATACCGAAAAATAAACCGGATCGGTAATTATTTTTGGAGATAGCGGTTGACTGACGTCTAAACGATTGTCCGGTTTAAAATCACCGATAAAACCCTGCCCGCTATGCCAATTCGCCGGCCAACTCCGACTATAAGTAATATGTCCTAGAGGAACAATTTTAAAATACAAAAAAACCAAAATTATAGCTAATAAAATCAGCCCTAAAAATAAACGTAACTTATACAAAGACGGCCATTTTGCTAAAAACGATTTTAACATATATCTGCTTCTATTTTACGGTATTTTTAGTAATAAAAAAAGGGGGGTATCTACCCCCTTTTTTTATATTTTCAGATTTTCTTATTTCCCATAATCGAACCTTTTTTTCTTCCCTTTATAACCGGTGCCGGCCGGGATTAAACAACCGATAATCACATTTTCTTTCAAACCTTCGAGGTAGTCGATTTTACCGTTAACCGCAGCATCGATTAGAACGCGTGAAGTCTCTTGAAAAGACGCTGCCGATAAAAAGCTGTCGGTCGTTAAGGAAGCCTTCGTAATACCTAGTAACAAACGGTCGGCTTTGGCCGGTTTCTTTAAACCTTTGTTCGCCTGCTCCAGAACCTCTTCTTCCACGGTTTCGCCCGGCAAGATAAGAGCGTCGCCCGCTTCTTTAATCAAATATCGAGAAAACATCTGACGAGCAATGATCTCGACGTGCTTATCATTAAGCGGCTGTCCCTGAGAACCGTAAACATATTGAATTTCTCGGATTATATATTTTTGCGTTTCCAAACGACCCTTTAATTTATAAAGTTCTCTCAAATCCAAGCTGCCTTCGGTTAATTGCGTTCCCCGTTCGACCGATTCCCCGTCTTTAACCATCATCATCGTTCCCTTAAGAATAGAGAATTCTTTAACTTTTTCCACTTCTTTGGAGATGCTGATATATTTTTCAGTCACCGCGGCCGTCCCGGCGGATTTCGCCAGCACTACATCTCCGCCAATCTTAAATAGCTCGGCATTCTTCGCAACCTTCTCGCTATCCTTAACGATAACCTTCAAATCTAATTTTTTAGCATCTTTAACCGTCAGTCCGCCGGCTAACTTTAATTCATTAATTTTTTCGGAAAAATAATATTTATCATAATCTCGACCCTTATAGTAAATACTAAGGATTTTAGTCTGAGGATTATCCACGGATATTTCTCGACCATCCTTATCTTTAATAATTTTCTGAGCAAATTCAATTTTAATTTTTCCGGCGACATCAGAAATCAAAGCCTTTTTCTTGGGAGAACGCGCTTCAAAAATTTCTTCAACGCGCGGCAAACCCTGGGTAATATCGTCCGAGCCGGCGACACCGCCGGAATGGAAAGTACGCATCGTTAACTGCGTGCCCGGCTCTCCGATAGACTGGGCGGCAATTACGCCGACGGTCGCACCCATCTTCACCGCCTTATTGTAGGCCAAATCCCAACCATAGCATTTAGCGCAAATACCTTTATGCATTCGGCAACTCAAAACAGAACGAACACAAACATCTTCAATATCTTTAGTTTTTAATAATTTAATATTTTCCTCCGCCAACAACTCTCCGGCCTCTAAAACAACTTTGCCTTTTTTATCTTTAACATCTTTAGCTACATAACGACCGGTAATTCGTTTAAAGAAATCCTCTCCGTCTCTTTCGGTTTCCGCTCGGTTTAAATCCAAACCGATAGTATCGCCGCAATCATCATCGGAAATAATTACATCCTGAGAAACATCTACCAAGCGTCGGGTTAAATAACCGGCATTAGCCGTTCTTAAAGCCGTATCGGATAAACCTTTGCGAACACCATGAGTAGAAATAAAGTATTCCAAAACACCAAAACCTTCTTTAAAGTTTCCCTTAACCGGCAATTCGAAAATAGCACCCGAAGGAGAGGTAACTAAACCCTTCATACCTAAAATCTGGACCGGCTGTGCCCAAGAACCGCGCGCGCCGGAATCGATCATAGAAAATACCGGTAAAATATCAGCCAACCCTTTCTTACAAATCTCGGCAATTTTATCTTTGGTATTGGTCCATTCCTCAATTACTTTAGAGTAACGTTCACTGTCGGTCAGCAAACCCTCATTATATTGTTCTTGAATAAGTTCCACTTTTTCATTAGTCGCCTCAATTAAACGATCTTTTTCCGGCATATTCGGTAAATCCCCGAAGCCCCAGGACAAACCGGATTTAGTAATAAAAGCAAAACTACTATTTTTTAAACTATCAATAAATTTAACCGTTTCCTCTTCTCCGTAAATTCTTAGACATTCTCGAATTAAATCTTTTAACTTACTTTTTCCCACTACCTCGTTAAGATAGCGTAATTTTTCCGGCAATAAGGAATTCAAAATTAAACGACCGATAGTAGTTTTTATTCTGGCCCCTTCATATCTAACCCCAATGGCTTCATGAAGATCGATACCATTATTTTCATAAGCCAAAAGCGCTTCGTCGAAATTATAAAAATAATGCAAGCTCTCCGTCGATCGGCTGTCATAATCTTTTTCCGCCAATGTCATATAATAAGTACCCCAAACAATATCCTGTCCGGGAGCGACAATCGGTTCGCCGGTGGCTGGTTTTAATAAATTATGAGAAGACAACATTAAAGTCTCGGCTTCATGCCGCGCTTCTTTGGTCAGAGGAACATGAACCGCCATTTGATCGCCATCGAAATCGGCGTTAAAAGCGGTACAAACGAGCGGATGAATCTGAATAGCTTTACCTTCGATTAAAATCGGTCGGAAAGCTTGAATACCTAAACGATGCAGAGTGGGCGCCCGATTTAATAAGACATAAGCCCCCTTAACGATTTCTTCCAAAATATCCCAAACCTCATCATGCCCCGCCTCCATGTAACGCGAAGCGCTGCGAACATTATGAACAATTTCGCGCTTAATAAGTTGCGAAATAACAAAAGGTTTAAATAATTCTAAAGCCATTATTTTCGGTAAACCGCATTGATCTAAGTTCAGGCGCGGATTAACGACGATAACCGAGCGACCGGAATAATCGACGCGTTTACCTAATAAATTTTGACGAAAACGACCTTGTTTACCCTTTAAAGTGTCGGCTAAGGATTTTAATTGGCGCTTCTGCCCGGTCGAAGCAGTAACGGTTTTGGTATGACGCGCACTATTGTCAATTAAAGCATCAACCGCTTCCTGTAACATTCTTTTTTCGTTGCGACAAATAACTTCCGGCGCATTTAAATCAATTAATTGCTGTAAACGATTATTACGATTAATAATCCGACGATATAAATCATTTAAATCCGACGCGGCAAAACGGCCGCCATCAAGAGCTACCATCGGCCGTAAATCCGGAGGAACGACCGGCATAACCGTCATGATCATCCATTCCGGTCGGATATTATTGTTACGAAAACTTTTTAAAAGCTTCAAGCGCTTAATCAATTTTTCTTTTTTAGAATCAATAGCCGTGGTCAATTTTTCTTCCAAATGAGTCACGCTGGCCACTAAATCAATTTTGGCCAATAACTTACGAATCGCTTCCGCGCCGATCGAGGCTTCAAAAATATGACCGAATTTTTTACTAAGTTCCTGATACTGCTGTTCTGATAAAATTAAAAGCGGCTTCAGTTCCTTTAACTCTTTTTGGACCGAACCAAAATCCTCTTCTAAGCGCGCTAAGCGCTCGGCTTTTAATTTAGCCGCTTCTTTTATTCCTGAATTATTTTCACTTTCTTGACCGGTACTTTCTTTGATCTTCTTGATTTGTAAATTATAATCATTATCGATATTTTTAATTTTTCCTTTATATTCGGCTTTAACCTGATCAATCGTGGTTTGTTTTAAAGTTTCATCAACTTCGGTCACAATAAAACTGGCATAATAAATTACTTTTTCCAAAGATTGAATTCCCAGTCCTAATAATAATCCAATCTTGGAAGATAAACCGCGTAAAAACCAAATATGAGAAACCGGCACCTGCAGAGTAATGTGCCCTAAGCGTTCTCGACGAACGATGCTGCGCGTCACTTCCACACCGCATTTATCGCAGACGATTCCTTTATAACGAATTTTTTTATATTTGCCGCAAGCACATTCCCAATCCTTAGTCGGACCAAAAATTTTTTCGCAGAACAGACCGTCTTTCTCCGGTTTTTGCGTGCGATAATTAATAGTTTCCGGTCTGACTACTTCCCCGTGCGACCAGCCTAAAATTTCATCCGGACTGGCTAAGCGCAGGCGAATAGCCGAAAAATCGCTAGTTTTTATAGGATTTAACATATATTTTAAATTATTTCCGTCTGACCATTAATTAATTTTTCTTCTTTTTGAATTTCGGCATCGATTTCCGTGACCACCTCCGAAGCCGGCCGACCGCCCGCTTCATTTAATAATTCAACATTAAGCCCTAAACCTTTTAACTCTCGAATTAAAACGTTGAATGACTCCGGCACATTTAATTTTTCAATTTCTTCGCCTTTGATAATGGCTTCGTAAGCTTTACTGCGACCCGGAACATCGTCGGATTTAATCGTTAACATTTCTTGTAAAGTATGCGCCGCGCCATATCCTTCTAAGGCCCAGACTTCCATTTCACCGAATCTCTGACCGCCGAATTGAGCTTTGCCACCTAAAGGCTGTTGGGTAATTAAAGAATAAGGACCGATTGATCTCTGGTGAATCTTATCTTCCACCATGTGATTAAGTTTCAAAATATATTTATAACCGACCGTAATTTTATGATCATAAGGCAAACCGGTTTTACCGTCATATAAAACAATCTTTCCGTCTTCCGGCAAACCGGCGGCCACTAACTCGCTCTTAATTTGCGCTTCCGTAATACCATTTAGAGCCGGTGTGACTACCTTATAGCCTAATTTATGAGCGGCAAAACCCATGTGGGTTTCTAGTAACTGCCCAAGATTCATACGAGAAATAATACCGAGCGGGGACAAGACTACATCAATCGGAGTACCGTCGGCCATGAAAGGCATATCTTCAATCGGCACGACGCGAGAAATAACTCCTTTATTACCATGGCGACCGGACATCTTGTCTCCGACCTGAATTTTTCGTAAATTAGCGACTGCAATTTGAATCGACTTCAAAACGCCGGCCGATAACTTATCTCCGTTTTCTCGAGAAAATATTTTAATATCCACGACTTTACCATGTTCACCGTGTTCTAAGTATAAAGAAGAATCGCGAACGTCTTTCGCCTTCTCGCCGAAAATAGCGCGCAGTAATTTTTCTTCGGCAGATAAAGTTGTTTCGCCTTTAGGCGTAATCTTCCCGACTAAAATGTCGCCGCTGGATACTTCGGCACCGACATTAATAATTCCTTCCTCGTCCAAATTCTTTAATTTTTCTTCACTGATATTAGGAATATCATTGGTAATAACTTCCGGTCCCAACTTGGTATCGCGAACGTCAATCGTATAATTTTCAATATGAATTGAAGAAAAAACATCGTCTTTAACCATGCGCTCAGAAATAATAACCGCATCTTCATAATTAAAGCCCTCCCAAGTCATAAAAGCGACCAAGACATTTCGTCCCAAGGATAACTCGCCATTATCAATAGCCGGACCGTCCGAAAGAATATCTCCCTTTTTAACTTTTTGACCGACCTCCACGACTGGATGTTGATTAATACACGTAGAAGAATTAGAACGTAAAAATTTATTTAATTTATAAGTGATCGTTCGGCCCTTTTTATCCTCTAATTCAATCACCGCCGCCTCTACCTTGGTAATAATCCCATCTTCGGTGGCAAGAATAATGTGACCGCTATCGCGGGCTGCTTTGGCTTCTACTCCGGTACCGACAATCGGCGATTCACTCTTGATTAAAGGCACGGCCTGACGTTGCATGTTCGTGCCCATAAGCGAGCGCTGTCCATCGTTGTGTTCCATGAAAGGAATAAGCGAAGTAGCAATCGAAATAATCTGATTAGCCGCTAAACCGACAAAATCAATTTTATTAGACTCTGACATGCCCGGCTGACCATTTTTTCTAACCTCAAATTTATTAACGATAAAATAACCGTTTTTATCCATCGGAATCGTCGCATCAACCGTAATGTATTTTTCTTCTTCGAAAGCGTCCAAATAGACAATTTCTTCGGTCGCCCGACTACCTTTGTGATCATGAACAACTTTCCGATAAGGAGTTTCTAAAAATCCGTAACTATTTAAATAAGCATAACTCGCCAAATGACCAACTAAACCAATGTTCGGTCCTTCCGGCGTGGCAATCGGACAAATACGACCATAGTGCGTAGCGTGGACATCGCGAACATCAAAACCGGCCCGTTCCCGGGTTAAACCGCCCGGACCCATCGCCGACAAACGACGTTTATGCTCCAATTCCGCCAGCGGATTGGTCTGATCCATAAACTGCGATAATTGCGAGGACATAAAAAACTCCCTAATCACCCCAATAACCGGTCGCGCATTAACCAATTTAGACGGCGTTAAAGAGGTAACGTCCGAGGTGGACATCCGGTCTTTAATAATACGCTCCATCCGAGCTAAACCGACGCGAAAACGATTTTGAATCAAACCCCCGACCGCCCGAATACGACGATTGCCTAGATGATCAATATCATCCTCTACTTCTTTAGTAATATTTAATCGAATAACTTCTTTGACAATCAGGACTAAATCCTCTTTACGTAAAATACGATTTTCTTTTTTATTAGCCGGCAAATCTAAATTGAAACGACGATTTAATTTATAACGTCCGACGCGACCGAAGTCATAACGATCAAAACGAAAAAACATGGAATGAATTAATTGACGAGCATTATCAACCGAAGCTAAATCACCGGGACGAATTCGACGATAGACTTCCTGTAAACCCTCTGCCTCATTTTTAGCGGCATCTTTTTCAATAGTCGCTTCTAAAAATGTTTTTTCATCCTCATTTTTTACCAAATCGACATCCGCAAATAATTTAATTAATTCCGCATCCGTTTCATAACCGAAGGCGCGCAGTAAAGAAGTAATTGTTACTTTTCGCTTGCGATCAATTCTAACCCAAATTACTTTATTAATATCAGTTTCAATTTCCAGCCAGGCGCCGCGATTCGGAATAACTTTCGCGCCATAACATTTCTTATTTTTAATAAATTCAGCGGTAAACATGACACCGGCGCTACGAATCAACTGAGAAACAACCACCCGCTCAATACCATTAATAATAAAGGTTCCCTTCTCGGTCATGAGCGGAAAGTCGCCCAAAAAGACTTCCTGATTAAGGGAGCGCTGACTTTTTTTATTGACTAAGCGCATTTTGACGCGCAAAGGAGCTTCGTAAGTGATATTTTTTTCACGACTTTCCACTTCCGAAAATTTTGGTTCGTCTAAATAATAATCTTCAAAATACAATTCCAAGTCGCGTCCGATAAAATCAGTCACCGGATTGATTTCATCAAAGAGCTCGGCTAAGCCCTCTTTCAAAAACCATTTATAACTATCGGTCTGGATTTCAATTAAATCCGGAATCGGCATAACCTCAACGACTTCAGAAAATGATTTTCGTTTAGACATATGACGTATATTTAAAAATAGAAAAAATTAAAAAAAATTAAAATTCATCTAAACAAAAAAATGCCCATCCCGCCTGGTCTGAGTTGCAAAAACTATTCAATTAATTGTTTTTTTGATAAATCACTTTCTTGAATAAAAAAGTGTTAAGATAGCTCTATAATATTATATTTATTATTTTTTGTCAATACACATTTTATCCACAATTTGTTCGCGAACAATCTCTCGATCATCCCAGGGTAATTTCCGTCCGTTAGCCATACAAATAAATTGCTCAGCCCCTTTACCGGTTAAAAGTATCAAATCATTATCTTGTGCTAATTCTAGCGCTTTTTTAATAGCTTCACGTCGATCTAAAATCTTGAATAAGTTCTTATTTATCTCTTTTCCGGCCATTTCCGCTCCGGCAGCCACGGCGTTAATTATTTTAGCCGGATCTTCATCGTAAGGATCTTCATTGGTAATAATAACAAAATTTGCTTTCTCGGCCGCGAGACGCCCCAAAATCGGCCGACGAGTCTTATCGCGTCCGCCGCCGGTCGAACCTAAAACGTGAATAATTTTATTATGCGGAATAAGAGAAATAACATCATATAATTTTTCCAGAGCGCGAGGTTCAAAAGAATAATCGACGATAACAGTAAAATTTTGACCGGCGTCAATCTTTTCTAGTTTTCCGGCCAAACCGCGGACTCCTTCCAGACCAAGCTTAATTTTTTCTAAAGATAGATTTTGGTTGATACCGACCGCCGCCGCCGCCAAAGCATTAACGCCATTAAATTTTCCTAATAATTTTAAATTAATTTTTTGATCGTTAATAGCTAACGTTGTTCCGCTCGCACTCACTTTCATATTCGAACCCTTAACCAGGGTAAAATCTTTAACTATCGCTTCTCCGTGTAATTTTTTTATAAATAACTCTTGGGAAGCGAGCGGATCGGAAGAATAAACTATTTTAGCTTCACTCCAAAAATTTAAATAATAATCGACCGAGTCGTCGTCACCGTTAACAATAATAGTTTTGGCTACGCGAGAGAGGTCCAGTTTTTTTAATTCGCTACCGGGCTTAACTACCTGGCGAGCCTCATTAATATATTTAGTCCGACAATTTTTTAAATGAGCAAATAATTTCCCTTTAGCGGCTTTATAATTTTCAAATCCGCCGTGCGCCTCCAAGTGTTCCGGATAAAGACCGGTAAAAACCAGCAGGTCATAATTAATGAAACGATGACGAAATTGTTTTATTCCCTCGGATGTTGTTTCGATCAGGGCGTAACGACAATTATTTTTCAACATCTGCCGTAATAAACGAGAAATAAAAAAACGCCCGGGCATGGTCATTTTTTTATCGTTTAACCATTCGCGATTACCGTCAAAAAAAACGGCCGTCGAAGTAAACCCGGTTTTATAACCGGCTTCATTCAACATTCTGGCAATTAAATAAACCGTGGAGGTCTTGCCGGCGGTACCGGTAACGCCGATAACAATCATTTTTCGACTGGGAAACCAATAAACCAGAGCGGCGATAAAAGAAAAAATAAAATGATAAATCGGCTGCAAAAATCGAAAAACCTTCAAAGGAATTAATTTTTTTATTTTTTCCAACATTTAATTATTATAAAAACAATTATTTAGCAAAAAACATTTCATCATCATCGTCTAGGGGGTTTGGTTTTTTAGCTGATTCCGATTTCAACTTCGACTTCGGCTCCGATTTCGGTTTCGGTTCCAGCTCCAGTTCCGACTCCGGTTCTGGTTCTGATTCTGGTTCTGATTCTGGTTCTGATTCTTCAAAATCATTCTCCTCGTCTAAAATCGTTTCAGTTTTCTTAGCTTCTTCATTTTTAAAAACCAAAACATCGTCATTTTCTTCATCGCCTTCTCCGGCCGACTCTTCTTCGCCTAAATAATTATCCGGTGCAGTCGCTTCCGCCCGATTATGGAGCGGCAAACCGCTTAGTCCGCCGCCGGTCATAGTTTCATATTGTTCGAGACTAACCATTACTTCGCGCGGCTTAGAGCCATTACTCGGTCCGATAATTCCCGCCTCTTCCAACATATCCAAAATTTTTGCCGCTCGGCCATAGCCAATTGACAGCCGGCGTTGCAACATCGAAGTCGAGGCTTTACCGGCCTTGATTATAATCATCGAGGCCTCGGCAAATAATTCGTCCTCATCACCATGGTTGCCGTCTAAACCAACACCGGCATTGCCGCCGACTTTCTGGCGATCAGTTACGCCTTCTAAATAATCCGCCGGACCGCTCTGATCTTTAATATAATTAACCACATCATTAATCTCACTATCGCTTAAATACGCTCCCTGAATTCTTTTCGGTTTAGAAAATTCAGCGGACATAAATAACATATCTCCTTGTCCCAATAATTTTTCCGCGCCGGAAGAATCTAAAATTGTTTTAGAGTCAACCAAAGAGGCGACCGAAAAAGCAATTCTGGTCGGAACATTAGCTTTAATAAGCCCGGTAATAACATTAACGCTCGGCCGCTGAGTCGCTAGAATCAAATGAATACCGATAGCGCGCGACATCTGCGCTAAACGAATAATAGCCGCTTCCATGTCCTTACCGGAGGTCATCATGAAATCGGCCAGCTCATCAATAATAAAAACTATATACGGTAATTTCTCCGGGCTAGCCGCGTTGTATGATTGAATATTTCTTTTACCAGCCTTGCTTAAAACTTCATAACGACGCTCCATCTCGTTTAAGCACCATTTTAAAGCATTGATTGTTTTATTGGCATCAGTTATTACCGGAGTTAATAAATGTGGAATTCCGTTATATGTTAAGAGCTCTACTCGTTTAGGATCAACCATGATAAAACGTAAATCCGCAGGATTATTTTGATATAACAAACTAACAATAATTGCATTTAAACAAACTGATTTGCCGGAGTTAGTCGCGCCGGCTACTAATAAATGAGGCATTTTGGTTAAATCATATAACCAGGCCGTTCCGGCCACATCTTTGCCGAGAGCCACATATAAATTATTCTTACGACTTTTAAAAGCACTATCTTCTAATATTTCCCGCAAACCCACAATCGCTTTAGCCCGATTAGGAACCTCCACACCCACCAGCGACTGTCCGGGAATAGGCGCTTCAATTCTAATCGGATGAGCCGCTAGCGCTAAACTCAAATCATTATTTAAAGTAGTAATGCGCGATAGCTTTACGCCTTCTGCCGGACGAAAAGTATACTGGGTTACAGTCGGTCCAACCTTGGTTTCACCCATTTCCACGACAATCCCAAATTTTTCCAATGTTTTTTGGATCTTTAATCCATTGGCCTCAATATCACCGCCATGTGCCTTGCTAAATTTATTATTTAAAAGTTCAATCGGCATATCGATCTTTATACTGCGCTTTGGCCAAACAATTTTTTCTTGTACGGCCGATTTATTTTTTTTAAGCGCCGCCGGACTAATTACCTCATCATCGATCGTCTCTTCAATTTTTTCTAATTTAGCCGGTATTGTTTTTTCCTGCCAAGCGCTTAAAATTTCTTCTCGCGCTTCATTAATATACTTTTGTCCTTTATTTTCTTCTTCGGCCGAATCAAAAAATAAATTATGAAAAAAGAGTCCGAAAGGACGCAATATCTTAGCCAACAAACTTTCCCGACCGATAATTCGAGCCAAAGAAGTATTAAAAACTAACACTAAAGCAATAAGTAAAATAGCTCCTAAGACCAAAACTCCGCCCCAAAAACCAAAGATATATAAAAATAATTTACTTAAATATAAACCGACATAGCCCCCGCCCTGTCCCGACAAGACCGTAATCTCCCAGTTAAGCGGAGAAATAAAAAAATGAAATAAAGTTTGATAGGAGATGAAGAGCAAAAACAAGCCCAGATAATCAGTAAATTTTAAAGGATTTTTTGTTCGACGAATAAGCAGGAGCGCCCAGTACAAAAAAATAAAAGGCACCAGCCATTTACCGTAACCAAAAATTAAAGTTAGCCATTTAGAGACAAACAGACCGAAGTGGCCGGACAAATTAAAAAGTCCCAACAGGCTAATTAGTCCTAAAAGCAGAATAATTACGATAATAATGCTCCTTTTCGCTCGCTCATCAAGATTAAACTCCGGTAAAGTTACGAAATCGAACGGATTATTCTTTTTATGTCTGGACATAATAATAAAAAATTGAGAAACCATTATTAAAGCGGTTTCCGATGAATATGTTTTATTATATCATAGCCCGGGCAGATTGAAAAAGGTTGGTGAATAAAAAAGACCCGCCAGTTAAAGAAACTGACGGGGTTTTGAAAGGTTATATGTGCACAAAAGTATACACATAAAAAAATTTTACTGGGTCGGTCCTGTAGCCCCAACCGATAGCTGCGGATAAATCCTTATAAAGATTTGGCGTGTAGTACTGCCCAAACTCAAGATGACTAGTCTTCTTATTAGCGTTGACATAGTCAACATATAATCGACCAATCCATTTTGATGGGGAGGCATCAATGAACCCAGACCATGTTTTGTCTGAACGCCAATGAATCATGGCTGTAGAACCTAACGCGTCAACAGTCATGGCGGCTCCACTAAGATGTTGGTTATAATACCCGGCAAGTTTGAAATCTACGCCAGCCAAGCCCTGTTGTAAACCACCACCATAGGTTGCCACCAGTTTGCCATTATAATTAACAGCATGCGTACTGGCAAACAATCCATGGCTAGAGACCCTCACTCCAGGATTACTACCCTGTGCAATAGCGACCATAGCTCCATATTCGAATTGGCCACCAGCATTGAAAGGATTACCACGATGCAAGAAAGTAATTGGACCAGGATGATAACCGGCTTCGATACGCAATCCGCCAAAATCATTTCTTAAATAGAAATGCGTGGCAGATCCACCCCTAAAATCGGACATCATTTTACTAACCACGGTCGTTAACGGCGTCACAAATTCGAATTGTGCCGCTACTCGAGTAACTGATTCATTGGTCCACTGCTTATTATCGGGAGTATAAATTCCCATTTGAGTAAAACCAAAGTAAACCGATTTTATTTCTGGAACCTCATTATACAGAGTACCAAATATTTTTTCTTGAGCCGCTGTAAATGACACGAACAGAGACACAAATAGGGCCACGAAAATGAAAAGTGATTTTTTCATTATTTTTCCTTATGTTTTAGTTGTGAATGTGCAGATTTTTTAAACTCATCTATTATCAAGTATTAATCAACAACCATTTATTGGTCGTTTGGATTAATAGATAAGCATACACTAAATATGATATTTTGTCAAGACCTGAATAAAAGTTAATTTGTTTTACAAATAAAAAAACACTCGGATCACCGAGTATTTTTAATTAATTAATCTCAATATCAATAAAGACCGCTTGCGGTACCTGTGTCCTAATTTTCTTTTCCAGGTCATCAATTTTTTTACCGACCAGGCGCGGCACTCGATCCATATAATCAACAGAAAATTTTACAAAATTCTCATAGTTTTCTTTTACCTCTTCATATTCATTTTCTAAAAAATGATGCTGCGACACTTCTTTCATTAAAGACGAGGCATTAAATTCGATATCACATTTAATCAAATACTTATCGACATCAAGTATGGCCGATTTAAAATCTAAAACTTTTTCAACGGTCGGATCCGCATTAAGGATGTCGACGATTAATTCCATGGTCTCGACAGGGACAGATTTGGTTATCAGGTAGTTTCTGTTTTTAGCAATTAATAGAATGGCGGCAATACCCAAAAGCAGACCGATAATAATAGAACCGATGGCATCAAAATAAATTATTCCCGTAAGATAGGTTAAAATAATACTACTGGCGGCGACTAAAACGCCGATGACGGCCAGTCCGTCTTCATAAACGACTGCGAGGGTCGTCGGATCGGCTTCGGCCATAATTTTTTTAAATCTGGTTTCGGGAAAATGTTTCTTTAAATCTTTAACCGCCAACCATAAAGTAAAAGACTCAATAATAAAAGCCGCTAAAAGAATATATAAATTCACTTGGCTAAAATGCATTTCCGGTTCACTGATTAAGGAACTGACACCGCGATAAATTGTTATGCCGCAACCGATAAAAAAAATACCGCAGGCGGAGATAAGCGCCCAGATGAATCTTTCCTTGCCGTAACCGTAAGGATAAAATTCATCCGGCTTCTTAACCGATTTTTTAACGCCAATAATTAAAAGAGATTGATTGGCGGTATCGGCTAAGCTATGAACCGTTTCGGAAAACATCGCCCCGGAACCGGTCAGGACAAAGCCAACTAGTTTAGCAATAAATACTAAAATATTACCGGTAAAAGCGGCGATAACCGGTAAGAGGCCGGAAATTTTTTGAATTTTGCTTGATCCTTCCGGTAGAGTTTGAGGAATAATCATAAATATTTATAAAAAAATCGCCAGTAATCTGTAGAGCGTGCCTAGCGCCTTTTTAAGAACTAGGAAGCGAAAAGTAAAAATATATTTGAGGAGAGAGAATTCAAATTTATTCTAGACTTTTCCGCTCTACAAGTTACTGGCGACTTATTAATAGTCTATATTATAGTAAAAATATACTAATAATAGAATACCAGAAATTTTTGATTTAGTCAAATTTAATTGTGATAATCAATTTCTAAGAATACAATCTTTAATTATATTCTTGGAAAAGGGCAGGTTAGAGAACGACTAACCTGCGATGAATCTCCTATATTTTCAAATATTTGTGGTCTGAGGTTTCCACAAAATATCCCAAAATATTTAATTTTACAGGGATTATTCTATTACTAATAATTCTTATAAAAAAAATTTCCTCCTCCTCGGAAAACGGAGTTTCTTTCTTTTTTAAAAGAAAAGTCAATAACCACACTATTTTTAGAACATATTCATTTTCCCGATGAGAGTTAATGATTCGTTCGGCAATTTTTTTAGCATTATCAGCAACAATGACGTTAATCCCATCTGTCTCTATGGCCAATGGAGCCAATAAAACAGACCATTTTCTTATTTCCCTTTTTATTTTTTCCCTCTTTCTTTCCATAACCTCTACGGTTATAAAATAATTAATTTCAAGCCTCAACCACGGCATAACCTTATATATAGCTCGGTCGATTGTTGTTTCCCCCTCTATTGAGATCTCTGCTGGTCTCTCAAAAGCGTTAATTTTTTCAATTATCTTTTTTATGGTAACTGAATTGGTAATAATGTCCTCATCCGTCATGGACTCCTTTTTTTGAATCACTTCCCATCTTAACTCAGGGAAAGCTAGAGGCACAATAACACTTAATCCAATCTCTTTTCTGCTCACCTCTCTTCTTCTCTTAAAAAAGAAGAAAAAATAATATTCCTCTACTTCAACCTCCCAAATAGGAGAATACGAAGAATGCGTACCATAACCATAAGCAGAATAAGAGAAGTAATTTTTAACCAAGACTTTTAAATCTTGAGACGTTGATTTATACCAATAACTGTCTTGATTTCCAATTTTTAACTCATACAATTTCATTTTTCTCCTTGCCCGAATACGTCGGGACTGCGGTTTTTTGTTTTTGATTATTTAGTTACTATTCCATTTAGATACTGCGCCACTTTTTTACGTAGTTGACGCAATTCTTCTGAATGGTTTTTATCCGTTTTAGGCGGATACCAATTAATTTCCCCTTCGCTAATTCCATACAATAATCTGATTTTTTTAATTATTTTCTTAATCCGATCTAACGTTTTAGCGGACGTCGTGTTATCTTCTAGAGACGCTATTCCCCCCCTATCCCAGCCGGCGCAGATAGCCAAAAATATTTTCCGCTCATTTTCGTTTAATAAGCGAATAATTTTTTCGGTTCCAGTGCCTGACCCGTCAATGTTCAAATAAATTTCATTGGTTGGATCATAAGCAAAGAGCTTGCTATCCCTACTATCATCTTCTTCATTTTCTTCGTTGAAGCGACTATTTCTATCGCTATAACGAAAAAGTTTGGATGAAATAAAATCTTGTACGGCATATTTTGCGGCTTTTAATACATAACAGTGTCTTGAGTCCTTGCTAGCGCCCTCTGTTTTTTGAGCAATGTGTGCACTCCTTTCAACAATTCTTAAAAACGCTTCGTCACGAAAATCGACGGTTGTGATACCAAATCTCTCTTGAATCTCTCTCCGATAAAGAGGCCCCCAGTATCTTCTGGCGATAATATATGACGCCATCTTGGCGCACTCAAGTATTAACGCTAAATTATTTTTAACAAAAGAGTTATCTATTTCAACCTCTCTTTTGTGATATTCCGGCATTAAATAGCCAGACTTTTTGGCGCGATAGTAGGTCGCGCGTGATACTTTATATTTATTAACAAACTCTTGCTCAGATAAAGCAAGATCATCATTCGTTAAGTAATATTTTTTTTCTTTCATTTTTATTTCCTTTTTTTTATTTTAGTTATTATTTCTAAAGTCTTTTTTAAAACTCTAAAAATAATAACTAAAATAAATCAGTCAAAAATAAAAATTCATTTTTAGCTATTCAATTTTTAATGTACTCCCCTTTCGTCGTTTCCGACTCATCAGCCGAGACGCACATCTCGGGAGGGAGGACAACGTTTGAACTGACGTCATCCCTCTTGAACCTACTGTTGCGGTGTTCCGCTTTTACTCGGCGAGACAGACAGCTCTGCCTCAAGGTTTATGCCCGAATCACACCTAATCTCTTCTCAACTACCCGATGGTAGCTAAGAGCCACTTAATAGTGGCGCCTTCTGGCAGGGTTGTTATACCTTCCGAAAGACGAGGCCCGATATACTGGCCAACCAGAGCTTGATCGTCTTTTTTAAGGACAACAGTCGTTCTGTTTGCCGGTATCTCAACTCCTAAAACACTACCAAATACCTTGGCGGTATCGGCGTGTCCGACTGCTGACATAGTATCAACAGCCAGGGTCTTAGCCTGCTCTAAAGAGATTTCTTCAACATGAATATCAACCGGAAAGCTGACAAACATGTTGGCGGATAAAGCATTTAATAAAAACCTAACGCTTCTCCTCTAGAAATTATTATCTCCTCAACTTCCCCGCAGATTCACTACGGTTTATATGAGTATTTAAATTCCTAGTCTCGCTGATTTTAAAGGATAATCAGCTAACCGCTTCCGACGCAACCTAGAGTCGAAAATATATCCTGCAGAGTCCGCTGCGTTGCCAGTCAATAATACAAAATTACATTTTTGTTTCGATTATCCAACTCTTATTTTTGAACGAAAGATATATTCTCTTTTGCTCAAGTTTTTTGCCAATAAATTCAGCTAAAGAATTAAGAGTCTGAATGATTTCCTCTTCTTGGCGATTTTTATCGTAATGCGGTGAAAGAATGCCGGAATATGATACAGACGGTTCAATAGTAACTCGGGATCCGTCTTCAGTATTTCTCACCGGATAAACGAGGTTTATAGAATTGACCTTGCCGGTAAGAATCGCGAGGTGTTTATTAACCCTTCCTTGCATCCACTCCTGGATAAAACCAGTCGCGGACTCAAGAGAAAATTCACCACCATCGGCTTGGTACCCTTTGCGGAGCCCAAACGTTACTTCAAAGTCCTTCCGATCCATGTCGGCAAGCGTTCTAAATTGCTCACCTTGGAACTGAAGACTTTGCGTCACTTTTAGCGAGGCTGAGAGAGCGATTGTCAAGGTCACTATGCCAATAACTGGTTCTAATAAATTCCAGCCATTCAACAAGAAAATAATAACTCCGACGACTACTCCTATCGCTGCCGCCAAAAATGTATTTTTAAATAATTTTGTGACAGCAGAAATCAAACCTTTTCTAATTTTTTTCATTTTCCTCCCCTAAAGACCAATCCAGTAGCATGGATAATTCTTGAACTTTATTTGTCCCCTTGTAGCCATGCTCGGCGGCTTCAGGGGAATTTTCAACAATTAAATTTAAGAGTCCTGCATCAGCCACTTTTTGCATAGGAAGATCCCATGGAGCGAGATGAAAAGCCGGATGTTTTTCGATTGACAATACCACCCATCCCGAAGCATCGAATGGGGTACCTTCTTCTTTTTGCAACTGTAGAAGGGCAATTTTTTTACCTTGACGTATTAGGCCTGCAAGCAAGGCCATGGTGATAGCAAAACGCTCACCATAAGCGCCGTTCAATTTGCTTTCATAAACTTCGAAGGATTTTTGAACAGAAATTTTTTCAATCTTTGCTGATTCGCCCCATCCAGATGAATGGGTAATCGTGCCGTCTTCAGCAACCTGGGGAGCATTCACCCAGGAATAAAATCCGACGCCTTTTTTTGCAATTTCCTCTTTTACAATTGTGAAGAGGGCAGACAGTGTTTCTAATGTTAGATATTTCATTTTTTCTCCTTGCCCGATATTACCTTCGGCGCCGAGGGATTGTTTCATAGATTATTAGTTTTTTTATTTTGAAATTAAAAATACATAAATCCGCCGGGCTCCCATTTTGCCCGTAGACCTATTTTAAGGGATGGATAATTTTTTTTAACTTCGTTGATCATCCAAATTACCCCCTCAATATTTCTTGGTGGGTCAAAATCGCATCCGGCCACGGGTTTATATAGTCGCCAGGTCCAGAATTCATTCTTCCCATCACCGCCCGCTATGATGTCCTTAGCTAATTCCAGCATATCGTCTAACGTGGTGTTGGAAAAAATCGGCGTTCTTACATCAACTAAAACTCCTGACGATGATAACAAGTCTTGAGTTTCAATAGATTTTTGGTACATCCTCTTCCCCGATCCGTTATTTAATCCAGTCCGGCTATTCATTAATGCTGCTGGCGCTTTTAAATCAATGGCTGCAGATTCTAATCCCGCGTCAACCATTTTTTTTATGAATTGAGGCGAGGAACCATTGTGAGCGATTGATAATCTGCCACCAAGCCCTTTTACTTTTTCGGCTATTAATAAACTAGCCTCCGGGTAAATGACTGGATCGCCGCCAGAAATGCGGACGGCTTGTCGTTTTTCAACGGCTTCTTCAACTACTTTGAACAGATCTTCAATAGTGGCCGAGATGGAAGAGACGATGGAGCCGTCCGCGTTGCGGAAATTCCCATCCCTCTTGCAATATGGACAAGAAAAATTGCAGGCGCCAAAGGATATAATCCTAGCATCAACAATTTCTATGCCCATAGCCTTATAAAAATATAAGGGACGAATTTCTTCGCCCACTTTACCTTTATAAGGTAAGCATCTAATTTTCATTTTTTCTCCTTCATTTATTGATGTTTGTCGCGACAAAACACCAATAATAAAAGACCAAATAAAAACTTTTACAATCTATTTAAATTTAAATGTACTTCCCTTTCGTCCTTTCGGACTCATCAGACGGAACATTCATTCCGTGAGGGGAAGAGCAATGTTGAACAACATTGCTCTAGCGCCTTGAACTTCCGCTGGCGAACGCCAATTCCTCTGCGGAAAAGAAGATTTTTCATCTATCTTTTGGATTTCTCCAAAAGATCAGATAACTGCTGCGCGACACGCACCTGCGTGTCGCGATGTTCCAATTTCTTGATTGCGGAGAGGAACACCTCCGCAATTTTTTCGGTCGTATTGGGACCGATATTTTCTAATCCAATTAACACTCCGAAGAGTGTCGAATGGATTAAAAGCTTAGAGTGAGTGCACGATTCGTACTCAATCCAAGTTTTGTAAGAAATTTTCCCCAGATTAAACTGGTCATACGACCAGTTTTTAATTTCCGAGGAGACCTCATCGGCCTCTCTCTCAATCTCTCCCCCTTTAACCTCCCCAGTAAACGGGAGGTTGGTTTCGAAGGAAGAAAATTCTCCTTCTCGGCAAGCGCCAAGGGGGCGGAGGAGGGGGAATAAAGAAGAAATTAACCCTATCAAAATAGAGTCAATATTTTCTAAAATTACAAAATTCATTTCTGACTTTCTGCCCGTATAACGCTACGGAGCCGAGCATTTTTTATTATTTATTTAAAGAACTCTTCCCTCTCAAACTTAAATTTTTTCCGAGGAAATTTCTGGGCCTAAGCTTGTTCAAGGCTTAGGGCTCAGCCGATCTCCTCGTAAGAAGACGGTGGCGTTAGTGCTGTTCCGGGAGCTTGCTCATCCGCCGGTTGGCGGATAACTGGGCCACGCCGTACTAAGATCGTCTCGGCTTTGGAACGGTTTGCGACGTTCTTCGGCTCTAACTCACTGTCCGCCTGATTCCGAGTTAATCTCGGAAGCAAACTGTCAAACTCTTGTTAATCTCAGGAGATGAACCCTCTCCGCTTTATTGCTAAAGCTTATGTGTCCATTTAATCTCCTAAAATTGCCAAGCGGTTTAACTGATTTATTTATTCCCTAAATAATTGGGGCGACTATTCCGTAATCGTTTCGATTCCGCGAGAAGCGGATAGTTATGAAGGGGAGTTCGTCGGGCGGCGTCTAGGGGAATTTCGGGAAACGGCCTGGGGTAGCGTTTCCAAATAATATTTTTCCAGTCGGCCACTATTTTTATTTAGAGCTGTTCTAGGCTGTGGGCGCTAGATCGGCGACTAAATCTCTCTCCTCTTCAGGACTATCCGCTCCGTTTTCTAAACCAAAAGGGTACTAAGCGGAAAAATCTTTCTCTTTATAGAATGAGAAAGCTGAACCTGCCTAGTACCCTTTATATAAAAAGATAATAGATATGATTATAATGGCTCTCTCCTTCCATTATTTATATTTGAATGTAATGAACTGTCTCTCGCGGAGACTGGATTCCCCTCATCTCTTATTTGTTGGGATAAGAGGAGTATCTCTCGCCGCGATGGTGATTTTGGTGCCCCATTCTTTATTCCTTATGAATTGGACCTTTCCCTAGGCTCTCTCCTCTTAAGAAACTGCCACTCTAACTCGCCAGAATATCGGACCGGGCTATATTATTGTTTAAATGAATGAACTATGTTTTGCCTCTTTCTTCCCTTTCTCATTTTCGATACCTTAAGTTTAGCATGGATTTAAAAGATTGTCAAGACTTAAAAAGACTATTTTTGGCAAATGTTAATAAAATATAGACAGAAATGATTTAAATAAGCATAAATATTTACTATTTTTGTCATTTTTAAAGTTGACACTATATTAAATATGCGCTATAATAGAACTAGATAGTCACAAGACTATCAGTCGAATTATAAAAACAAATAAAACAAAATCTATTATTTGTAAAGTTATCCACAAGTTATTAGCTACCCCAGGGCGCTAATAACCGTAGGAACCCAAATATATGTTTGAAAAGACTCTCCATAACCTCGGCTTATCTCAGGTTCAGGCGGAAATCCTTGATTCCCTCTTAAATCAAGGAGCGGATAAAGCCAGTAGTATCGCTAAAAAAATAAAACGACCCCGCGGGGTCGCTTATAAAGGCCTGGATGAACTGATGCGGCTGAGTCTTGTCACTAAAACAGAAGAAACTAAAGGAATTGCGATATTTTCAGCCGAACATCCCTCGCGCCTCGAAGCTATCGCCGACCAAAAAGCGAAAGATGCGCTTAAATATAAAGAAGAATTTATCAGCACCCTGCCCGATCTGGTGTCCGCTTTTAATCTGGTCAGCAATAAACCGGGAGTTCGATTTTATGAGGGAGAGGAAGGAGTAAAAAAAGTCTTAGAAGATAACTTGCTTAGCAATCCGGAAAAAAAATTATATACATTTTCCGACGTCGCCAGCTATGCAACCTATCTCAGCGATTGGAATACTAACTATTATGCTCCGAAACGAAAAAAGCTCGGCGTTTTTGAACGGGTAATTATCCCGAATAACACGCGAGCTTTGGAATATATGAAGGATTATAAATCAAACGAAGTAACCGATATTTTATTCATTGACCATAAATCTTATCCCTTCGCGACCGAAATCAATATTTATAACAACAAGGTATCATTTGTTACTTTTTCGCCGGACTTTATGGTCGGCGTAATCATTGATAATAAAGAAATCTTTGAAACGCTACTCTCAATTTTTAATTTCTTTTGGACTTTCGGTAAAAATAATCTCGCCGCTTCTCAGCCCGATTGGCTGAAGCAAAAAATAAACCGACCGTTAGCCACCGATCGACCGACCGCAATCAAACCAATTCCGTCGGCCGAATAATATATTTCTGAATAAATCTAATCGCATCTAATAAACTGTTTATTTCTTCACTATCTTGCCGTAATTCTTCTCGGTTTTTACCAATTTTTTCAAAATATTTGAGCGGCGCCCGATCTAAATTAGCGAAATAATGTTTTAAAATTGGCCTCACTACCTGATTGGCATATTTTAATTGCTGCTTATTATCTAAAGTCAAAATCTTGCCGCCAATACTGCCTTCTCCGGCGGCAACCACTTGATCGCTGTCCGTTAGTAGATCGGCGTCCGTTTTATAAAAATAAGTACTATATGGCTCCTTAAATTTTACCACGCCCTCCTTAGCCTCAAAATCGCCGCGGAAGCCGAAGCTGGCCGAGCCGACCTCCGGACAAACAAAATTCAAAGATAGGGAATCTTTTTTAAATTTCTTATCTAGACCAACCTTGCTGTCAATTTTAATTTTACCGAGATGCTCTTGCAGACGCTGATAATAGGCGGCCGCTGAAGAATTTTTATCTAACTTCGATTTTCTTTCATTAATTTCGTCTCTTAAACCCTTACAGACCGTGTTTAAAAGAATTTTGCCTTCAGAATTCGTTTGATCCTTAAAAACATCAAGTCCTTTTTCTCGTCCCAACTTCTCCCAATTACTTATAACGGCACCGAGGATATCATAACGCGCTTCGTTAAGATGCCCGATTTTAGTGCCATTAGTCGATAAAATCCAAGCTAACTCTTCCAGAGCATAGTTTATATATTTTTCCTGTTCCGCGCCGGAAACCGAGTCTTGGACCATAGATAAAAATATCTCTTTAAAATCAGGCCGATCGGCCAAATTGGTGACTACCTCTTTATAATATTCATACTTATCCTTATTTTGCATCAGGAACTCCGAATAGCCCTGGAGACGAATATTGTCCAAACCGAAAGTATCAATAATTTTTTTGTATTGGAGCGCTTCTCGATTGCCAATCTTAATGGCTTTCTCCCGCGACTCTTTTTCCTCCTGGCCATAGCGGATCTGGTAATTATTAACCTGAATTTCGTCGCAAACAATAAGATTAATCGGACGTTCTTGATTATTCAACCAAAACAAATAACCATAGATATCTATCGGTTTAACAACTTTTCTTTCGCCCCTTAAAACCGCCTCCCAAGACGGAAGATCTTTAGAAATTCCGACCGGAAAATATAAAGGCGCTTGATCGGGAATATTTTCCGGTTTAACCGGGTCATTTTCAAAATTAGAAAAACCCTTAGGTAGGGCCATTTCTTCCCGGCCGTAAATTATCTGATCCATCTTTTTTTCTAAAGCTATTTGCAGGGGGAGGATTTGCTGTATTTTTTTTATTGCTCCGCTATAAATTACTTTTTCCTCTTCCGTCGGCGCATAAAAAATTTTATTATCATTTTCCATTTTATTTAGAAAATCTTGACACTCAATTTCTCCGGACTTATATTTTTGACGATTTTGTTTAAAATTTTCTAAAGCTTCCCCTTCCAATTCAACATTATAAGTAACTTCCTCTAAAACAGATTGATAATTTTCAATCATGTTTTTCAGACGTTCGCTGTCATACTTTCTATGCTTTTTAGCATCTTCTCTGATAGCAGTTTTCATTTCCAGACTTATATCTTCGGCTTTTTCCAACCAGTCATCTTTAAATATTTCTAGACCTTCTTCATCGGAATTAATAGCTACTAATAGATCATGCCCAATATTATTATATTTTTCATTTAACTTTTCAGCAATCGTTTTTAATTCTTCTAAATTTGCCACCCTCCCCTTGGTTTCTATATCTAAATCCTTTAACAATTCACGAATTACCTTCTCCTTGTCTTTCGAGGAGGCAATTTTTAAATTTTCATTAGCTACCACTAATAAACGACTAGTGCGTTTTAAGGAAATCTCAATTAATTTTTCCCGGTCAATAGTTTTACCAAAAAAAACATCTCCATAAAGTTCAACCAGGCCATCAGCACTCTGATTAACCTGGTTGATTAATTCGGCATGTTTTGCAAATAGCTTATTGGAAGCTTCAGGCTGCGATGCTAAAAACTCATTTATTTCTAATATTTTATTACCGATATCGCTGTCTGTTTCTAAAGACAAAAATGATAAAAAACGATTATTTTTATCGACCGGTGTCTGCCCGCCTAAAATAAAGTCTTTTACTTTATTAACCTCAGAGACATTTTTGGCGGAAATAAAATTAATAAATTGCAATTGCTCTCTGACGCTAAAGTCGCTTAGTTCAACAGCAAACTCTTGTTCGATCTTATTGCGGAAAGATAGATCGATAAGCGTCTTATAAATATCGCGTTGATTCTTATAATTTTCACTATCAGCTTTATTTTCTATAAAACCTTCTTTTTTTAAAATATCAGACAACGTCAACCGCTGCCCGTTATTAATATTAAAATAGGAATCTACCTCGCCGTGTCCGTTATAGATAACTCCGATTTCCTGACTGAGCTTGCTATAACAACTGCTGGCCAAAGTTTTTTTGGCTAAATACCCGTCTTCGACCTTATTATTTTCCAAGAATAAAGGTTGAAGGTCGCCGGTCGCGAATTCTGGCTTATTATATTTCTCTAATAGCTGCAATCTCTTAGCTCGATTCGGGCTGTCAAGCTCTTCTCCTATTTGCTCAGCTCTAATATTTAAAAAATAATTAGAAGTATCCTGAGTTTCTTTTTTTAAAATCTTCCTCGCTTCAACCCCAGCTTGGCCAAAACCGACATTACCTGAAATATTAATTAAAATTTTTATAGTCTCGAGAGCTTTAAGCCGAGCGGAAATATTATTTTTATCCTCCGCTAACTTGCCGAGAGATTCAATTAGCGAGGGAAATAATCCGACACCCATAGTAATTTCTCTTCTTATTCCCGGATCTATTACTTCCGGATGGCTATTAATCGCAATTAAAAAATCGAGCAAGATACTTCTGTCAACCATATGGATATTCTGAGCCCAGGTGGCTATCGCCATTTGCAAATCTAGAGAAATGTTTTTACCTTCTTCTAACCTATCAATCAGCGACTTAGCGAATAAATCACTAATTGTCTTCCCCTTAAACTCTTCGCGTTCATCTTTTTTTCCCGTCGTAAAAAAATTAAACAGAACCATGGTAACTTTTAATTTATTATGAGAAGATCCGCTGGCATCAAAATAACCATTGAAGATTTCCACCACCTTATCAACCTGCTCTTGACTCCACGCTCTATTAAAATTATAAGTATCCTTAAACGCCTCGTGATTAACGTAAATATTCTGCAAATCCTCAATAAATACGTCAGCACGGCGGATATCGCCTTGATCCTTAACATCTATATTATTCCGATAAGCCTTGTCCAAGATTAAGTCAATGTCGGCCTTAATTTTTTGTATATCCAAAAATTGCTCATCTTTTTCGAGATTGTTATTTTGATTTGAAGCATTGAAACCAATGTCTTTATTAAACATAATATTGTTTCTGCCATTGTATATATCAGACGATTCTAAAATATACCACATTTTACTAATTTTGTCCAGACCGACGTAAATAATATTGGATATTATTTATAATTTCAAATTAGCCTTAACTTTTTCCAACAGATCTCTCCCTCGTTCCTCATTATGTCCGGCTTTCAGAAAAAAATAAGTGGCCGTACGAATAGCGGTCCAATTATAATATAAATCTATCCGGGTTTGTAAGTCGGCCGTCAATTTTAAACCGGCGGCTTCCAAATAAACTTTTAAAAATAAATCTTTCATTTTCTCCGCCCAGTCCGCCCCCTCGGCCTTAATAATAATTTTATATTCTAACTGTTGTAAAAAAGCGCCGACATCACGAGCGCGATCGCCTAGACATAAATCAGTAAAATCGATTAGACCTAGGCGATTTTGCGCCGTCCGAATAACATTTTCCGGATGAGCATCGCCGTGGATTAAAACTTTTTCTCCGCCGGAAGAAAAATATTTTTCCTCATGCTGGATAAAATAATCATAAATTTTTATAAGATCATTATTATATTTATTATGGTAGCGCACGCCCATTTCTCGAAAAATCATGGCCGTCCCGGGAATCACGGTCTTAATTCGAGCGCTCTCGGGGTTAAAATCAGCCTCCGCTAAATTAGTCAGGGCATGCAGACGAGCAAAAAGTTTGGCCGCCGCCGTCACAATTTCCGTAACCGCCGATAAATCTTTATTTTTAATATAATATAATAAATTTTCACCTCTTAAACCGCGATAAAACGTCCCGCGGAATTCCGCGGAATAAAATAAGGGGTCGGGCAAATCAATAAAATCGCTCGGAAAACCGGACGCCCATAAATATTTTAAAGCTAAATAAATATTGTCTCGCGATTCGTCGCTATGGGCCGAACAAACGATAGGGATTTTAACTTCTTCGCCTGACGCTTTTAAAAAATAAGTATTAAATCTGATAACGACATGATAGGTCGTTTCCCAAATCAATTCTTTATAGGGTTTAATTTCCACCCGGTTAATCGCGGTAAAAACCGGGTAATGCGGCAATATCTCCCGCTTAAATAAATCAACAACAAAGTTCTCATCAAATAATTGTCGAATTTTGTTCATATTTTTCTTAATAGAATATTAAGGCTTAGACGGTTTTTTGCCAATGCTTTTTCCAATGCTCCTCCCATATCCGTTTTTTTATTTTTAAATAATATTTTTCGGCCGCGAGCTTATATTTTTTCGTTTTAGGATTATAGAGAGAGCGAACGGAGCGAATCAAGTCCTCCAGCCCCCGCTCGACATCATCCGGGCTCCAGGCATAAGGACCGTAAATTTTAGAAAAATCCCGAGCGCTAGCCCACCAGAACGTACAACTGGCTAAACCGCGAACTAGATGCCAGCAATACCAATAAAAATTCTTATCATTTTTAAATTTATCTTCCAAGCTTAAAGCTAAATTCGCTAATTTCCATAAATCCATTTGAATTTTATTGGTTTTATCCGCCCATAAACGATAGGGGTAATTATTTTTAACTTCACTCGGAGTCGACTCCCAGGAAGAGGCCATTAAATTTATTTTAACTAATTTATTTTTAGAAACTATCTGCCAGTAATCAGAAATAGTCAGAGTTTGCAAACCGGGAAATTTAGCAATCTTCTCTATTTCTCCGGTCGGATCTTCATGGCGCAATCCATAAAGCTCCGCATCGGTCGCTGTTATATACAAACTAGCCGAATCAAATAATCTGACGTTTGCTTTAGTTAGCGGCGCAATCTTGGTATTTTTTAATTTTTGAATATCAAGCCATAATTTATCCGGCGGATAAGCACCGGAAATTTCTCGGTCACGAAAAATAACCCGCAAACCGCTGGCGCTGTCTAAATAAAATTTTCCTCTTTCCGGCCGACGGCCAATCCCGCCATTATAAGCTATCTCGTCTAAAATAACCCAGGAATAACCCAGGCGTTTAATAATCTTAGCAACTATCGAGGAATAGGCCATTTCAGGCAAAAAGAAACCGCTCGGTTTAAAATTCTTGCCAAAATGTTTTTTTAAAATTTTTTCATTTTGCTTGATTTGGCGTATAACTTCCGACTCCGGCAAAAGCGGCAAGAAACCATGATAAGCGGCCGAAGTGGTGAGCTCCACTCGACCCTTTTTAACTAAAAATTTTAAACGATTAATAAAAGCCTCCTCTTTTTCTTCCGCTAAGCGTTCTAATAGGCAACCGCTAATATTCCAGGTCGCCCGTAATTCCGGATGCTCTTCCATTAGTCGCAGCAAACGCCAATAACTTTTATCCAACGCCTTCCGAATATTATAAAATTCGGCATTCGCCGGTTGATAAAAATGTAAAAAATTAAGCCACAACATAAAAAATTATTTAGATTTTTTTAAAACTTTATAATAAAGTTCCAAATACTTTTTTGCGGGAATTTCCCAGCCATGAGACTGGGTCATTACTCTTTTAATCAGCCCCGACCAAATCGTTTTATTTTTATAATTTTCCAGAGCGCGGATAACCGCGTTATACAAAGAAAATTCGTCTTCATTTTTAAAAGTAAAGCCGGTTCCGGTTTTAGACTCGGGGGAAAAATTTTCAACCGTATCGTGCAGCCCGCCGATTTCCCGAACCACCGGCACGCAGCCGTAATGCATGGCGATTAATTGATTTATCCCGCAAGGCTCATTATTGGACGGCAATAAAAATAGGTCCGCTCCGGCGTACACCAGCGTTTCATATTTTTGGTTGGCGGCATGCGAAGGAATAACCACTAATTTTTTTGGGTATTTACGGGCAATTTTTTGTAATGCTTGTAAATATTTTTTATCGCCGGATCCGATAATAATAAATTGCAAATCAATCTTTAAAAGTTGCGGAAAAACTGCGATTAACAGTTCAAATCCTTTTTGAAAGGTAACCCGCGAAGTTGTACATAAAATCGGAATATTTTTATCCGACGGCAATTTAAAAATCTTCTGCAAATATGTTTTATTAATTCCTTTAAGCTCTGAATTTTTAAAAGAATAACGCTTATGGAGCGCCCGGTCTTTAGCCGGGTCATAGGTATTATAATCAATGCCGTTAATAATTCCGACTAAACGATCAGCCCGATTTTTTAAAATACGTTGCAAATCCTGACCGAATTTTTTTGTCATAATTTCTTCCCGATATTTTTCACTAACCGTATTGATAAAGTCCGCCGATAAAATCGCCCGCTTGGCAAAATTAATATTTTCCAAGTGCGGATCATCAAGATGAGGAATTCGGCTTCGCCCGTAATCTTTATCTCTAGGGGCGACTTCCCACCAGTTGTGTCCAAACTGAAAAATTAAATTATGGATAGTAAAAATAGTTTTAGCTTTAGTTAAAGTTTTAGAATAACGAAAATCAGTTTTTAAATAATACGGAATGAGCCCGGTTTGCCAATCATGACATTGGATGATATCGGCGGAAAATTTTAAGAGGGATAATAACTTTAACGCCGCCACATTAAAAACCAAAAAACGGGCGTTTTCCCGAGGCGATCCATAGAGACGATTATGCTGAGAAAAAAATTTTTTATATTCTACAAAATAAACCGGCAAACCGCGCATGGAATAACCGCGCCAATAATTGACCCGAATCTTTTCACTGGAATTCAAATGTAAACTGACATTAGAAAAAACCAGGCTCAATTTATTAGCCGATTTATCGATTATGCGGCCGTAAAGAGGGGTAATAATAATAACATCATGACCCAATCTTTTTAAGGCTTTCGACAAACTGCGGCTGACATCGCCCAAGCCGCCGGTTTTAGAAAACGGCGCAATTTCCGAGGCAATCTGCACAATTTTTAATTTTTTGGACATAAAATCCGAAAATTTACAGCACAAATGGCGACCGCCAGCGCATCAGCGGCGTCATCGGGCCGAGGCAATTCTCGTAAATTAAGAATAAGTTTAACCATTTTCTGCACCTGGGCTTTAGAGGCTTGACCATAAGCCACCACCGCCTGTTTGACCTGCGAGGGGGTAACATCAAAAACTGATAATTTATTTTGTTTCAAAGTTAGAAGAACGACCCCGCGAGCCTGGCCGACTATCAACGCGGTTCGGACATTCTTATTAAAAAATAATTGTTCAATGGCGGCTATATCCGGTTTATATTTTTTAATTATTTTATCCAGTTTTTGATGTAAAATCTCTAAACGAGTAATCAGATCATCTTTAGCTGCAGTTTGAATGGAACCGTAAGTTAAACAAGTAATTTTAGCTCCTTCAACTTTAATAACACCATAACCAGTGTCGGCAATTCCCGGATCAATACCTAAAATAATTTTAGTCATACAAACAACGACTTAAACTAAGTTAGAATAATAATCACTGACGTCTTCATTGTCGTCTAATTCTTCAAAAAATTTATCCATTTTTTCGTTAAAATCGGGAGACGGTTTTATTTTTTCTTTAGCCACATATTCAATTTCCGCCGCTTCTACTTTTAAACCTTTGCGCTCCAAAAAATTCCGAGTAGACTGCAAATCCTTAACATCGGTATAAATTGTGATCCCTTCGGTTTCCTTAGTAAAATCTATAATCCCTAAATCAATTAATTCTAATTCTAATTCTTCATTGCTCATTTTTTTTGCGGCAATCTCCGTACTGGCTATCCGAATCACCCCCAATTGAGAAAAATTCCAAAGCACCGCGCCAAAAGCTCCCCCATTTTTAGTAAATAAATGACGCACGGTCGAACCGCTTCGATTTTTATTATCGGTTAGGCATTTAACGACAATCTGAATACCGGACGGCAAAATTCCTTCATAGAATAATTCTTCGACCTGTTCACCTCCTAGTTCTCCAGTACCCTTTTTAATCGCTCGATCAATATTATCCTTCGGCATACTGACCGAACGAGCCTGATCAATTGCCGCTCGTAAAGACGGATTAGCATTGGGGTCTCCGCCGCGTCGCGCCGCGATAGTAATAATATTGGATAATTTAGTAAAAACCGCTCCCCGCTTGGCATCCACTAATTCTTTTTGACGATGGGTAGTAGCCCATTTAGAATGTCCGGACATAATAACTAGATAATTAGACTAAGCTAGTCCATAAACACTACCAGCTTAGCGTAAATTGAAATAAAAATCAAGATGAATTATAATAGAAATATAAGTAAAATAAAGGAAAATTATGAATACTAAAAATTTACCGAATCTGGATAAAAGCGTTCTGGCAGCTCTGAATTTTTTTACTGAAAATCCTCCGATCCGACTTAATCTTCAAGCATTTTCTTTTCCCTTGGTTGTCGGGAGTGGCAACGCCTATAATGCCGGATCAGTTATTTTTGGCAATCACCCGGCTATTATCGCCAATGAAAGTAATTTTAAACAAATTATCAAAAATCATCAATCTTGGATAAAAAATAAAAGCATTACTCAGGCTCTAATTATCTCCGCCTCAGGTGAAAAAGATTCAACTTGGGAAACCAGACTGGCGAAAAAATATGGACTAAAAACCACCTTATTAACTTGTAGCCCTAATTCTAGCGCCGCTCAAATAGCTGATGAAGTCATCGTTTATAAAAAACTACCCGAACCTTATACTTATAATACGTCTACCTATCTCGGAATGTTCCTCGGGGTAAGCAGTGAAAAAGCTGAGACTATAAAAAAATTCTTAAAAAAAATAAAACTGCCAAATAATTTCAAAAATTACGCCGCTTATTCTTTTCTTCTACCGGATAAATTTGGGGCGCTGGCGCCGATGTTGGAAATTAAAAAAGACGAACTTTTCGGTCCGCGTCTATCTCTACGAGCTTTCAGTTTCGGTGAAGCCCGTCACGCCAAATTTATTAATGCTTGGGATAAAGAATTGGTAATTAGCCTTGGTGAAAATAAATATTTTGGTTTTAAAACTAACCGTTGGGAAATAAAATTGCCCAGTAACGCTGGTATCGGCTTTATCATGGCCTTAACTTATTATATTATCGGAAAAATTCAAGAAACAAAAACTCCTTATTTTAAAAAAAATATCACTAAATTCTGTCTTGAGGGTCCTAAGGCTTATGGTCAAAAAAATCCCTTTCCGTTAATTGTTAAATAGCCAAAAATAAAAAATCATCCGCCTTGGGCGGATGATTTTTTATTTTATTACCAACATTTACATCTAATTTTTTATCTGATTCTTAACTCGATCAACCGCCATCTGCAATTTATTAGTATTCGCCAAATAATAATGTCGCCGTACTCGTAAATTTCGATCAAATTCGTAAATCAAAGGAATCCCGGTAGGAATGTCCCAACCGGCAATTTCTCGCGGCGTTATCTTATCCAAATACTTAACAATCGCCCGCAAACTATTGCCGCTAGCGGCGATAATAACTCTTTCGCCTCGTTTAATTTTAGGAATAATTTCTTGCTGCCAAAACGGAGTAACTCGCGCGACGACGTCTTTAAGGCTTTCCGCTTCAGGCACTTTAATGCCTTTATATTTTAAGTCACCCTGTTGATTATAGAGATTTTGACGATCGATTTTGGGCGGACGGACATCATAACTGCGACGCCAAAGTAAAACTTGCTCTTCGCCAAATTTTTTAACCATTTCTCTTTTGTTTAAACCTTGCAGGTTGCCATAATGCCTTTCATTCAAGCGCCAATCAGCCTTAACCGGTATTTGCGCTTGCCCCAACTCTCGCAAAGCAATTTTAAGTGTCAAAGAAGCACGTTTCAAAAACGAAGTATAGGCTAAATCAAAAACAAAACCATTTTTCTTAAGTTCTTGGCCGGCTTCTTTAGCCTCTTCTTTTCCTCGAGTCGTTAAATTAACATCGGTCCAGCCGGTGAATAAACCCTTTTTGTTCCAAGCGCTTTCTCCGTGACGCAATAAAACCAATTTATACATAAAAATTTAAAAAAATATAAATTATCCTTTATTTTTTTCATTATAGCATAAATTGACGATAAAAGTTTAAAAATGATAGTATAAGGTTAAGCTTAATTTTAATCATATCAGTAAATCAATTAAGCAACAATTTAAAAAAATTGCCGTCGAGTTAGGATTACTGGCTATTAAGACCATAAATCTCGGCGGCCGGCTGTTTTCCAGCCTGTTCCGGGTTATTTCCGGTTTTTTTCGTTTACTCTTTAAAAATACTTTTTATAAAATATTAGTAAAAATTTATTACGGAATATTTCGGTTGAAAAAAAACGACCTAACCAGTAAAACCATTAACGAATTAAATCGTAACCAGTCAGTTTATTTTTTTATTTCTGCTCTAATAATCGGCTTTATTTTTGCCAATCTGACCAATCAAAGCCAGGCTAATTCTTCCGAAAATAATATTTCTAAAACCGTGATGGCTCATTTAATATCATCCGGATTCGAGATTACTCCCGAAGAAACGCTAATCGAAGAAACAGCTATTCCTAATAACGTTTTAAAGGCTAACCAAGAAAAATATTCAGACAATTCAAATGTTTTAAAAAAGGAATTAACTGTCGCCACAGATGAAAACGCCGACCAGAATAGCTTACCGATTTTCAGCGATGACAATGATCTTATATTTAAACCGATAATTATCAATAACAAAGACAATGCTTCCCCGGATCAAAATAATCAAAACAATTCTACGCCTCAACGAACCGTTATTACTAACTATACCGTTCAAAATGGCGATACGATCAGCGCTATCGCCCGTCGCTTTGGCTTAAGCGTTAATACTATTTTGTGGACCAATAATCTTACCGACCACAGCCTAATTCAACCGGGAGATAACTTAATAATTCTGCCCTATAGCGGCATTTTATATACTGCTAAGTCCGGCGACACGGTAGCCGGTTTAGCCAGCCAATATGGAGTGGATATTAATCAAATCTTTAATGCCAATAATTTAACGGCCGGACTAAAAATAGGCCAAAAGATAATCATTCCGGGAGCAAGGCCAAAATCAACTGTCGTCGCCACCACTCGATCTGCTGTCAACAATAATTATACCGGTTTATCGGCAATCCGCGATTTAATAAAAGCGCCGACTGTCAGGGTCAGTGGATCAACTATGACCTGGCCTACCGTGGGTTATAGAATCACTCAATATTTTTCCTGGCGCCATACCGGCGTCGATATCGCCAATAAAATAGGAACACCAATCTATGCGGCCGACGACGGTGTTGTCACAATATCTCAAGGCGGTTATAATGGTGGCTATGGCAATACAATTGTCATTGATCATGGCAGCGGTAAAAAAACTCGCTATGGACATGCTTCAAAATTATTTGTTAAAGTCGGAGATATAGTAAAAAAGGGTGAAAATATCGCCGCTATGGGCTCGACCGGACGTTCGACCGGACCACATCTCCATTTTGAAGTTCTGATTAATGGCGTCCGATATAATCCACTGAATTATATTCACTAATAATCAATTAGTAATAAAACTATGTTTATTTTTATAGGATTAATAATGATAGTGATTGGCTCTTTCTTAATTATTAAAACCGAGTGGTTTCTAAATAATTTTGGACGGATTGCTTGGTTTGAAGAAAAATTAGGAACAGAGGGAGGGTCTCGTTTCGGATACAAATTAGTGGGAATTTTATTTTTAATTATTGGAATTATAAACGTAACCGGCAGCGGCAATAGTTTTATGGCATGGGTAGTAAGCCCTTTAACACAGTATAGCCAACAAAAATAAGTTGACTGTCAGAAATAAAATTGATAACCTCAAAAGAATAACGGGCCCTTAGCTCAGCTGGTTAGAGCGCCTGCTTTGCAAGCAGGAGGTCAAGGGTTCGAATCCCTTAGGGTCCACATTACGAGATTTGGGGCATTCCAAGTCTCTTTTTGTTTCTAAGATTGGCGATAATTTCGGAGTTTGAAATGTGTAAAAATTAAAAGAGGGCTTTTCCTTAAAAATCGAACTCTGAACTTTGAGTTTAGTGGCATAATTAGCCTTTTTGTAAAAGTCCGGCAGATCGCACATAAAATCAAAAACTTTATCAAGATTCTTTTTAACGTCAAAACCGTCATCTTTACAGTTAAGCAGTCTTTCCTGTTTATCGGATAGCATAATTTTCACTTTATCCATTTCTTCCCTGAAATCCTCATCATCTAATAATTCCTTTTTCTTCATCTCAATTAATTTATCTTTCTCCGCTTTCAGATTTTCCAATTGCGACTTGAGCGAACCAAAATTGCTATGTATTTCATTCTTTCTCTCATCATAAACTTCGATAATCGCTTTTTTAATGGCCTTAGCCATATAGGGCTGATAACTAATCTTTTTTAAGCCGAGCGAAAAACTATCTTCAACTTCTTTTTTAGTAATTGATTTTAACTGACCGCATTTTTTGTTATAGCATTTATAATAAGGGTATTTAATACCCATTTTGCCGGTTGAAAAACAGGCGGTTAGTGGACTGCCGCAATGCGGACAAACCACAAAATGCCTTAGAGGAAAACTTTCGTTAACTCGACCTAAAGAAATGCAGTCGCCCTTATCGGCGTTTCTAAATAATTTCTGACACTGCCAAAAAATACGCTCATCAATAAATTTTTCATGACTACCGGCGTATTCTTGATTCTTAACTGTCATAATCCCGATATAGAATTTTTCTCGGAGTAATTCATGGAGTGTCTGCAAAGTTAACTCCCGGCCTTTATGCGTTCTAAACCCTTTATCATTTAACATCTTTCTAACTTGTTCGATTTGATATAAGCCGGTCGCAAACCGCTCAAAAGCTAATTTAATTAAAGGCATACGCACCTTATCAAAGATGATCACAGCCTTATTTTGATTATCTCGGGCGTTTAAATAGCCAAAGGGGGCTTTAAAACACCAAACCCCTTGTTTTATCCGTTCGTGCATACAAGAGGCGATTCTTTCGCTCCTAACATCATTATCAAATTGAGCCACCGAGGCGACAATCGTGCCGACTAATCGACCACTTGGCGTTTCGTCAACCGTTTCCGTCGTCGATATAAACTTAATTTTAAGTTTATAGAGCAACGCCAGAATGCCGGTATAGTCATTAACATTTCGAGACAAGCGGTCGATTTTATAAACAATCACACAGTCAAGATTCTTGGCATTTTTAACACAATATTTTAGTAATTCTTTTAAACCCGGCCGTTCAATAGTTTTTGCCGACACACCGTCATCGTGGAATAGTTCGACAATTTCAATATCATGCTTGCCGGCATATTCCAAACAAGCGTTTTTCTGTTGTTCTAAACTAACACCGGATTGAGCCTGATCTTCAGTCGAAACCCGGTAATAGATAATTCCTTTTTTAGTCATAAATTTAAAATTAATAAAAAGAGAGCAGTAAACTGTTGGACACAATTAAGCAAACACTCAATTGAAACAGCTACTGCTCCCTTTATCTCAAAACGACATCTCGCCGTCATTATGACTTGAGTGAGTATTTGCCATATTAATTGTGTCCATAAAAGATATTAGCATAAATTCTCTTTTTTACAAGATTAAGCTACATTAAGGTCGGATTAATATGGCGTTTATAATACTCAAAAGCCAAATAAGCTAATTGATACAAATCACGGCTAACTTCCATTAATTGAGCGTCGGTATATTCCGAAGATTTCGGGCCGACAAGCTCTTTCATTTTTTCTAGTGTTAACATATATTTTATTGATTATTATTTATATTTATTTAAATAAGTTAGGATTTTGTTGATGGATATCAAAGGCGAGATGAGCAAAGGCATAAATATCGTGCCTTATTTCTTCAAGCTCTTCATCGGAAAACCGCTTAGCACGACTTCCCAGCAGTTTTCGCAGAGCCTCTAAGCTCATCATTCAATTCCGAAAAATGTCTGCAGAACATTTTAATTAGTGAATTAAAATGTCTTTGTTAAAAGACAATATCATCTATATTCAGTTTTGTATTATTCGTTATTTTTTCTGATTTATTATTTTTAATAATTTTATCTAATTCTTCGTTGTTTATTTCGTTTATTTTATAAATAGTTTCTTTTATTTGACCTAAGCGGTCGCTATAGAACTCCCGCTCTTTAATCAGATCTAAAGAATCGGGGCTAAAGAAGTCTAAGAAATTGTCCACCTCGTCCGGGTAGTCGATTATTTCCGGTTGATTAAGGTTTTTTGAATAGAAAAATTTTCGTTTCTTAAAATATCTCGGATCAAACATTTCTTTACTTAAATATTTAGAGATATAAATACCGATATTTTTGGCGTTATTAATAGGCCTAAAATTAATAAAACCATTCTTCCAGTATTTGTCGGCAAACCATCGCTCGTATTCTTTCCGCTTATCGCCAGTTTCAAATTCCGGCAGAGGATAATTAGAAACTAAATGATAATGAACTCTTTTTGATTGCGACTGAAATTCGGGAACGGCTAAATATTGAAAATCATTTTGGCTATAACTGATCCGCTTAATAAAGCGGTCAAAATATTTATTGGCCGTTTTTAAATCCAATATTTCGTCTTTGAATGTCAGCGTCAAAAAAGTTTTGAGTTGCGGATTAGAATTAATTAGGCGAGTTATTTTCTGCCTGGCTCGCTTAACATTATCTTCTCTAATTTTAATCTGCTCCGATTCTAAACGAATATGCTTAAATTCTGGGCGATGAATTTTCCGATACTGTGGCCAACCGACCCAATATGATTTCTCATAGTCAAATATCTCAATAATATTTCCGGACTTGATGATTTTTTTCTTGACCTCGTAAGGTAAACCATCCATACGCTTTTTATTATTGTCTTAGATTAATAACTTGTTTTTTCGACTCGTGTAATATGAGTGAATAATCAAGTTATTTATTAAGTTTTTAAAGTGCTAGCTCGGGCGTTAGCAGAACGCCCTCGCTTTTGTTTCTTTACACCTATTCGGCCATTCCGTTTTTCGGCCCGGCTCCCCCACGGGGGATCCGCCGGGTCCGAAAAAAACGGAAAATGGCGAGAAAAGAGGGCGATATAAACAAAAAACCATAAGCTTAGTGTTTATGGTCTTATGATAACGAATTGAGTTGTAGCAATATATACCCGCTAAAATTATTTTGCTTGTCCGGTCAATTTCTTTGAATAATCAAGAAGTCTTTTAACAATTTTAGCAATATCTTGATAGCCGAGAATTTTGTCCGGGTATTTCTCGTTAATTATTGAGGCTATTTCCTTATCTTTCTTACCGTTTTGGCGTAATTGATATATTTCCAAGTCTCGACCAACATTAACTCGTGGCGAGGCTTTTAGAGGCTTAGAATCGGATAATCTGACGACCGCCTGTCTTATTTCATTCCAATTTTTTTGTAGTTCAGTAATCGTGGTTTCCGGATTTATGCGAATGACTGTAAATTTTTCTTTGGGGTTGTTTGGATTTTCGACATTAAAGGGCAAAAGTTCCTCGGATAATCCAGAATAACCAATAATGTCTAGCTGTTCAACAAAATCTTTTAGTGAAGTTTGATAAGCCGACGACAAATGATATTTTAATCTCAAATCTGAAACGGCTTTATTATAGTTATTCGTAAACTGATGAATCTCATCTAAACTTTTTATTTTTATTGTCGTTTTTATAGATTTAGACAAATCATCATACTCTTCCATCCCATCTCCAGCAACATATAATTTAATTATCGGGACATTTTCTCGAATGTATTTTATATCATCCCTAAAATTTTCATTAGTCGCATAAATTATATGGAGATTTTGAAAAAGATTGGAGGACATAAAAATTTTATTTTTTACCATCCCTAATTAACTTATTAATCTCTTCTACCAAAAAATGAATACTAGTCGACGGATTCCCTTTGGTGCTTAAATTTTTTTGCCAATTAATTTTTTTATAATCAGGCACTATACCTTTAGCATTTTTAATCGCTTGATCTTGGAAAGGTAGAAGTATTTGAAAAATTTCTTGATTTTTTTGAAATTTACCTAACTTATTTTTCTTAAAGGCCTCGATAATTTTCTTTTCAATATCATCACCCCTACAAATTTGACAATTAAGTTTTTCAAAATGAAACAAAATCCAAAGCTCAAAACATTCATTCACGTAAGCAATCTTAATATTATTATCCATGGCATTTTTAATCGCCGATAAAAGCTTCTGGCTATCATTTTTATAAAAATCATCCACATCAAAAATGCACCAAACTTGATCGCCATCGTCATCGCAAACTTTTTCTTTCTTCCACTCTACAATTTTTCCTAATAATTCTTGCGGGGTCCAACAAATTTCTTTTCTTGGCATTAATAAAGGCGTTTCCAAATAATTTTTGAACTCTTGGAAATATTCTATCTCTGCCTTCTCTGTATGCGACCATACAAAAATCTTCGGATGAGCTTCTCGGTGTTTAGTTTTGCCTCTATACTTTGCCATATTATTTTGAAAATTTTAAGTCTTCAAAATCGGAAATATACGGCAGAGCATTATATCTTCCCTCTAAATATCTTTTAGCAAAATCCACTCCTTTTCTTTCAGAGATATCTGATAACGAGAACAATTCTGTCGCCCCCTTTTCATTTTTATCCGTAAAATAAATTTGATCTCGGCGGAGGAAATCATCACTCATAAGAGAAGTATCATGGGTAGCAAAAATTAACTGAGCATTATTTGGATTCTTGTCCTTCGAATTAAAAATTGAAATTAAGTACTGACAAAGTATCGGATGGAGACTTGCATCAATTTCATCAATAAATAGAATTTTCCCATTATCCAGTGTATCAATTAACGGAGCGGACAAAGCAAACATATGCTGAGTACCGTTCGATTCTTCATTAAAAAAATCAAACGGCTCACTCTTTAATTCTTCTTCATTATTGCCAAATTTTTTATGTAAAAACCTAATACTACGTTCGGCTATTTTGGAATCTTCTTTAAAAAACAACTCCTTAAATTTATCCGGCATACTCTGAACCTGCTTAGCAGAAATCATTTTTTCACTAGCTTCAATATTCATTACACCGAAATCAGCTTTAACAATAAAATCTTTCATTTTTTTAGCCATACTGGGGTTATTCAAAAATTGACCGAATGAGTAATTCAAAGTATCGCCGCTATTTGCATCCAGTATTAAATTTGTATTCTTCACAAATTCAACAATTTTTTTGGATATTGGCTGATTATTACTGGAAAGGACTGACAAAAACAAAACTCGCTCGCCAGTATTATTTTTTAAAGCCGCTGATGCCTCTTGAAAATAATTCTTATTACTTTCAATTTTTTGACCCTCCCTCATAAATAAGGTTTTCTTTCCCTTTTCTTGCTTTAACCATTCCGTGCATATTTTTTTCTTGTCCATTTCAAATCCATAACTAAAAACTTCTCCATCAAGTAAAAAGGTCATTTCAAAAAACGAAGGCTTGTTTTCAGTTTCTGAACTTAGCTTAAAATATTCATTGGGCAAATCAACTGCGACATTACTTCGGAGCAATGACTCTAAAACCATCATACGAAAAACAAAAAAAGACTTAAGAATATTACTCTTGCCGGAGGCATTCGGACCATAAATAGCCACTGATTTTAACAATGATTTTTTACCACTTTCAAAAACTGCATTTGATTTCATTGTTTCATCACTTGTCGCACATAAATCAAGTATAACTTCATCTTTAATTGAACGAAAATTTTTAACTTTGAAAGTTAACAACATATTTTTATATATTGAATTATTATTCACAATTCAATATTAGCAAACTATTTTCCAAAAGTCAAGACTTTATGACAAATATTGTCAAAATATATATAAAAATGGAAATATTTATCTAATTTTACCAATTTTTTGCTTAAATACTGAACATTATGACTATTAAGCCATTTTAAATAAAAAAGAGGGTCCTTTAATAGCGACCCTCAAAAATACTTTCAATTATTTGAACCTACAACACGGAAACATTTTTGTCCGGTACAAAACTGGCACGGCACTCAGGTTTCTCGTTCCACATTTTAATCACATTCTTAACAAGATTGCGGAGTTGAGGCAAAGTACCATTCATTCCCAAGACATACATCATTTTAGCTCCGGGGCGAAGTTGAAAACTCATCCAACTCATGGCATCCTCAAGCATAACTCGATCATATCCGCACATTTCAGCACAAAGAACTTTAACCGAATCAAATAGTCCAGATGCACCACGATTATTACCTTGGTCCAGAACATCTTTCATACCGTTAAAATAAACATCTTCCTGGAATAGCTGGCAAAGCTCGTCTAACCGACCACCGATAATCATGATATCACGATTATTGTCAAAGAATGCTTGCATAAATGTTTTACTATCCAAGCAAAGGTTCTCTTGAATACAAGATTGACTACTAAGTTCTTTGAAACCACAATCTGGTTTAAGATAAATAATAATGTGTACTGAACGGTCGCATAATTCTCCAAATCTTTCAGACATGTTGTCGTTTTTGGTATCTTTATGCCACGCTTCAACTGTAGCCCAAACTAAAAACTCGACTTCATCCCAAATAGGATTGGAATAACTTGTTTTGTCTCTGGTTTTCCAAAGTACTGCGTTGCCATAAATATTACCGCCAATTGCACTTCTCTCATGGTCATTACGTGGCCAATCTACACGATTAATAATTTTGCCTTTACCATTAACGGCAAAAAGATACTCGCCACGTCGCATTATTTGATCTTTGCGATTCCCTTTCATCTGAAAAATACAGGAACCGTCGCCAAGACCAGAATTTTCGGCCCGGCGATACATTAGATCTCCGTCAGCTTTTTCGACACGAATGGTTAAGTCGTCGACATTCGAACCACCATCACCGTCGAATGGTTCCATTTTTGACAATAACACATCCGACACAAAAGGATACTGTTTCAGTAATCCTTGATTCTTAGATGAATTTGCTTTCATTTTTTGTTTCTCCTATGTTCTATAGTTTTTAAAGAACCAGCGTTCCGCTAGCCCGCAAGCACCTTGCTCACGTTAAAAACGTTATCATACTTCACTCTTTATGTCAAGATTTAAAAACTCCGTCCAATACTTAATTTCCTCAATAATTTCGTCTAAAGAGTTGGAAATCCGTTTTTTAACGACCACTAATAAAAACAACCTAAACTGCTTTAGGTTGTTTTTATTTATTTTGATTTGCCTAAGAGATTCGACAGCTCGCCTCGCTGCGCTACGGCGAAGCGGGCCGAAGGCCTTGATAATAATATGTTACCAAATCTATTTATGTAGATAATCATATATCAAAATGCTTTTTTAAATAATCTTTAATTTTTATTACTACCTCTTTATTAATTTTTCCTATTACTTTCTCAAATCTCGCATAATCGAAAGACGTTACGCAATATACTTTAGCTAATGAATCAGACATTAAATTATTTTCTTTGCAAGCTTCCACTAAAATATCATCGGGCATACGATTGTCTTTTTGCGAGGTAAGAGGAATTATAGTAATCAAATTCGTCTTTTTTAATTGTTCATCTGATTGCACGACAATTGCCGGTCTTTTACTTTGATATTCGTGCCCAACACTAGGATCAAATTCAACCCAAACAACATCGCCGAAGCTAATCTCGCCTTTCGTCATCATAGATTTTCGTAATAATCGTATTCCGTTTTAGAAATAGAGCCTAATTGATTTAATATGTCTTTAGCTCCTGTTATTTTAAAACATCGCAAATCATCAATGCCTCTTTTGGCATAAGGCGTTTGACGTTCAAAGACAAGGTTATACGGAATGACTTCTTTGTCGCCGGTTAATTGCCAAGGGGCATCGCCATGCGAATATTCTTCTATCTGAGCAGCAGACATATTAGAAAGAGATCCTATAACATCATCAATAATTTTTGTTTCCTTAGGGCGCAAAGAGTCAATATTATGCCCAATTAAATTAATATAGCGTTTTATTTTTAAACCGAAATAATCAGAAATAATAATTTTGAGTTCTTGATTAGACTTCATCGCTTCGATAACCGGTAAATATTGCATGGCTGCTGGTGCCGGGCCATATTGCAGATGAATATAGTCTAAACCGGAGATTGATTGATTATTGATTTCAAAATTATCAAAATCAATAAAATATAATAATTTATACAACACGGTTTCTCCGACGTTTGGTTTACCGGCACATTTTTCTAAAATATACAAAATAACATTTTTTAATTTTTTTGGATCAAAATTATTAACTTTTTTTTGATTCTTAGTCAATTCAATATTCGGCAACTCATCTTCAATTAAAAAATAATCAGTTTTCAATTTAAATACTTCAGCTATTTTGGCCAACTCTAAAAAATCAACGTTTCTATTGCCTTGCTCGATTTGTGATATAGCGACTCTTGATAGGCCGATTTTTTGAGCTAAATCTTCTTGGCTCATGTCATCAAACTCTCTTAAAGCCTTAATTTTATTGCCCAAAGATTGTTTATTAATCATAAGATTGATATAAAATATTAACTATTTATAGTATACTCAATGAAATAAAATCTGTCAATATACTATATTTTGATAGAATAATTGACAATATTCCAAATAATTTCCTCAATAATTGAGTCCAAAGAGATGGCCAAAAACATGTCTAGGGAGTAAAATATAAGTAAACTCGTAGATTTAAAGAGCTAATAATTTGTCTTCTTAACGGCTAAAAATATTAACCGGGGAGAGGAAATAAATATTATGGACAACCAAAATTTTAATCAACAAATTCCTGAGAGTCCCCAGTCTATTGTGCCGGAGCCAAAACCAAAAAAAACTAAATTTTTAATCATTTTTAGTATTTTAAGTGTGTTAATTCTTGTCAGTTTATTTGTTTATTTTTTCCTTCCGAAATCCAGTCAAAATGTTATTAACCAAAAAATTATAAAAAAAACTGATGTTATTAAAAAAAACGTAGAAGACGTTTATAAGCCCGCCGCCGCTTTTGACTCTAGATTCGCAACTTATGAAGAAATAACGGTGAATGTCTCTCCTAAAATTCCCGCCTATTCGGTCGATAAAGACTTGAATAATGTTTTAAATGCGAATGATTTTACTTTCTCCACCGAGGCCAAAAATTTATTAGTAAAAAACTCTTTTGTGGTAAAACCTGCCTATAACAATGAATTTTTTTCGCTTTATGAGGCCAACCGTTATAGCTACATACCAAACTTTGTCACCACCGATTCAATCCTGCACAACTATCATTTAATGTTTGACTACCTGCTTAAACAATTAGAAGAGCAGAGGCTGGCGGCCGAGCTAAAACTGCTTAACGCCAACATGCTAACCGAATCTTTGAATCAATATAATAGTCTAAAAGGAACTGAATGGGAAAATGCCGCTAAGAGAAATCTCGGATTCTTTGCCGTCGGCAGCAAACTTTTAGATTCGGCGATAAGTATACCACCCGTAGTCCAGAACGAAGTCAATCAGGAGTTGGCTTTAATCGACGCCCATCAAGAAATAGCCGTTTCTCCGGTGATGAATATGGGTAGCGATGCCAATATTGTCGAGGCGTTAAAAGAAGACTACTCGCAATACATTCCCCGAGGACATTATGATAAGACTGAACAATTGAAAGCTTATTTTAAATCAATGATGTGGTATGGCCGCCTGACTTTCCGCCTAAAAAATGATGATGAAATAAAATCAAGTATTTTAATTACCCTAGCTTTGAACAAAGAAAATAATCAAACGAGTTGGAACAAAATTTATGAACCGATAAATTTCTTCGTCGGCAAGAGTGACGATATTACTTATTATCAATTCAAGGATTTAGTTAATCAAATTTATGGTGCCAACACTACATTACAAACAGCACTAAGCGACAAAAACAAATTTTCTGCTTTCGTTGAAGCGACCAAAACGCTAGAACCGCCGCAAATAAACTCTATGCCAATCTTCAACGCAGCCATCCAGCCAGACCGAACCCAAGAAATAAAAGGATTTCGTTTTATGGGACAACGGTTCACGATTGACTCCGCTATATTTCAACGATTAATCGCCAGAGAAGTTGGTCCTAAAGAAAAGTCTTGCGCTCAAGCGCCATTTGCTAGCGGAAGAATGCTGCCTGAAGGACTGGATATTCCCGCCGCCCTGGGATCAAAAGAGGCTTTGAATATTCTAAAAAATCGAGGAGAAACTCAATATGCTTGCTACTCGGAAAATATGTCAAAAATACAAACATATATCGCCGGCCTGCCGGCTGAAAACTGGACCCAAAATTTATATTGGGGCTGGCTTTATCAACTTCGTCCCTTGACCGAAGAAAAACCAAACGGTTATCCGGCTTTTATGCAAAGTGCGACTTGGACCAAAAAAGACCTTAATACTTTTTTGGGCAGCTGGACCGAATTAAAACACGACACTATTCTTTATGCTAAACAAGTTTATGCCGAACTTGGCGGCGGACCTGGTCCAGAAAAAAAAGATGATCGCGGATATGTGGAACCTAATCCCCTGGTTTATGCGCGTCTCGCCTCACTTCTCAAAATGACCAATGAGGGTTTGGATGTGCGGGGATTATTGAGTGCAAATCTCAAAGATGATCTTAGTAAAATGGAACAGCTAGCCGCGTCACTTAAAAATATAGCTGAAAAAGAATTAAATAATAAAAATCTAAATGATGCGGACTATGAACTTATCCGCTCCTATGGCGGACAACTAGAGCATTTCTGGCTAGAGATAAATAACAATGAACCACAATACAAAGAATTAGGCCAAAGGAATTTCTTAGACCAAAATCCGGCCGCGATTGTCGCCGATGTGGCCACCGATCCCAACGGCCAAGTATTGGAGGAAGGGACGGGAAAAATTTCCGAAATTTATGTGGTATTCCCGATTGACGGAAAGTTAAAAATCGCTAAAGGCGGGGTATATTCTTACTATGAATTTCTTTGGCCACTATCCGACAGATTAACCGATAGCAAATGGCGAGAAATACTAAATTCTGACCAGGCTCCACTTCTACCGGAATGGACCAGCGCCTTTACGGCTAAATAAATGAAAGCTAAAAAAATTATTGGAATAATATTGTTTTTTGTCTTCGGCTTGATTGCTATTATTTTAATCGGCCGTTATTATTGGCTCTATTCAGAGAATAATACACCCCGCACCATTCCAAACAAACAAGATTCAACTTCAAATAATCAACAACTAAACGAGCAAAAATTTTTAGATTTTTCGACCCAAAAAAAGAAACTTCTTGCAGCCGGCGCAGAAGTTTCTTTAGTGGCGGTCGGCGATATTTCTTACTCACGGAGCGTCGAAAGAACGGTTAAAAAACAAAAGGATATTAATTATCCCTTTCGGGAAATACGGGACTATCTGAAAAATGCTGATCTAGTTTTCGGTAATTTAGAAACACCAATTACTGCCGGACGAGAAATTGCTACCGGAGAAATGATTTTTCGATCTAATCCCGGTACCGAACAAGCCTTGCAAGAGACAGGATTTTCTGTCTTGTCGTTAGCCAATAATCACACTCCCAATTTTGGTGAACCAGGGCTTAAAGATACTTTTAACTACCTGCGACAAGCCGGCCTAAACTATGTGGGAGCGGGAAAAAATGAACAAGAGGCTAACCAGCCGATTTATCTGGAAAAAAAAGGAATAAAATTTGCTTGGCTGGCCTATAATGATTCCGACGTAGTTCCCGCTTCGTATGAGGCGGGTGTCGCTCGGACCGGAACGGCTTTTATGCGAACGGAAAAAATGATTAAAGCGGTAAGAGAAGCTAAACAAAAAGTTGATTTTGTCATTGTCTCTATGCATTCCGGAACCGAATATGTTCAAGGACCGAATAATTCACAAATAAATTTTGCTCATGCGGCCATCGACGCCGGAGCGGATTTAATTATTGGCCACCATCCCCATGTCGTGCAAACCCTGGAAAAATATCAAGAAAAATACATTTTTTATAGTTTAGGAAATTTTATTTTTGACCAAGCGTTTTCACAAGACACTAAAGACGGCTTAATGATTCAGGTATATTTTACAAAAAATGGAATTAGTAAAATTTCTCTTTTACCGCTAACAAATAAAAACTTCGCTCAGCCGAGCATAGTTACTGGCAGCGAGGCCGAAAAAATCCTACAAAGATTAGCGTTCCCTTGGGCAAACCAGGCTATTTACTTTTGGAATAGTAAAAATAATAATTTTGAAAAAACTTATCGGGCGACAATTTATAACCGAACACTACAAAATATAACGGCCACTTCCCAAAAAGAACTGGCGGATTTAGACCATAATTCGATTCCAGAAACTTATACTTTAGAAAACGGCCAATTAATAATTACGGAAAACGCTAAAACTATTTGGCAATCACCGCCTGACTGGTGGCTAGATAATTTTATTCTGGCCGATTCTAATAATGACGGGATTATAGATTTAAATTTATCCGCGTGGAGGACTGGAGATTTCGGCTCGTCAAAACCATTTTGGATCAAAGAAAATGATCTGAGTATAAAAAATCATTTTTTCGTTTTTGATCTTTTGGCCGAAGCAATTAAACCAATTTGGCAATCTTCAAACCTGGAGGCACCAAATTGCGAATCTGTTCTAGCCGATATTGACGGTGACGCTAAAAACGAATTAATCGTGATTGAGGGAGATTATTCACAAACCCCGGAGTGCCGAGGAAATTATATCGCTGTCTGGAAATGGAACGGCTGGGGATTTTCCAATGAATGGCGAAGCGAAAAAGGAAATTTTTCCGACATCAAAATCGAAAAAATTGAAGGAAAAAACTATATCACGGCTAATATATCAAATTAAAATAATCAAAACTATTCAGCCAACTCGATAATTTTATTAATCAATTCCTGATAACCCATACCCAAATTCATCATTAATAAAGGAAACATGGAAATATCCGTGAACCCCGGAATCGTATTTATTTCACTAAGATAAATTTTATTCTTAGCGACAAAAAAATCAACGCGGGCAAACCCCTGACAGCCGGCCAGGCGGTAGGCCTGAGCCGCTATTTTTCTAATTTTACCGACCTGGACCCTGCTAATATCAGCGGGTACGATTATCTTCGCTTCACCTAATTTATATTTAGCATCATAATCATAAAAATCTTTAACTAATTTCAATTCTCCCGGACGAGAAATGATTAATTTTTGATTACCGACCACCGCCACTTCAATCTCCTGCGGATTAACTATCCCCTCCTCTACTAAAATCTTCCGATCATGTTTTTTAGCTTCATTTATCGCCGCCGCCAAATCTGAATATTTTTCTACTTTTGTTATACCGATTGAAGAACCGGAATTGGCCGGTTTAACAAAAAGAGGTAACTTAAAAATTTTTTTTATTTCACTTTCTCCGGCCTGTAATTCGGCCGGAGTCATAGTTATATAATCTAAAATATTATATTTTACCTGTTTAATTTTAGCCGCGGACATTAAATTTTTAAAAACCGCTTTATCCATACATAAAGCCGAACTCAAGACTTGTGAACCACAATATTTTATTTTTTGGCTTTCTAAAATAGCCTGTAAAACTCCATCTTCGCCGTAACGGCCATGAGTCATCAGTAAGGCCACATTAAATAACGTCGAAAAATCTTCAATTCTAATCCTGTCTTTGGCCAACGGCGCAATATAATAGTTAATATTTTTAACTTTATAAAATCGACGGTCTTTTTTATGCCAATAAATCAAAATTAATTTATAACGATGATAATCAAAATATTTCACCACATTTTTTGCCGACATCACCGAAACTTCGGCCTCCTCACTTAAGCCTCCGAAAAACAAAGCAATTGTTTTCATAATAGTTTAAAATTTATCTTTCACTTATTTTAGTAAAAGCTCGACATTTTCGCAAATTACCAAAATTATCCACAGGAGGGGATTGACTTTTAAAACCAGAGGTCTAATATGTGAAACATAAAGAGGGGTTGGCGAAAACACTAAAAAAGCCAAAAGGCAATAACGCCTAGCAGCGCTACCAGCGCATTTAGTAGTAAACCGCAACTTTATAAATAGCACTTAGTTTCTTGGTAGGCTTAGTGCTCTGTTCTCACATATTTATGACCCTGGGTTACGCCAGAGGTGTTCCGCCCTAGATTGAGCGGGATAAAATTTCATAAATTTTTTACCATTTTCGTTCAACGAAGGAGGCCCGAATGATCTATCTTCTTTCATTGTTCGTCGGTTCATTCCAGCTCTTCGTTAATGAAAGCCAATTGCCGGCAGACATTGTTTCTACTTTCTCTAATGAAAATAAAAAAGAAAGTAAAAACGTGTCTCTTGCCTTTAATTTGGCTATTAATTAACGAGGGGTCCATCGCCTGGGATTTGCAAACTGTTGCCTCCCTAGGAATAGTCTAGATTTATTAATAAACATAATCATTAATTAATTAATCAATCTTACTTAGGTTCTAGTTCTCAAGCTAGACTAATGCGGTGGACCCAAACTTCTTGTTCTTGAAGTAAATCATTGTTCTTTCAATTAAGCTAAAAATAAAAAATAAATCAGATTTACTTCAAACGGTTTCCTCTTGGAAACCGTTTTTATTTTCCCTTTAAAAATGATAAACTAAGTACATGTCCAAAACTAAACCAAAACTTATAATTATCGACGGAAACGCCTTAATTCACCGCAGTTTCCACGCTCTACCGCCGACCTTACGGACTAAAGACGGCCAGCTTGTTAATGCGGTATACGGCTTTACTTCTTTTTTGCTTAAAGCGCTCAACGAATTTCACCCCGAATACGTCGTTTTAACTTTAGACACTAAGGGACCGAATTTTCGCCATGAAGCCTATTCGGATTATAAAGCCACCCGCGTTAAGGCGCCGGACGAATTATACGAACAGATTCCGCTCGTTAAAAAAGTAGCCGAAGCTTTTTCTATTCCAATTTTTGAATTAAGCGGCTATGAGGCCGACGATTTAATCGGAACAATTTGCGCTCAAACAAAAAATGAAAAAAATTTAGAAAAAATTATCATTACCGGTGATCTGGATACGCTGCAGTTAATAAACGATAAAACTAAAGTTTATACGATGAGCCGCGGCCTGTCCGATAGTGTTTTATATGGGGATGAGCAAGTTAAAGAACGTTATAATTTACGGCCCGACCAAATTATTGACTATAAAGCTTTGCGCGGCGACCCGAGCGATAATATTCCCGGAGTAAAAGGTATCGGCGAGAAAACCGCCAGCGATCTCTTGGTAGAATTTAAAACTCTAGGTGGCGTTTACGAAGCGGTAAAAAAAAATAATGCTCAAATAAAACCGCGAATTTTAGAATTATTAGCAACTAATAAAAACAAGGCTTACCTCAGTCAGCAATTGGCCACGATTGATCTAGCGGCCCCGATAAAATTTTCTCTAAGCGACACTAAGTTTTCAACATTTAAATTGGAAGATGTCTTGGATATTTTCAGTAAATTAGAATTTCGATCCCTATTAATTAAAGTTAAAGACCTAAGAGATCGAATAAATAAAGAACATGACGGAAAAGCTAACTCTGGCGAAATCACGGGGATGAAAAAAAAATCTCCTCTCTCGACAGAAAAAACCAATTCCGGCGCCGTTAAATTCGCCAGAAATGCTGCTGACTTTAATTATCAATTAATCGATGACTCTAAAAAATTTAGTAATTTTTTAAAAAAATTAAAAATTCAAAAAGCCTTTGCTCTTGATACTGAAACTTCCGGTCTCGACCCGATCACGGCCGAATTATTAGGAATCAGTTTTTCCTGGAAAGAGGGCGATGCTTATTTTGTTTTAGCGACTAAAAATCGCCTGGAAGAATTAAAACCGATTCTAATCGATCCTAAAATAAAAAAATACGGCCATAACTTAAAATTCGATTGGCGCGTTTTAAAAAGCCAGGGGATTGAATTACAAGGCTTAGAGTTCGACACCATGATTGCTTCTTATCTCTTAAACCCCTCCAGCCGGCAACATAATTTAGATGGACTTGTTTTTACGGAACTAGGCTTTGAAAAAATAAATAAAACTAATTTAGCCGACACTCAGCCGCAACAGTTAACCCTTGATTTTAAAAGCTTGGACCCGGAAAAATTAAGTTTATATTCTTGCGAAGATGCCGACTTCACTAATCGCCTAGTAAAAATCCTCGCCAAAAAATTAAAAACAGCCGGGCTTGAAGAGTTATTCAATCTTATTGAAATGCCGCTCATTCCGGTTTTAGGAACCATGGAAAATAATGGCATTAAAATAGAGACGAAACCCTTGAAAGACTTGACTAAAACAGTCGGAACTAGATTAAACAAGTTAGAAAAAGACATTTATAAATTAGCCGAAACTAAATTTAATATTAATTCTACCAAACAATTAAAAGAAATCCTCTTTGAAAAATTAGCTATTCCCGTCATAAATATTAAAAAAACTAAAACCGGTTTCTCCACGGCCGAGAATGAATTAGAAAAATTAAAAGAACTTCATCCGATTATTCCGCTTCTGCAAGATTATCGCGAATTAAATAAGCTGCAAACGACTTATTTAAATGCTTTACCAACGATGATTAATCCCTTAACCGGCCGCATTCATACCAGTTTTAACCAAACAATTACCGCGACCGGACGTCTCTCTTCAACGGATCCTAATTTGCAGAATATTCCGACCAGAACCGAAGAGGGCCAAAAAATTCGCACCGCTTTCGTCGCCGAATCCGGCTGCTGTTTAATTAGTTTCGATTATTCCCAAATCGAATTGCGCCTCGCCGCCCATATGTCCGGCGATAAAAAAATGATTAAAGCTTTCAAGGACCGAGAAGATATTCATACCGCGACAGCGGCGGAAATTAACGGCGTAAAACCGAACGAAGTGACAAAAAATATGCGACGCGAGGCCAAAGCAATTAATTTTGGAATTTTATATGGCCAAGGACCGCATGGCCTAAGCCAGGGAGCTGGTATTCCCTACTGGCAAGCGGGTGAATTTATAAAAAAATATTTTGCCGCTTATCCCCACATTAAAACCATGATGGATAATTCCATTGCCGAGGCCAAGAAAAATGGCTATGCTATTACCTTGTTTGGCCGTAAACGTCCGCTGCCGGAAATTAATTCCACAATTCCGATGATTCGCAAGAGTGCGGAACGCATGGCTATCAATACGCCGCTCCAAGGAACCGCCGCCGATTTAATTAAATTGGCTATGGTAAAAATTGAAAAATTTATTTATGGACACGAGCGTGATGTTCGAATGCTTTTACAGGTTCATGACGAGTTGATTTTTGAAATTAAAACCGATAAAATTGACACTTACGCTCCAACCATTAAAAAAATAATGGAAGAAGGTTTAGAATTAAGAATACCGATCGTGGTTGATGAAAACATTGGTAATAACTGGGGGGAACTAAAATAAATGCTTAGATAAATTATGACTTGGAAACTTAAATTACAAAAACTAAACAAACAGAAAATTGCCCTCCTGGGTTTAGGCTTAGATAACCAAGCACTTTTAATTTTACTTAATGCCGCCAAGATAAAGGCGCCCATTACTATTTGCGATGCCCGCCCGAAAAATAAACTATCAATTCCTAAATTAAAAAATTTAAAAATCAATTATCAGCTGGAAAAAGAATTTAATAAAAATTTATATAAATTCGATTTACTCTTTCGTTCTCCCGGCTGGCCGCTAAGCTGTCCCGGCGTTAAAGAAGCTTTAAAAAAGGGCCAAACCAAAATCAACAGTCCTTTAAATTTATTTTTCTCGTTGACCGCGACAAAAAATATTATCGGCGTCACCGGCAGCAAGGGCAAGGGCACGACGGCCACTTTAATTTATAAAATTTTAAAAGACGCCGGTCGACGGGTTTTCTTGGGCGGGAATATCGGTGTTGCGCCGCTCTCCTTCGTAACAAAAATACAGCCAAGCGATTACGTCATCCTGGAATTATCAAGTTTTCAATTAGAAGATCTAAAATATTCGCCTCGAATTGCCGTGATTACTAATTTATTTCCGGAACATCTGGCGCCGGCCGATCCGTATAATCCCAATTTTCATCATTCTTATGCTGCTTACTGGCGGGCAAAACTTAATATTGCCGCTCACCAAGATAATCATTATCTAGTCGTTAATAATCGCTTGAAAACAAAACTGAAAAACAAAGCGACCGATGAAAATCTTCCGGGAAAAAAAATCTATTTTAAAACTAGCAGTCTGCCGTCTAAACTAATGGGTAGTTATAATCAGGAAAACATTGCGGCAGCCGTAGAGGTAGCGAAACTGCTAAAAATTAAAACCGCTAAATACAAAAAAGCTATTGCTAATTTTAATAACTTGGAACATCGCTTAGAACTCGCGAGGAGTAAAAACGGCGTTAATTATTTTGACAATAGTTTTTCGACCACCCCGGAAAGCACTATTCTGGATTTAAAATCTTTTACCGGACCGATTATCTTAATTGCCGGCGGCGCCGATAAAGGCGCTGATTTCAGGGCGCTCGCCAAAGTCATAAAAAATAAAGTGAAATTTTTAGTTTTACTGACCGGTCAGGCCACACCGCGAATTACCAAAAATTTGCTTTCTCTAAAATTTACGCCGACAAAAATGATTGAAGTTGATAGCATGGAAAAGGCCGTAATGCTGGCGCACAACCAGGCAAAACCAGGTGACACCGTATTGTTATCGACCGCCTGCGCCAGTTTTGGTCTGTTTAAAAATTATAAAGAACGCGGCGAGTTATTTAAAAAATATGTTAGGAAAATCACTAACGATTTAAAACAGATATGATTATTTTCCTTCACGGCGCCGATACTTTTCGTTCTCGACGCTTTCTCCAAGGACTAAAAGATAAATTTACCCGCGAAGTCGACCCGAACTCCGGTAGTTTAAGCGTGCTGGACGGTCGAACCGTGGCCTTAAAAGATCTGACAGAAAAAATTAACACCGGATCGCTGTTTGTTAAAAAAAGAATGGTAATTATCGAAAATATTTTTAAAAATAAAAGTGATAAAATTTTTACAGAATTAAGCGATTATTTAAAAAAATTTTCCGGCAGCGAAGACAATATTATTATCTTTCGGGAAGAGGAAGCGAACACTAAAGATAAACCCTCAAAGGTGTCAGCCAAAAAGTTATCAAATTTCTTAAGCCAGCAACCATATTCCCAAGAATTTTCAGTTCTAACCGGCGGCCAATTGCTAGCCTTCGTTAAAAAAGAGATTAATAGTTATAACCGAGAAATTGGACCGACCGCGGCCTCGCTGCTCATTAACTTAACAGACGGAGATTTATGGTTATTGTCAGGCGCCATAAAAAAATTAGCTTTTCACACCGATCAAAAAATTATCACGATTGAGGACGTTAAGGAAATGGTTGCCGGTTCTTACGATGAAAATATTTTCGGATTAACAGACGCCTTAAGCGCTAAAAATAAAAAATTAGCCATTACTCTATTAGAAGAACAATATGCCGCCGGGTTAAGCGACGAATATCTGATTACTATGCTTACTCGTCAATTTAAAATTTTGTTACAAATCCGCGAAGCACTTAATCAAAAAATGAATATCTCCGATATTCCCGGCTATCTCAAGCTTCATCCTTATATTGTTAAGAAGGGTTCTCTTCAGGCCAAAAATTTTACCGCCTTAACCCTAAAAAATTACCTAAATCATTTAATCAATTTAGATTTTTTAAATAAAACCAGTCCAATAAATATCAAAACCGAACTAACATTGTTTATTTCCGGACTATAATCTCTTGCCTTTTTATTTATTATTTGTTATAGTCTGGGCAGAATTTTATTTTTTAATTTATAAAATTTTATCTAAAAATCGGGCAATTAGCTCAGTTGGTTAGAGCGCAACACTGATAATGTTGAGGTCGGTGGTTCGAGTCCACCATTGCCCACTTTATTCGTCTGACAATAGATTAATAATATTATAGCGGGGTAGAGCAGTTGGCAGCTCGCTAGGCCCATAACCTAGAGGTCGTCGGTTCGAATCCGACCCCCGCAACTAGTTTAACAATAGAATTTTCATGCCTCGGTAGCTCAGTGGTAGAGCAAAGGACTGATTTTCGGTCCGCTTCATGGAAACATGGAGATGAAAATCGGGTGAATTCGGGGAAGCCTAAGGCCGCTGGTAGCGGCTATGGTAATCCCGAGCCAAGCCTTAATTGGGATAAAAAATTAAGGAAGGCGTAGAGACTAGCGGGTGAGCCCAACAATAACCCCGCCTAAGAGCGCCCGACTCCGTACTTAAGAGTATTAAGCGGAGATGAGATAGTCCAATCCTTGGGGAAACTCAAGCCAAAACAAGGAAAATCCTTGTGTCGTCAGTTCGATTCTGACCCGGGGCACAAAAGTAAAAAACAAAATTAAATCTATATTATACAGCCCTAACCGGGTTTAATTTTTATAACGGGGTGTGGCCCAGTTGGTCTAAGGCGTCTGGTTTGGGACCAGAAGATCGAGAGTTCAAATCTCTCCACCCCGACAAAAAATAGGATCTTAACGATCCTATTTTTATTAATTTTTATTTAACAATTGACGTTGGCGACGGACGACTAGTAATTAAGTTAGTAATTCGAGCCATCCCCCAGCCTAACCCAATAAACAAGATGAGGTATAAAATGACCGCCAGCCATTCCCAACCGGCCGGCATAAAACGATAAATAAAATCATAACGATACATAAGAGGCCAATGAAGCAAATAAATTTCATAAGAATACACTCCGAACCAATAAAATAATTTAAACTCAATTTTTTTTAGAATAAATACGCCCAGCAAGGCCAAAACCGCCACAATGCTCATGGCTTGTTCCAGATTGGCGCTAAAGCCGATGCCCGAATGAGTATTCGCATAAACAAAAATCCCCAATAGACCCGCTAGCGAGAAATAATAAAAAAATGACTGCCAGCCACGCGTTAAATTTTCTAAAAATTTCGGATTCTTAATTTTAGGCATCAACCAGGCAAGAAACACTCCTAAGGGAAAGGCAACAATATGAACCCGATATAAATGAACGGCATTGACTAACTGCACCGGGTTCCACCAAATCAACAGATAGCCAATCAGATACATAATAATTGCCGACAACCAGGGTCTAGTTTTAGAAAAAAGTAGAGGAAACGCCAAATAATAAATTAAAATAAAAGTAAAATACCAAAGCGGAGAATTTATATCTTGGTATAGATCAGCGCGAGTAAAAATTCCTAAAAATGACCAACCGATATAATTCCAAGAATAATTTATTTTTAAAACCAATAAATCTAAAACTAAGAAAACAAGCAACGCTAGCCAGAATGGTATAAATAATTTTATCAATCTCCTCTGATAAAACTGCTTAATCGTCAAATTTTTTTGCAGTTGACTGACGGCCAAACCGTAGCCCGACAAAAGTAAAAACAAATCAACGCCCACGCCGGCCAAACTGGACAGCGGCCAGAGAAAACGATGGTCGTTAACCAAGAAATAACCGATATGCGAAAAAACGATCATTAAAATAGCCAAACCTTTCAACTCGGTCGACAAAGAAGGTGGAATCCCGACAGTGTCTTGGCGTCGCCGAACAAAAATTACTAAAACTAAAAAAAAGATAACAGAAAAAATTTCCGTCGCTTGGACGGCGCTACTTATTGATATTATCATAAATTATATCCGCCCAAATTTTATAACCTGTAGCGGAAGGATGAAATAAGTCGACGCTGTAATGAGCGCCTGATGTTTTAAATAAAGCGACGGTCGGCGTATATAAATCGATATAAGACACCGAATATTTATTAGCTAATTGTTTAATAATTTTATTAAATTCTTTGGTCCGAGCATCAAGTAAATAATTATAGGGCGGCAAAACTAAAGTGTCGGCTCCAATAAACGGCAAGTTGATCACATAAATTTTAGCGCTAGTTTCCTTGGTTAAACGGCTTAAAATCCGGTCATAATTATTTTTAAAATTGTCAGCCGAAATTATCCCATGAATATCGTTAATACCAATTAAAACAGTAACGATATCCGGGCCATCTTTAATGGCTAACGGCAATAATTTATCCAAAAGATCCTCAGTTTTCGTACCGGGAGTAGCTCGATCTTTTAAGGTGACCGCCTGATCACTTTTTCCAAATCGCCGGGCTAATAAATAAGGAAAGGAGTCATTATAATTACTTAAACCCACTCCCGCGGTTAAACTGTCCCCCAGGGCTACATAGACTATGGGCTCTTTCACTAAATTATTATCAGCGCCGCCGCTTACCATATAAGTTCCCTGCCGATCACTAAATTGCAGATTAGCTCCTCCTATTTTACTATAAAAATAGGAATAAGATCGATTTAAATAAACACATAAAAAAACTATAAAAATTATGACCAGGACAATAACTTGTCGTGGGCGCCTAGCGTGAAATAATGTCATACCTTATCAGTATATAACAAAACTAAAAATTTTGCCCGCCGCCTCTTGATTTTTATTTATTATTATGTTAAACTCCAAGTAATTATTAATTTATATTTAGACAATTTCGTATGCCTAACAAGAAATCAGCCATCAAAGAACTGCGTAAATCTGTAAAAAGAAACGCCGCCAATAAAAAAGTCTCCGACAAATTTAAAGGCTTGGTTAAGGCTAGCTTAAAACAAATTAAAGCTGGCGATCAAAAAGTCAAACAGGATTTTATTAAAACCGTCAAAGCGCTAGACAAAGCGGTTAAAAAAGGAATTATCAAAAAAAACACCGCTTCCCGTAAAAAATCTCGACTGATGAAAAAAATTAACGTTTTAAAATAAAACTAATTAAGTTTATTTATATTAATGTACTCATCTTGGATGCGGATTGCTTAACCGCTTCTCGGATCGAGCGCCAAAACCATGTTAGACAAAAAAGCTAAAGAAAGAATTATTAAAAAATTTCGAGTTCATGATACTGATACCGGATCTTCCCAGGTCCAAATCGCTATTTTGACTGAAGAAATTAAAGAATTGACCGAACATTTAAAAAGACACAAACACGACTTCTCTTCTCGACGCGGCTTATTAAAAAAGGTCAGTGAAAGACGAAAATTGTTAAAATATTTACAAAAGGAGAGTCCTGAGGAATTTAAAGATTTAGCAGAAAAATTAAAATTAAGATTGCTCAGAAATTACAGGAAGAAGAAGAGGAAGAAAAGAAAAAGGAAAAAAACTATATTAATCCGGAAGAAGAGGGGATCGAAGTAAAGGAAGAAGTGGAGGAAGAAAAATAATAATTATGATAAAACACAAAGAACAACGAGTCGGAATTTTAGTCGATGTTTCCAACATGTATCATTCCGCTAAAAATCTGTATAACAAAAAAACTAATTTTAAAGAGATTTTGATTAAAGCCGTGGCCGGCCGGAAGCTTATCCGGGCCACGGCTTATGCTATCCGTACGGAAAACAAAGAAGAATCGCCTTTTGTCGAAGCCCTAGAACAACAAGGCTTTGAAGTTAAAATGAAAGATCTACAAATTTTTGCCGGCGGGGCAAAAAAAGCGGATTGGGACGTCGGAATTGCCATTGACGCCATTAAACTGGCAAACAAGCTGGATGTAATAGTTATCGTTTCCGGAGACGGCGATTATTTGCCTCTGGTATCCTACCTGCAGAACAACAAAGGCTGCCTGGTAGAAATCATGGCTTTCCGCAAAACCTGTTCTTCTAAATTAATCGAGGAAGCGGACGACTTCACGGATCTGGGCGGTAATAAAAAGTTTTTAATTTATAATAATTAATTAATCTCTGGCGGTTACGACCGTTCAGAAATTAAAAATAAAATTAATAAGGTTCTGACCGCTAAATAGATAGCACTGTATATTAATACAGTTCTGTAATTTAACGGCCCAGGACTCACAAAAATTATGGAAAAAGTATTTACGAGAGAATGGCTGGGCCGTCCTCTCACTATTAAGACCGGGAAAGTTGCTCTACAGGCCGATGCGGCCGTTTGGGTCCAGTACGGCGAAACCGTGATTCAAGCGACAGTCGTGCAATCAAAAACTGAACGCGAAGGAATTGATTTCTTTCCGCTGATGGTGGAACTGGATGAAAAATTATATGCCGCGGGAATTATCAAAGGTTCACGCTGGATTAAACGTGAAGGACGACCGACCGATTCGGCAGTTTTAACCGGCCGCATGATTGATCGCTCTATTCGCCCGCTATTTACTCCCAGCGATAATCGCGATGTCCAGGTAATTATTACTACGCTGACAGTTGATCAAGAAAATGATCATGACGTTGTAGCTTTAATCGCCGCCTCCGCTGTTTTAGCCATTTCTGGCTTAGCCTGGAATGGTCCGATTGGCGGTATCCGCGTTGGTTTAATCGAGGGAAAATTCATCTTTAATCCGACCTACGCCGAACAAGCCAAAAGCTCCTTAGACCTTATTGTGGCCGGAACAGACAAAAAGGTTATTATGATTGAAGCCGGCGCCAATGAAATACCGGAAGAACTTATGTTACAGGCTATTATGTCCGGCCAAAAAGCCATGCAGACAGCCATAGAATTAATTAATGAGTTAAAGAAAGGCGTTACTCCTAAAAAATCAACGGAAATAAGCGTTAAGACAAAAACAGCCGAAGAAAAGAAGGCGGCCACGGAAAAAATTGAACTCTTAAAAACCGGTGAAGATTGGTTAAGGGCTAATGTTAAAAAAATATTATTCGATAAAATTTATTATACCAAAGGCGAACGTAAAGCGGCGGTAACCGCTATTAAAGACCAATTAGAAGAATATTTAACGACTCTGGATTTAAACAGCGATAAGCGTCGTTTCATTATAAAAAAATTAGTAGAAAAAATAATTGATGAAGAGGTGACTCTAGCTATTATTGAAAATAAACACCGAGTTGACGGCCGGTCCTTAGACGAAATTCGTCCTTTACTGGCCGAAGTGGCTATTCTGCCTCGCGATCACGGTACGGCTCTTTTTTCTCGCGGCGAAACTCAAGTTATGTCAATCGTAACTTTAGGCGCTCCCGGACTGGAACAATCTCTGGAAGGTTTAGAGGGCCAAAGTAAAAAACGCTACATGCATCATTATAATTTTCCGCCTTATTCGGTCGGCGAAGCTTCACCGCTACGTGGCACCGGACGACGAGAAATCGGCCATGGCGCTTTAGCGGAAAAAGCTTTACTCCCAATGATTCCGGCTCACGATGAATTTCCTTACACGATTCGTCTGGTTAGTGAAACTTTAGGTTCTAACGGCTCATCCTCCATGGCCTCTACCTGCGCTTCGACTTTAGCTTTAATGGACGCCGGTATTCCGATAAAAAAACCAGTAGCCGGCATTGCCATGGGCTTAGCCTCTAACGCCGATATGAGCAAATGGGAAGTTTTAACCGACTTACAGGACCTAGAAGACGGTGATGGTGGTATGGATTTTAAAATAACCGGTACTGACACCGGTTTAACCGCTATCCAGCTAGACACCAAAACTACCGGTTTAACCGAGGAAATAATCACTAAAACCTTAACTCAGGGAAGAACAGCTCTTAACCAAATCCTAGAAGTTATCAAAAAAACTATTCCCGCTCCACGAGCCGAGCTATCGAAATATGCGCCACGATTAATAAGCTTTAGCGTTGATCCGGAGAAGATCGGAGCTATCATCGGGCCGGGAGGAAAAATTATTAATAAAATTATTGCCGAAACCGGAGTTAGTATAGACATCGAAGATACCGGTTTAGTAATGATTTGCGGAACTGATGCCGCCATGGTTGATGAAGCGGTTAAACAGGTCAAGCAAATAGTCCATGTTTTTGCCGCCGGTGAAATAATAAAGGGTAAAGTCGTGCGCTTATTGGATTTCGGAGCTTTTATCGCTCTAAATGCTAGTCAGGACGGTATGGCCCACGTTAGCGAATTGGCTCCCTACCGGATTGAAAAACCCAGCGACTTCTTAACCATTGGCGATATTGTGACCGTCAAAATCAGAGAAATTGACGATCAAGGACGAATTAACTTAACCATGAAAGGACTGGAGGACAACGCCCCTTTGTGGAAAGACGAAAAGGGTAAATCAACCGGAACTTCTTTTGGCGGTAGTGGCGGACGGCCAAGCTTTGGAAACGGCGGACGCAGCGGCGGACCAAGCCGACCGAGCCGTTTCAGTCGTTAGCACCAAAGATCTAATTATATTGACTTTTATTTAATATTAAGCTATTATTTTCCCAGATAAAATAATAAAATAATACTGAAAACTAAAATTATGTTAGCAATCAAACTGGCTAAAACCGGAAAAACCAACAAGAAAATGTTTCGTTTAATCGTGTCTGAAAAATGCCGCGATCCGTACGGAGATGTTTTAGAAATTTTAGGATCATACAATCCTCACTCTAAGGAATTAGCAACCAAAACTGATAGAATTAAGTATTGGTTATCTAAAGGGGCACAGATGACCGCCACGGTTAATAATTTACTAGTGGAAAAAAAGATAATCGAAGGAAAAAAAGCGACTGCTTCCAAGGTGGGAAAGAAGAGTGAAAAAAGAGTTGCCCAGGTTAAATCTAAAAATGATAAAAAGGCTGCTCGCGAAACCGCACCAAAACCCGAAGCCCCAGTGGAAACCCCGACAGAAATCGCTACCGAAGCTCCAATAGAAAAAGTTTAAACCGGAATAATTAACATTGACAAATTAAGATTAAGTATTACAATTAGTAATATAAGGCTGCTAGATGGCAGTTATTTAATAAAATTTCTTTCTATTTTGACCACTTTTAAATGTTCAAAATCTGAAAGACAAATGAAAATTATGGTAGAACAAGACAAAGAGTTTCTAGAAATGGTCGTGAAGAGCATCGTTGGTAATCCGAACGATGTCGTAGTAGACCGAACGATTGACGAAAGAGGCGTCCTTTTGACCCTCAAGACCAATCCGGCGGACATGGGTTATGTTATTGGCCGCAAAGGACAAACCGCGCAGTCAATTCGCACCTTATTAAAAATTATCGGTGCTAAAAATAACTCCCGCGTTAACCTCAAGATCTATGACCCTGAGGGAGGTAATCACGTTAGAACCGAGAGAAGTGAAAGTCGTGGCGAATCAGCTCATCGGGACAGCCGAGACGAGATTGATACTTCCGCGATTGATGATTTGAAAATTTAAACATCAATATATTATCTAAGCCAAAAAAGTCCCGTGTAAAAATGGGACTTTTTTGATATAATAGATATAATCGAAAATTATAGTTATGATTAGAAATTATGTTTTAAGGAGCGAATGTTCTTTTCGTCGAGAAAAAAGGAGCGTTTCGCGACTTTTTTCCACAGAAAAGAACTAGCGGGAAAAACATGATTTCGAATCATTACGACTCGAATTTTAATTAACCCATCTCTTATATGAAATTTCATCTTTTAACCATTTTCCCCGATATTTTTAACTCTTATATTAATGAGGGTATTTTAAAACGGGCGCAAGCTAAAAAAATTATAAAATTCAGAATTCATAATTTACGCGACTGGACAAACGATAAGCATAAAACCGTCGATGATACTCCTTACGGCGGCGGCGCCGGCATGCTCATGAAAATAGAGCCGTTGTATCATGCTCTTCAAGCTATAAAAAAACTGGATAAAAAAATTAAGCCGGCGAAAAAAAAGATTATTTTATTATCGGCCTCGGGAAAAAAATGGACTCAAGCGCAAGCGCAAAAATATTCTAAACTGGAAGAAATTATTTTTATCTGCGGCCGCTATGAGGGAGTGGATGCCAGAATAAAAAAATTTATTGATGAAGAAATATCGGTCGGCGACTATGTCCTGACCGGAGGAGAGTTGCCGGCCTTAACCATTATTGATTCGATTACTCGCCTCCTACCCGGAGTTCTGGGCAACGCCGCCAGCACGATTGAAGAATCACACTCACAAGCCGGCCTACTGGAATATCCGCAGTATACTCGTCCGGAAATTTTTTCAGCCGGTGGAAAAAAATATAAAGTTCCGCCAACATTATTATCGGGCAATCATCAAAAAATTAAAGAGTGGAGAGACGGGCAACTTTCCAGCCTCCTTCCGTCTTAACTAGATGGCCGGCCAAAGAAAATCCGGCCGCTTTTTTATGTCCGCCGCCGCCCCAATTTTGAGCGATTCGAGCCACATTAATTTCTTCACTATTAGTCCGTAAACTGCCTTTGACGCGACCCTCTTCTTCGCGTAAAAATAAAGCGACGCGAACACCGCTTAAGGCACTCAAAAAAGAAACAATGTCACCAAACAAATCAACGCTCGGCGTATTTTCTTCCGGCGGCAATAACTCGGCTAATTCGACGGCCGTCAGAGCCGAAGAAACGAGTCCGGTTTCCTGATTAAATTGCATATTTTCTAAAGCCCGCCCCCAAACTTTAAGAGCCGAAAAACTTTTATTGTTAACTGTATAATTTATAATTTTTGGCAGTGAGGCGCCGCGCAATAACATTTCAGAAGAAACAGAAATAGCTTCTCGTGAAGAATTAGCATGAAGAAAATGCCCGGTATCGGTCATTAATCCGATTAAAATACAATTAGCCAGCGACTTACTGACAGTTAGATTATTAGCTTGCAAAAAATGATAAATAATTTCCGTAGTTGAAGCCTTATCTGGTAAACGAACCTCTAAATCAGCATAAGTTTCCTGTGGCTGATGATGATCAAATTCGATTAAATATGGCCGCTTTAACACTCGCCCTTCTTGAGCAGCTTTAATTAAGGTTCTAATTCTAGCTTCCAGGCCGGTACGCGAAATAGAACCGCAATCAAGAATAAAAATCAGATCAAAAGCCAACAGGTCGGCCGGCTCTTCATCGACAATCAGGCCTTCATTAGGAATAAAATGATACGCCCCGGCCGGTTTCTTGTCGGCGTAAGCATAAGACTCCAAACCTAAGTTAGCGGCAATCTCTAAAATCGCGCCAATCGAAGCAATGGCATCAGCATCCGGGGAAGTATGACCAATCACCAAAATCCGTTTTGCTCCCTGCATTTTGGCATAAGCCAGTTGTAATTTTTCCTGTAAATTCATAACCGCTTATTCTAGAATAAACTTTAAAAAAAGTCCAGACTAGCTGGACTCTTTTTCTATTCATCTATAAATATAGCCTTATTCTTCGTCTTGGCCGTTTATTCCTTGAATTAGTCGTTCAATCTTGCTGGCTTCCTTTTCGGTCGCATCAAACTCCCAAACTAGATGGGGCAGTTTACGTAATTTTAACCGTGTTCTTAAAACTGGTACCAATAGTCGTGTCGCCGACTTTAATTTTCTTAAAGCTGTTCCCGCCAAATTATCCGGCAAGACCGAAATGCCTACCTTGGCTTGTTTTAAATCAGGACTGCACTCCACGTAAGTAACAGTAATCAAAGCATTTTCTAGCGCCACTTCCTGGTTGACGGCTCGAGCCAGTTCTTCCAGAATTAATTCATTATAACGAGGAATTTTGGACATAAACTAAATCTTATCAACTATTCTTTCTTCTTGATAAACTACCAGAATATCACCGACTTCAATAATCGGTTTGCCTTCATATTTTAAACCGGCTTCAATATCTTTATCAACCGATTCAACGTCTTGCTTCCCGGCCTGAAGCCGGGTTAATTTTCCGGAGACGATAAAATCATCACTGCGCTTAACGTCAATTAAACTATTATTCTTAATAACGCCGTCCAGAACTTTACCGCCAACAATCTGGCTGCTGTTTTCCGTCCGAAAAACCGCTAAAACTTTTAAACGACCGAGCTCGACTCGATTAATTTCCGGTTTAACCAATAATTGCATCTCGTCTTTAACAAATTTTATCAAATCATAAATAATCGAATAAGTCTTAACGGCCACCTGTCTTTCGCGAACCAAAGTTTCAATCGCCGGAGAAACCCGAACGTTAAATCCGAGAATTTTAGCACCGGCATCTTCCGCGCGCTTAACATCGCCTTCGGTAATATAACCCAAGCCTTTGCTGATAATTACCACTTTGACTTTTTCATTATTCAATTTTAACAAGGACTCTTCAATCGCTTCGGCCGAACCTAAAAAATCAGTTTTAATCACTACTTTAACTTGAGGAATTTTATCTTCTTTACTGTCATCTCCCAGTTGCGGAATAATATCACCGGCGCTGGAACTGCTTTTAATTTTCTTAGTCTTAACTTTTTCACCTTCACCAACATTTAAAATATCGCCGACCGCCGGAGAAATTTTTAAACCTAAAATTTTGACCGGCGCCGACGGTCCGGCCTCACTTATTTCTTCACCTTTATAATTTTTTAAAGCTTTAACCTTGCCATAAACTATCTGATTAAAACATAGTTGATCGCCGACGCGCAAAGTTCCGTTTTGAACCAAGAGCGTAGCTAAGGGGCCGGCAGTTTTATCAACATTAGATTCAATAACCGTACCGGCGGCCGTGGCCTGAGGATTAGCCTTCAAGCTCGCTCCCTCGGTTTCGGCCACTAACAATACCATATCCAACAATTCTTCTATCCCCGTTCCCTCTTTCGCGGAAATCGGCGCACAAATAATTTTTCCGCCCCAATCTTCCGGAGTAATATTTAGTTGCGTCGACAATTCCTGTTTAGTCCGATTAATATCGGCCGTCGGTTTATCGATTTTATTCATCGCTACCAAATAAGGGATTTTAGCGGCTTCAATAATTCGATAAGCTTCTACGGTTTGGGGTTTGACGCCATCATCGGCCGCTACAACTAGAATAGCAATATCCGCTACCTTCGCACCGCGGCTGCGCATCGCTGTAAAAGCTTCATGCCCGGGAGTATCAATAAAAGTTAAAACCCGACCATGACGAATAATTTGATAGGCGCCGATATGTTGAGTAATGCCTCCGGCCTCACCGGCGATAACATTAGTTTTACGAATAGAATCTAATAACCTGGTCTTACCATGATCAACATGGCCCATAATTACAATAACCGGCGGACGATCTTGCAAGTCCTCTTGGTTTTCGGAAGCTAAAATTTTCGCCAACTTATCATCTTCACGATTTTCGTCCACCTGTTCAGTTTCTGCTAATTGAACATCCAAATTAAGATTTTCGCCGACAATCATGGCCGTATCAAAATCAATTTTTTCATTAATAGAAGTAAAAACCCCATTTTTCATAAGTTCGGCCAGAACCCGATTAATCGGAATACCGGCTAATTCCGCGTAAGCGCGAACCGTAATTACGGCCGGCACGGCGATAGTTTTTTTCTCTTTCGGTAAAAATTCATCCTGTTTCTTGAGTTCGGTCGCCATTTTTTTCTGTTCCCATTCTCGTCGTAAATACGGCCAATCTTTAATAATCTTTTTAGCTGTATTATTATCTACTTTTATAGCTTTTTGACCGATCGAAAAACCGAGTTGCGGCAATAAATCGCGTAACTCTTGCGGGGGGATCCTCAGAATGCGGGCCAGTTCGGTTAAATTCATAAAAAATTAAATAGATTAATAAAATAAAAAGGCTAAAATAACTTAAAAATTCTTCAGCTATTTTTTAATATTACGTTATTTTTGGCGTTTAGTCAATCAACAAAATACTAAAAGGTGTCTTTACAAACTCAAACTTAAATGCTAAAGTGTAGAAGTAAATTTATTCATTAATTAAAATCTGTTTTTAGAAATTATTTAGAAGAGCCAACCACTACTTAGGCTAGTATCAAACAAATTTATTTTATTCCGATTAATTACTTATGTTTTTTCCGATTTTTAATTTAAAATTAGCTAAAAAAATTAAAATAGCGCCTTTCTGTTTCTAAAATAAATATTATCATTCGCCATCCGCCAACTGGCGGAGGCGGAGACGAGTGGTTCTGGTTTTTCAAAACTTAATAATCTCTTACACCATCTTTAATCTCTGAAAACAGCCTCCTTTTATATGGAATACTTAAGTTATGTTCTGTATGTTGTTTTAGCGGTAGGTGGTTTTTTTATAGGCTATTTTTTCTACAAAAAATCAGCCGGTTCTAAAATTAACAATGCTACCGAAAAAGCCGATAAGCTCCTAAGCGATGCGCGGATTAAAGAAAAAGATCTAATCCTCAAGGCTCAAGATAAAGCTCTGAAAATTATTGAAGAGTCTAAAAAAGAAGAAACCAGCCGTCGAACAGAAATTAACAATTTTCAAAAAAGATTAGAACAACGAGAAACATCTTTTTCCCAAAAACTGTTAGAGCTCCAAGAAAAACAACAAAAACTATACGACAAGGTTACGGAAGTTCAAGAAATAAAAGAAAAAATAAAAACTATCAAGGAAGAGCAGGAAATAAAACTGGAAAAATTATCTAACCTGACCAAAGAGGAGGCTAAGGAGATAATTTTAAAAACTATCGAAGAAAAAAATTCCGAAGATTTAATGGTCCGAGTCAATAAATTAGAAAATAATTCTGAGGATACTATTAACGAAAAGGCTCGAGATCTTTTAGCTCTCGCCATGCAAAGAATGGTTTCCTCTTATACCGTGGAATTGACCACCACGACGGTAGATTTGCCTAACGATGAAATGAAAGGTAGAATTATCGGCCGGGAGGGGCGAAATATTAAAGCCATCGAACAAATGACCGGCGTCGAAATTATTGTTGATGATACTCCCAGCGCTATTACTGTTTCCGGTTTCTCTTTAATTCGTCGCCATATCGCCAAGAAAGTTTTAGATTACTTAATAAAAGACGGACGCATTCATCCGACTAAAATCGAAGAGGCGGTCGAAAATGCCAAAAAAGATATTTCATTGGATATTAAAAAAGCCGGCGAAGAAGCGATGTATGAAGTCGGCGTAACCGGCTTTGATCCTAAATTAGTACAAATTTTAGGTCGTTTAAAATATCGAACTAGTTACGGCCAGAATGCTTTACGGCACTCTGTTGAAGTTGCTCATTTAGCTGGTATGCTCGCCGAAGAACTAGGAGCGGATGTGACTCTCGCCAAAAAAGGCGGCTTGCTGCACGACATCGGAAAAGCCGTTGATCATGAAGTTCAAGGTAATCATACGGAAATAGGTCGGGATATTGCCAAAAAATTTGGTTTACCGCCGGAGCTTATCGCTCCGATTGAAACTCACCACGAAGATAAACCAGCCACACTCATTTCGGTTATTGTAAAAGTAGCCGATGCTATCTCTTCTGCTCGTCCGGGCGCTCGCAGCGACAACTACGAGAACTATGTCCATCGCTTAGAAGAACTAGAAAAAATCGCTTTAACTTTCGAAGGGATTGAAAAAGTTTACGCGATTCAGGCCGGCCGTGAAATACGGGTCTTTGTTCAACCGGAAAAAGTAAATGATTTCCAGGCTTATAATTTGGCTAGGGATATTGCAAAAAAGATAGAAAATGAGTTAAAATACCCAGGAGAGATTAAAGTTAATATTATTCGAGAAATGCGGGCCACTGAGTATGCTCGTTAATTAGCAAAATCAATTATTTAAATAGGCTTGATTAACACAAGCTTAATATATAAATATATGAACAAAGCGCAACTCATCGACAAGATTCATCACTCTGTCGAAGGTCTGAACAAAAAGCAGGCCGAAAAAATGTTGGAGGTTTTAACCACCACCATTGTTGAGGAATTAAAAAACGATCGCGAGGTGACGATTGCCGGGTTTGGGACATTTCTTTCCCGCGTCCGTTATTCTCGAGGCGGAGTTAACCCCCAAAAACCAAGCGAAAGAATTACTATCCCGGCTGTCAAAGTCGCCAAATTTAAAACCGGCTACCACCTTAAACAAGCCCTAAAAGGCAAAAGATAAAAGAATAAGCCTCAACAGAAAAACATAATCCCTAACATGGGGCTTATTATTAGCGCTCGTAGCTCAACTGGATAGAGTACTTGGCTTCGGACCAAGGGGTTGCAGGTTCAAATCCTGCCGGGCGCACGAAAGGCTGGGTAGCTCAGCTGGTTAGAGCGTAGCACTCATAACGCTAAGGTCGCGGGTTCGAGCCCCGCCCCCGCCACAATTTACAGTCCTTTAACTATTTGGTACAATTGTTATATAACATAAACATGTGGTTCGGAAACCAAAAAATCAAATTTTATACGCAAAAGTCAGAATTCTCAGACAGAAGGGTCTTAGTTATGGAAATATTGCTAAACAATGTAACACATCAAAAAGCAATATCTGCTTATGGTGTAATGATATAAAATTATCTCCATCACAGTATAATAAATTGTTCACTAATAAAATAGAAATTTTAAAATTAGGTTCAAAACGATTACATGAAATACGGAAAGCGGAGATCGCTGAAATAAAAGAATCGGCTAAAAAAGAAATAAACAATAAAAAAATCGATGACTTTACTTTTTTTGTAGCCGGCTCCATGTTATACTGGGCGGAGGGTTGTAAGACTAATGGACTATATCTTGCAAATTCAGATGAACGGATAATATTATTTATGATAAAATGGTTTAAAAAATTTCTACATATTAATGTTGATAGAATAAAAGCGTATCTGCATATACACGCTCAGGACAATGATTTAATGATAAAAAAATATTGGTCAAAACTAACCGGCATTCCTTTACAAAATTTCGGCAAAAGTTTCACTAAAGCTCCAGGAACAGGACACCGCAAAAACATTCTCTCGCATGGCATTATTAGAATTCAAATATGTGGCAAAGGAACAGAAAATCTCAGACATCGTATAATGGCCTGGATAGAACAAATCTACAATATTAATGAAAAACAATAATAAATGCCTCGTTAGCTCAGTTGGTAGAGCGGCTCGCTCTTAACGAGACGGTCGCAGGTTCGAATCCTGCACGGGGCACCTGAAAAGTAAGATTTATCTTTTTAATTAGTCATATATAATGCCTATACTTCCTGGGCATTTTTCAATACTCGCCGCTTGACAGTATACAGAATATACTGTATAGTTTATTGTTCGTAGTCATTTAAGAAATATATCAGCTTAAAATAATATATTTGGCTAATATTATATAAAAATGTAAACTAATTATCTAATAATCATAAACCAGAGGTCTAAAGTGAAAAAGTTATCCATTGTTATTTTGTTTTTGTTTTTGGTTTCTTATTCCGCGCTTGAAGCGCAGACAATTTTTGACTCTGTTACGGTCGTGACCGACGAATCAGCTCCCAGTGTCAATCTTATTAGTAATGATAGCCAGTCGTTAGACGATGTCCATTGCCACGCTATAAAAATAAGCAATGAATCTAGCCACGACGTGATCATTAATGGGGCCACCTTTTCTTGCAGCAGCCAATATGCGGAAAGTAGATTAGACATGTATGGTGTCTATGTGACCATAGGAACAATACCTATCGGAGAGATCTATTCTTGGTCAATTAATAATATTGATGGATATCGCGACTTGGATTTCAGTTTTTATAATCCGACCACTATCCCTCGTCACTCATCAATTATTATTGATCTACGTTCAAATTTATATGGCTGGGGTCAATTTGTTTTTTCATTACGTGAAGTCATATTTACGGATGCGGAAACCTTCGAAACCGAAGCGGTTAAATATTGGGGGAATAGTGTGATCGGTAAGGACATTACACTGGCTAACACCGATCATCTAACTCTAAAATCTTGGATCTATCCGAGAAGCTGGAACCAAGAGTATGCCGACACTCTCTATGTTTTACCGGGTGAATATTTTTATTCCTCCGGATCTTGTGAGACCAATCGCAGTAATTACGTACCGAAAGCTATCACAGCTTTTAAGAGCAACGCGAACATAAGCATTGGCAGCCAGACCGATCTCCATTTTGGCCAGATTTGGATCGACAATTTACAACAAATTGGACATGTCGATACAGTAACTACTAATTTTGATCAGTCAGTTGTTTGGACGGCAAACTCCCTCGATAATGGTATTGATATATTTAACCTTAGCTGGGTGTTCGGTTATAATACAATGCCAATAGGAGGAATATCCTATATCAACTTTTATACCGAAGCCGTATTTTTAAGTAGCAATCATCCAGTTCCGACTTCCGATTATATCGGTCATAACCGAGTAATAAAATCTATTGATGGAATATTGGGGGATTTTACTGGAGATGGCGAAGTCCTCGCTAACGACGTTGATGAAATGCAAAGCCTTTATGCTACTTATGGTGGATTTATGGATTTTTATACATACACGAACGAAGGTTATAATATAGGGCGCACCTCGATTCTTTTCGACAGTGCGACTCTGTTGGACATCTTGTTGTTGCGTATCTGGATTAACAATCCCATGGATCCTTCAGTTAAAGATCTGGGCATTGGCCAGTTAATGTCAACTCGGAGTAAACCAGCGCCAGCAACTTACTCTAAAGTCATGTCTGGTAATACCATTACGATAAATACCAGGGCTTTCGCAGTCAGGATATCTGCAATGTTACCATCCGGTAAACTGTGGAGCAATTCCACTCAGGTTAGTGGCAATCAAGCTGTGTTCACGGTTCCAGATCAGAGCCTCAAATATAAAATAGAGGCCGTTTCTCTGCCCAATTCTACAACCGGCGTTGAAAATAATTTAAGCACGCCGATTGAATTCAATCTATCTCAAAACTATCCTAACCCCTTCAACCCTTCAACAACTATCAGCTATTCTCTACCGACCAGCTCTTTCGTGAATTTAAAAATTTACGATATTCTCGGTAAGGAAGTGGCTACTCTAGTAAACGAGGAAAAAATAGAAGGAAATTATTCCATCAATTTCGATGGAAGTAAATTGGCTAGCGGCACTTATCTTTGCCGTCTAGTATCGGGCGCATTTAGTCAGACCCAGAAAATGATTCTGATGAAATAAGCGCTCTTCATTCTTTGTAAAGAGAAATATTCTGCAAAGAAAACCCATTACTGCGTAGTAATGGGTTTTTTATTGCTTTAATGGTTTTACCTTTCTTACTATTTGGCCAAATCAATAATTTCCGCTATAATAATGAAGTAAAAAAATATTAAATATTAAAAATAAATATGCTTAACCTAATAATTTTCGGCTCACCCGGAGCCGGCAAAGGAACTCAAGCCGTCTTAATCGCCAAAAAATATAATCTTAATCATTTATCCAGCGGGGAGATATTACGCCGAGAATTAAATAATATTGAATTCGGAAAAAAGATTAAAAGATATCAAAATGCCGGAAAATTAGTACCTAATAATTTGGTTATCAAAATGGTAGAGGAAGAAGTAACAAAAAAAATATCGGGTGGCGGTTTTGTTTTTGATGGTTACCCTCGAAACCTAAAGCAAGCCAAAGCCTTGGATAAACTATTTCAAGATAAAAATTTATCAATCAACTTAGTAATAAATCTTAAACTGAGCGAGCGCGAAGCGGTTCAACGAATTATGCTTAGATCTAAAACTTCGGGAAGATCCGATGATAATTTAAAAACGATTGAAAATCGTTTTACCGTTTATCATGCCCAAACCACTCCTCTTCTAAAATATTATCACCAACAAAAAAAGGTAATTAATCTTGACGGCCGATTAACTATTCCGGAAATTTCTCGACAGATTAAACAAATTTTAACTGCTTACAAAAAAACTAACTAATAGTTGTCCCAACAAATCTTTGACCAGTCAAACACTTCTCTAGGTTTTTTAGTTCCTCGCCATTAAGAATTACTACTTTCATCTTATGGCTGGCCGCTGCTCGTGAAGCTACTGGATCAAAAGGAACGTTTAAGCCGGGCTGCCATTTACTACCGACAATTTTACAAAACTTCGACCAGCTAGTCGTCGTTAATTTTTTAGCATCCGGAAATTTTCGCGGATCATGATCATACACATAATCAATGTTGGACAAATTAACTACAGTTTTAATCTTTTGACTGGCCGCCATTAAAATGGCGACATAGTCGGTTGACCAGCCCGGCCGATAACCGCCGGCCAAAATAATCGATTTTTTAGTTTTTACAAGCTTAGTCGGATCAGTAATCACCTCCGAATAGGCATCTCGGCCAAAAACAACTTTTAATAATTCAGCATTGAGACGAGTCGCTCTAATTCCCACTAAATCGCGATCATAATTATTAACCGACGTGGCCGCCAAAGCGGCTTTAATATAAGTACGAGCCGTAGATCCGCCGCCGATAACCAAATAAAATTTATAGCCTCGTTTAACGTACCGTAAAATAAAAGCCCGAAATTGTTTTAAAAATCGTAAATTTATTCCTTCGGAAGTAACAATCAGCGATCCGCCGACCGACAATACAAATGTTTTAGACATAATCTAAAAATAATTAAATCACCTTTACAAAACCGCCTCCACGGCATTTAGCCTAAAGGCGGTTTTTAAAGTTATTTATTTAGCTTCCGCCGTTTCTTTATTCTTTACTGCCGTCAAAATTGTTTTTCTAATTTCTGCCAATAATTTTTTGTCGTCTTTAATCATTTTCTTGGCGGTTTCTCGACCGGTTCCTAATTTTACTTCGCCAAAAGAGTAGGTATTGCCATTTTTCTTAATAACATTATTTTCTACGCCCAAATCCACTAAATCGCCGGAAACGGAAATTCCTTCATTATACATAATATCAAACTCACAAGTCCGAAAAGGGGCAGCCACTTTATTTTTTACAATTTTTACTTTAACGCGATTACCGATAATTTTCTCTCCCTGTTTTATCTGCGCGGCGCGACGGACTTCTATCCGCATCGAGCAATAGAACTTTAGAGCGTTACCGCCGGTGGTGGTTTCCGGGCTACCAAAGAAAACTCCGATCTTATTACGAATTTGATTAATAAAAATAACGACCGTATTAGTCTTGGCAATAATGGCCGTTAGTTTACGCAGCGCCTGGCTCATTAAACGCGCCTGTAAACCCATATGCTGATCACCCATTTCTCCTTCAATTTCTTTCTGAGGCACTAGAGCGGCCACACTATCAACTACAATAACATCAACAGCATTAGAACGAACCAAGGTTTCGACAATCTCTAGCGCCTGTTCGCCGCTATCCGGTTGCGACAAAAGCATTTCCTTAATATTAACTCCGATTTTAGTCGCATATTCCGGATCTAAAGCGTGTTCAGCGTCTACAAAGGCGGCTATTCCTCCGACTTTCTGAACTTCGGCTACAATATGCTGAGCTAAAGTCGTTTTTCCCGACGATTCCGGTCCAAAAACTTCAATAACCCGACCTCGAGGTATGCCACCGACACCGGTCGCAATATCTAAAGACAAACAACCGGTAGAAATTACATCAACATTAGTTTTCGGCACGTCGCCGAACTTCATAATGGCTCCTTCGCCGAAGCGAGTTCTAATCTGTTCAATCGCGCTCAGGGCCGCATCTTCACGTTTCGTTTTATTATCCCCGCGATCGGAAACACTTTTTTTCTCTTTCTCCTGTTTCATAAATTTATATCTTAATTTTTATTAATATATTTATTATAACATAAACCCCCTTAAGAAACCGCTAAAAAATTATAAATTCCCGATAAACTATAGATGCAATTTAAAATAATGACAAATTAATTAATACTCTAATAATTACTTAACCAGTTACTACATTTTCCTTTTTTAACGACTTAAAGATTTAAACGGCAGGACTAATTTATGTTCTATCTCACTTTTTGGCCTAAAAATTATTTCCGCCCCGCTGTCTGTTTGTCTCCATTCCACTAAATCATCCAAACTAGAGTCGGCCGGTACCGTCGATGAATTTTCACTGCTTTTTTCCCAGGCATTTTTAATCTTCATTGCCGTTTTCGGCCAGAATCCTCCGACCACGCCTACCTGATCTAAAACATAACTCGATTTTTCATTAATATCGACCGTCGAAGATAGCGGGCTGGTTTTTTTGCTTAAACTTATAGCCGTTATGCTTTCCAGACCTACTAAGGCAATATCAAAGACCGAACGAGTTTTTTGCCAAAAAATGCTATTGTTCAGTTGAGCTTTCTGCTCCGCATTACTGCCATATAAAACCGTAGCCATCGCCGTTAACACCAAAAGAACAATGACAGACAATAAACTAATAGCGGAATCTTTAGTTTGAGACATAAACTTAAAAAACTTATTTAAAGCAAATTATTTTGTCTCCCCGGACGGCTGCTGCCAGAAAAAATATTGACTTGACCGTACTCACCGTCAAAACCGGGCTTAACAATTAAATTCCCCTCGCGGACACGTTTTATCCCTTCAATAATACGGGAGCCTACGTCTTTACCAACATTATTTAAATCTAATTCCAATAGAATAAAAAGTTCGTTTCCAAATTGACTGATTAATTGCTGATATTGTTTTTGGACGACACGGGAATCTCGACCCTTAATATTTAAAGCTTCCGCTATAATCTTATCTAATTCTACGATTTTTTTAAAGCCAACAGCTTTGGGCGGCTGATAGCCGACGGGGCGATCGGCCAATTCTTCCACGCGATTTAAAACTCCAATAACCAAAGATTTATGACAAACTGGACACACATTTTTTAACTTTCGACTGGCAGCCGGTAAACAGCTAAAATTACAATCACGGTGTCCGTCTAAATGATAGCGTCCTTCCTCCGGATAAAATTCCAAAGTTAATTTTAGCCCAGATTTTTTAGAACCTCCTAGGCCAGGCGAAACACGTTCTTGTTTTTTTATAATTTGATAAATTCGATCATAAGTAACTGGTCCCTCTAATTCCATAACACTTGCTTCACGTCCGATATTATTTAAGCTATGAGCATCAGAACTAGAAAGAACCGTTAAATTATCAAGAGCTGATAAACGCCAATTCATCTCCGGATCACTGGATAAGCCGGTTTCAATAGCATAAATATGTTCAACTTGATCGTGAAAGCATTCTTCCAGAGAATTAAATCTCGATTTAGAACCAAAAACTGAAAACCAGGGAGTCCAAATATGAGCCGGATAAATTAAAAAACGCGGATCAATTTTTAAAACCAGTTTTACCAGTTCCGGCGCGCTAATTCCTAAAATCGGCCGGCCGTCAGAACGGATATTAAATTTTTTATCCAGTTGCCGATTAAGTTCGGTGACCGCCTCCAAACTAGGAGCATGAATAAGTAAGTGAATTCGCCGCGCTTTATCGCCGTCTTTATAAATTAAAGAGAGCTCTGTGCTTAAAATAAATTTTATCTGATCATCGTTGGCTGTTTTTAATTTATACAATCCGGAATCTGGCAACGTCTCTTCTAATTCTTTTTTAATGGACTCAAACCAAGCGGGATAAGTAAAGTCTCCGGTGGCGATAATGTCTATTCCTTTCGTTCGACAAGCGCGATTAATATTAGCGAGCGTCAGTTGCGGCGAACAAGCGCGGGAATAACGCGAATCAATATGAAGATCCAGCATTTGTTCCATAAAAAATAAAGAAAATTTATCTAAATTTCCTTTATATTTTAGCATTTTTAGGGGTGAAGAGCAACCAAAAAAATTACTATTTTTCCCAATAAAAAAACACCATTGTTCTGGCGGCGACCTACTTTCCCAGGGCTGATGCCCAAGTATCATTGGCGCTGGAGGGCTTAACTTCTGAGTTCGGGATGGGATCAGGTGTGACCCCTCCGCTCAAAACCACCAGAACAATGGTGTCTTTTATATAGACCCCATTAATAGCCATAGCCATTAATAGGTACCATTGTAATTTTATGCTCTAGTAAAGACTCAAAGCAACCGAAACATCAAAATTTATTAAAAATAAAAGTGTGGGAAAATCAAACGACTTATTAGTACCGCTCGGCTCAATCCCTTACGGGACTTACACCTACGGCCTATCAAGGTTATATTCTCTAACCAGTCTGTGAAACCTAATCTCAGAGACAGCTTCGCGCTTAGATGCTTTCAGCGCTTATCTTAACCGAAGGTAGCTACCCTGCAATGCCCTTGGTAGAACAGCAGGTACACTAGAGCTTCGTCCTTCCCGGTCCTCTCGTACTAAGGAAGGGCCTCTTCAAGTT
>JBAZBP010000003.1:0-105200 GCA_041671365.1 Patescibacteria group bacterium
ATATTCGCCAGCAGGCGAATATTGCAGCGAGCGTCGGACGACCTGCCGGGGGCAGGTCGGACGCAAGTTCTGGACAACGAATGAGCGAGCGACGGCGAGCGAATGAGGCGGAAATCCCTCACTCTCCGCTAACAAAATAAACCTGCCCTGCGGCAGGTTTATTTTGTTAATGTTGAAATTTGTGAGGGATTTGCATATATTTAAAAATATGATATGATGTAATTAACAATAGTTTTATGAATAAGATGCGACATTATTTAGAAGTTATCACTTGTTGTAGCCACTTTACCACTTTGGTCCAAGGGGCTTATTATTGTTAGATTTAAATTATTAATTCAACATTTTTTAAAACTCTTTGGAATGAAAGAGTTTTTTTAAATATTTAATATAAAATAAATATGATTTATCAAAGCATTTTAGAAACTATTGGTCATACGCCAATGGTAAAAATCAACACGCTAAACACCAAAAGTGGTGTTACAATCTATGCGAAATTAGAAGGACAGAATCCGGGTGGTTCAGTTAAAGACAGAATTGCACTGTCTATGATTGAGGCCGCGGAAAAATCAGGGGAACTAACAAAGGATAAAATAATTCTTGAACCAACTTCTGGCAATACGGGAATTGGTATTGCGCTTGTCGCAACGGTCAAGGGTTATAAATCGGTATTAACAATGTCCGCGGGTATGAGCGAGGAACGCAAGAAAATTCTCAGAGCTTTTGGAGCGGAGTTGATAGAGACCGATCCGACAAAAGGAACCGATGGGGCAATTGCAAAAGCTAAAGAAATGTATCATTCCGAGTTAAATAAATACTGGATGCCATATCAATTCGATAATCTTAATAATCCGCTCGCTCATTATCAAGGCACGGCCGAAGACATTATTACTGATTTGCCAAACGTTGATTATTTTGTCGCCGGGATGGGAACAACAGGGACGTTAATGGGGACAGGCAAACGTCTTAAAGAATATAATGCCGCTATTCAAATCGTCGGGGTAGAGCCGCAATTTGAACATAAAATAGCAGGATTGAAAAATATGAAGGAAGCAATTGTACCTTCGATATACGATGAAACAAAATTGGATAAAAAATTTGTCGTGTATAATGAACAAGCATATGAAACAGCTCGCGCGCTTGCGCTGCGCGAAGGAATTTTTGTTGGAATGAGTTCTGGCGCCGCGATGTTTGGTGCCCTAGAGCTCGCTAAAGAAATTAATTCAGGCGTGATCGTTGTTCTTTTTCCTGATAGTGGTGAAAAATATTTAAGTACGGCGCTCTTTAAATAATCATGTAGGTATATAAAAAAGGGCTAAGTTATGCTCGGCCCTTTATTCCTGAAGACGTTTTTAGGTTTTATCGGTCATGATTTCAATTAAGACGTTATCTACCGGTAATATGCTTTTGCATATTTTCCCGAGATTATGGATGGAAATCTCAGGGGTGCAGCCTATGATGCCGTCATTTTCAGAGGCACCAAGATCGTTAATTGCGAAATTAGCTGCATGTATGCAACTAGCAACAGAAGGAAGTACCTTAAGAGTGCATCCACATTTTGCGCCGTCACACAAAATACCAGCAATACCGCTGATAGTAGTATTTATAGCCATGCCTATTTTATCTAGTTTACCAGATTGGTAGACAATAGCCGCCGCCGCCCCGACTCCAGCCGATATTGCGCAACCACATATTGGAGAGAGATCGCCGGTAAACACTTTAATGTAGGAGTTTACAAGATGAGCTAGGGCAATACTTTCTTCAATTATTTTTTCTGCAACATCGTTGGACTTTCCAACATTGTATGGAACAAGAATGGTTATGACACCTTGATTTCCGCTACCGCCACTAGACATAACGGATAAGTTGGCACCGCTCATTCGCGCATCTGTTGCACAGGCCGTTAAAACACTTGAAGTTTCAATGAGATTATGTGATCCATTGATTTTGTCTGCTAAAATACTGCCGTATTTTCCTAGTTCGCGCCCGGCGGCGGCTGCAGTCAAATTCATAGTTATTCCGCTTCGAACATGTTCACGATCGCTTTCGTCCATGTTTTTGGCAAGTTCAACTAAATTATCAATAGTCATTTCAAACAAGGCCTCTTTCATTTTTGCGTGGCTTGAATTATCGACGGAGGCTGAAATATCTGCCTCGTATATAATACGCTTATCGCATTCTATTAGAGTAATGTTAGTATGACCACCTTTAATTACTACATGACCCAGGCCGCTAGAGGTTTTTACAATAGCACTAATGTAAAAATCATCAAGTAACTTATCAACAACCACTTTGACGATTTCATTTTTGATCAGGTACCGCGCACTTGTTAGATGTTCTGGTTTAATATTATGTAGAACTTCGAGTCCTGCATTTGAGTCTCCGCCTAGAACACCGAGCGCAGCTGCCATTGCGCAACCTTTCTCGCCTTGGGAATTGGGAATAATAACCCCCATTGCATTTTTCAGTATGCCGGGGTTTATCGTTACGTGTACCTCACTGATAACAGTGTTGCTATCTGTTTGGTTATTATTGGCCGCTGCCAGCGCCTTGCTACATGCGAGTGCGATGGCGGCAGGCTCCGTACATCCACGAGCGGGTTGTACGTCATGTCGGAAAACTTCTTTTAGTAAGTCCATCACTTGCTCCTTTTATTGAGATATTGCTCAGCAATATCGGGTTGAAAAAATACTCCCATGCCTTTTTAACGGGCTCAGAAGAGATTTGTTTTGTGTTCGAATGATTTTTTATACTAATCTATCTACTTATTTGTGTCTAATTGTCAAAGAACAAAAAACAGCATAAAAGATTAAATTAAGCATAAACTCATGTTGTTTACTATATTTTCAACTTAACTTATTTGAATTATAAAGTCAAATGAATGGGAGAGAGTAATATGCATCCACATTTTTTGACTTTATATGCTAAAAATGTAACGATTCTTGGATAGATAAAATAAAAACCAAAATATTGACAATATTAACAATACTTGTTATAATTTTAAAATATATTAATTATGAAAAAGGAGAATGAAATGATTATTTATAGTTCGTTAACAAGAAAAAGAGAGAAATTTGAACCTCTTTTAGAAAATCAATTAAAAATGTACGCATGTGGCGTAACTCCATATGACGAAATTCACATAGGTCATGCTCGTCAAGCAATAGTTTATGATGTAATAAGAACCTATTACGAATATCTAGGGTATAAGGTCAATTATATTAGAAATTGGACGGACGTTGACGATAAGATCATCGCCAAAGCTAGACTTGAGGGGCGAGAAAGCAGTGAAATTAGTGAGCGCTATATTCGAGAAAATTCTCAAGACTTGAAACGCTTAAAGTTAAAAAAGCTAATTACGAACCAAAAGTTACTGAATGTATACAGGATATTATTAAGTATATACAGGTTCTAATTGAAAAAGGGTTTGCCTATGTTCAAAATGGAGAAGTTCTTTTTAGCGTAGAAAAGTTTCCCAAGTATGGCCAGCTTTCTAATCGCAAAAAAGATGAATTAATTAATTCAGAAGATTCTCCAAATAAACAAAGCCAAAATGATTTCGTTCTATGGAAGCCTTATAAAGAGGGTGAGCCATATTGGGAGTCGCCATGGTCGAAAGGTAGGCCTGGTTGGCATATTGAATGTTCGGTTATGGCTAATAAATATTTGGGCGACGAAATTGATATTCATGGCGGTGGGATTGATTTAATTTTTCCTCACCATGAAAATGAAATAGCCCAAAGTGAGGCTTATACGGGCAAGCAGTTTGCTAAATATTGGGTTCATAATGGCATGGTAGTACTTAATGGTTCGAAAATGAGTAAAAGCACGGGTAATTTTATGACGGTAAAAGATGCTCTAAAAGATTATTTTCCCGAAGAAATCCGGTACGCTGTTTTAACTCATCAATACGGTTCGGACATTAATTTTTCAAAAGATCTGTTTTTAAATGCCCGCAAGAGAATGGTTTATTTCTACACGACAATTCTCAAAATGCGTGAGCTGATAAACAGCGTTGATACGGAGAAGGTTAATCAGACTCCAAAAATCGCAAATCTGGAAGAAAAATTTAAGGAATATATGAATGATAACTTTAATACCCCTAAAGTTGTTGCTGAAATTACGGACATCTTTAGAGAATTAAACAAGATTATTCATTCTGATAAGCAGTCTCCGGAAGAGAAAAGGGGAATATTTAATTCATTTTTCTTAAGCCTTAAATCGATTACTGATATTTTAAGAATTTTTGAGGAAGATCCTTCAGAATACCTAGCTAAACTAAAGGGAAAAATTCTTCAAGCCAGAAATTTAACGGAAGATTCGATTAATTCTAAACTGGAAGATTATCGGTCCGCAAAATCAGTTAAAGATTATCAAAAGACTGACGACATAAAGAATGAGTTGAAGCTCCAAGGAATAGCCGTCCAAGAATCAAACTCTGGCGTAACCTGGGAAATCATTTTTTAGTTCGTTAAAGCTGCTAGCCTGTCTAGCAGTTTTTTATTACCCCGAGACGGAGCTATAAATATAACTTATTTAATAGCATGTTTATATATATATGATTGAAAATAGCATTGTTTACCGAGATTTCAAGGGAAAATATGAATATCTTCCACTGGCAAAAGCCGAAGTCTCTTTAATTTGGGATAGAAGCGGAAAGAGATATATTGATTTTTCTTCAGCCTGGAATGTCACTAATTTAGGCTGGAATCATCCCGAAGTTAATGAAGCAATAATTGAACAAGTAAAGAAAAATGTACAAGGGCTTCTCTGGGGTTCTGATCCAATTCAAGAAGAATATGCTAAAGCACTGACCGATGTGCTGCCAAAAGAGCTGAATGCTTGTATAAAAGAAACCAGCGGAACTGAATCAGTGGAGGTAGCAATCAAAGTCGCCCGCGTGTATACAGGGAGAAGTAAAATTATTGGTTTTAATTCCCAATATCATGGGCAACTATTTGCCACTCTGGCAATTGGCTATCCAAAAGGTTCTCATTCAAAACTCGAACCTTTAGTTCCAGAGATTGCGCCCATTGCTTTTCCCCATAATAAAATTAGCGTTGCAGATTGGCAAAAATTTCTTTTAGATTTTGAAGAAATACTCATCGAGAAAGATGTTGCCGCCGTTGTCACGGAGCCGGGAATTATTACCGGTTGGGGCTCAACCCTAATTGCCTATCCTGGTTTTTTGACCAAACTTCGAGAACTCACTTTAAAATACGGAACGCTACTTATTGTTGATGAAGTTGGAACGGGATTCTCTAGAACCGGCAAACTTTTTGGGATACAACATGAAAATGTTCTTCCTGATATGGTCGCTTTGGCTAAAGGAATTTCTAATGGGGCCTCCGCTATTGGAGCGGTTGTTGGAAAATCAGAAATATTTGAGAAATCATTTTCAGAATCAATTTTAGTCTCAACCTTTGGCTGGAATCCGATTGCCTGCGCCGCATCCTTAAAAGTTTTACAAATTCATCTAAGAGATAAAACCTGGGAAATGGCTGAAGAAAAAGGAAATTATATAAAAGAAAAACTTAAGGCTCATATCGGAGAGACATTGGTTGATGTTCGAGGAATTGGTTTGGAAATTGGCGCTCAATTTAAAGATGCCGAGACTTGCTCAAGAATTCAGAAAGCATGTTTTGCTGATGGGCTGCACGTGGTTGTTGGAAGTAAAGACAATATGCAAATAATGCCGCCCCTTATTATTCCGCAAGAACTTTTAGATGAGGGTTTGGATATTTTGATAAAAAATTTGAAATAGCAGATTTATTTAGAATTATTGGTATTTTATTTCATCTCGATGAGGTAAAGACCTGCCAGATAAAAACCTTAATCACCCCCTCCAAAGCACCCCACCACCTCTGCCAAAATTTTTTAATTTAAAAAGGCTCTATGTGAGGGCCTTATAATTTTAGTGGTTATTGATAGTACTTTTTAAATATGAAAAATGATGATTGTTAGCCGTAGACAAACAAAAGCATAAATTCCCGCTATCACATCATCTAGCATTACTCCATTAGCTGTTTTCATCCGATCGAAATATTTTGCTGGTGGAATTTTTATTATATCGAATAGACGGAAGAAGCCAAAACCAAGTAGTAATAATAACCAGAGCGATTCGTGCCCGGAGCGAAGAAGAAAACAAGTTATTAACAGACCCAGAGTCTCATCAATTACGATTTGATTTTGATCTCTGGTCTTAACTTTCCCGCCCCAATCTTTTCTTGGCCCGAGAGCAACTTCTGCTAAAGGAACGGACCAGAGCCCGACAAAATAAATTATTAAAGTAACTATAATGTATAACCACGGTGATACATTATCGGATAGCCACAACGTTGTCCACACCAAAGGGATGCTGAAGAGACTTCCGTAAGTACCCGCCATCCCCTTTAAAATAAAAGGGGGGATTAGACCGGTATAAAACCAGGTCGCGATTAATACTGAGAATTTGTTTTTCAATTTAGACTCCTTTATTGTTTATGGTTAATTATTCAAATCCTATAAGAAAATACGGAACTAGTCAATGGTTTTATTATAATTATTTTAATTACGTCCTACCATCTTTATGGTCTGTAAATAGTTCTAGATCTAGCCGTTGATTATTTTTAATAGGGAATTTATCACTTGGGAACGGTATGATATAATAAAATTATGGATTTTACCGGCAATCAAAATTTAGACCTAGGAATATCAGAGAAAAAAGATGGTTCAATGAAGAGTTCTTCAGGGAATCGTTTTTTATTTTTCGGAAATCAAAATTTGGCTAGCAAAATTATAGTATCAGCCGGATTAGTTCATAAGAATAGAGTGGTTGTCGTCGATGATATAGATAAAAGTCAATCAACCCCGAATTGTGATGCTTTGATAACGAATCAAAATAAATATTTATTAACTGTAACCATTGCCGATTGTCTGCCTATTTATTTTTACGATAAAAACAAACAAGCAGTAGCCTTGGCTCATGCCGGTTGGCGCGGCGTAGCCTCAGAAATTGCCAAAGAGGTTATTAATACCTTCATAAATTATTATAATTCGAATCCAAACGACATTGAAGTTTTTATTGGTCCGCATATTCAAGATTGTCATTTTGAGGTTAAGGACGATGTGTTGAGTCAATTTAAAATTTCAGATTCTATAATTCGAGGCGAAAAAATATATATCAATCTTTCCAAAATCGTTAAAGATCAATTGCTTCAATTAAACGTTAACCACCATAATATCAGTATAAGCAGTGAATGTACCTACTGTTTAAATAGTAAATATTTTTCTTACAGACGAGATAAACCCCAAGAGCTAGAAACTATGATAGCCTACCTCGGGCTAAAATAGTTTACATTTTTAGACATTGACGTTTTAGAGCGTCTGGCTCTTTATTATTTTCTCCGTCGACGCTTTAGTTGGTATAATTCTTTTGATTTTCGCGTTATCACTAGAATTGTTAGGACGGCGATATAAGCGGAAACAACGGCACTAGGCAATTTATAATAGCCGTTATAAAAAAAATCTAGAGCAAATAATCCGGCGATAAGAACCGACCAAATAATAACAAAGATTTCTCCCGGGTGATTTTCTTTGTGTTGGTCATACCAACGTTCAAATTCTTTATCGCTGACATAAATCGCCAAAACCCCGATATAAATAGTGGAAATTAAATTTAAAAGATTTTCGTAGGCATTATTATGGATAAAATCGAGAATTATCATGGCAAAAAATAAAAACGACCAGGCATTAATTAGCTTACGCCAGAAACCGAAATTATTTCTAAGAAAATCGTTTTTCATAAGAGGGCAAAGCTTTCTCCGTCAGCCGGCGGAGCGAACTCGTGATGACAAAATTAATAATTTATCTGATTAAAGAATAACATAAATTCATTAGGAAAATCCAGAGGTTAACTAGGGGCCGGCCAGATCGGTCTTTACTTTATTATACTAAAGTGCTAGATTGTTCTTATGACAGAAGATATTATAAAATTGAGCGGTCAAGAAAATGGCCCGAGCAGCATGATTCTGGTCGGTACGCATGGCCATGAAAAGTGCGGCGTGGTCGCGTTGGAGAAAATTTTAGCTACTCTTAAAATAGAGCGGGGAAGCGTTTTTATAGCTTACGGCAATCCGCGAGCGATTGAAAAAAATATTCGGTTTACGGAAGCCGATCTAAATAGAATGTTTAAGTCTGATGACCTACTTTCTGCTAGTGATAAACTAAGTTATGAATATCGGCGCGCCCAATTTTTAAAAAAATATTTTGATCAGGTCGGAGTGCTACTTGATATTCACGCCAGTTCTATCTTGAATTCTCGGCCCTTTGTTATTTGCGAAAAAATTGCGCAGGGACTTGTAGAATATTTACCGTTTGATTTGGTCGTTTCCGGTTTCGATCAAGTAGAGCCGGGCGGGACTGACTATTACCTGAATAGTTTCGGTAAAGTAGGAATATGTGTGGAATGTGGTTTTTTAGGCGATCTGGAATCGGTTCGACTAGCGGAAGAAAGTATTTGGGCTTTTCTCCGGGCGCGCGGGCACTTGTTAAATGATCTAAAATCTAAAAAACAATCATATGTCAGGATGTATGAATTATATAAAACCAAAACAAATACTTTTATTTTATCGAGGCCTTTTGAAAATTTTGAAATAGTGGAAGAAGACCAGCTCATCGGCCGGGATGGGGAAGAAGAGATAAGAGCTAATAAACAAAGTTTAATACTCTTTGCTCATAATTGCGACAAAGCGGGGAGCGAGGCTTTTCTTCTTGGAGAGAAAAAAGAAAGCCTAGAGTAATTTGTATCTTATTCTAGGCTTTTGTTTATAGACTGAAAATTTTCAGGACTTTTTCCAGTTGACTCGGAAACCGTTCGTCTCCTCTCCGCGCCATGGGGCGAATCTCCAGGCAGAGAGCGTTACCATAACGTTTAAGCCGGAAGTGCCACCAGATACTTCGCAAGTAGAGCGGGATATTCAAGTCGCTAACATTTTTAAAGGGAACCAGGTTTGTCCCTTGAACGACATCATGGCGACTAAGTTCGTAGCAGTAGTCTTCGAGCGAATCAAATATTAGCGGACCGCCATAACGATTAGAAAAATATCTCGCCGCTGAATCCTCGATATATCTTTTCCAAACCTTATCCTGCGGAAAGTCCAACAGGAATGAGTCAATTCGCTCTCCAAGATTGTTCAGGATTTTTATGGCTTCTAGCGGCGCCAGGGAAATTGTGAATTGGACTGAAGATGTCCGAGCTAGCGGTGCCAGTGCATCTCGCCCATCTAACTCTAGCCAAGTGGCATCTCTTTCGTCTGGTATGACCAATAAATCTTCGTCGCCCGGGAGTATTGGCGAAAAATACGGTTCGGCATTAACTGTCTTGGCGGCTTGGTAAATGCGGCTGAGGCAGTCTCTAACCACATTCAGCACAAGAGACGGCGTTGAAGCGGCGGTGGCCAGTTCGATATTGTGCCGGCCGAGCTCATAAAAGATTTGGTTGCCACTCTGGTCAATAAGAGCGGTTATAAGATTGCCTTTTCGACCATTAATTTTCCACCCATTTTCAGCTAAATAGTTCATTATTTGCTGAGAGTTTTGTTTCGAAATAGGTTTTCCGTTTTTGTCGACAAACTGGGTTTCAATTTCTGCTCCGATTGTTTGAAGCGTTTGGGACTTGATCCCGTCCGTGAAGTAACTAATAAGTTTCTGCATGATATTTTTCCTTTTTTAAAGAACTGTTTTTTGCCGTTTTATTGTAGGTAGGCAAAATAAAACCCCCGCCAATTAAGGAGGGGGCTAATTTTATGTAAAATACTTTTAATATTGAATATACATAAAGGCTTTAAAGTAGCCCTCTCCTTACTTGGATAGAGTCGCGATGATGCAAGCGGGCAATAATAGTTTTATATCCGCTCTTTTGACCATTAAGCCATTTAGATACCCGGGCCACCGTAGTCGAACTTAAGCCGGTTTTTTTTTCTATAATTAAATATGGTATTTTTTCAGTGAGCATTTCGGCCGCCTGCAGGCGTTTAGCGAACTCGATTAATTCCTTCTCGGTTAGCAAGTCGCGCAAAAACCGCCGAGCTTCATCGGGAGTTTTAAGAGCTAAAATCGCCTTAATTAATCTTTTGTTTTCTATCGTGTTTAAATTCATGATTATACTTTATCAAAGTAAAGCAGACAAGTCAAGGGCGAGCCTGACTCGGGTTTGATTACGATTTATTTAGAATATATTTTATTGATATATTTATTGAAATATTAGGCCTGATTTGTTATAATAAAAAGAACTGATTTGCTGTTAGTCGGGACAAGTCGTATATTTTATTTTATTATTTTATGAATCAATCGATTATTATTGCCAATTTAACGAAAAAATTTACTTTTTCCGCAAGGAATGAATTGTCCGGTTGGCTAAAAAATATTTTTTCTCCCGAAAGAAGAGAAGTGGTTGCCGTTGATAACATTTCTTTTTCGGTGGCGAGCGGGGAGCGCGTCGCCTTCATCGGTCCGAACGGTGCCGGAAAGTCAACAACGATTAAAATGATTACCGGTATTTTATTTCCGACTTCCGGCCAGGTAAATATTCTAGGTCTTGACCCCACTAAAGACCGGAAGAAGCTGGCTTATAAAATCGGTACCGTTTTTGGTCAGCGTTCACAGTTGTTGCCTAATTTACCTTTATCCGATTCTCTAGAATTTTTTGGCGTGATGTACGATTTGTCTGATGGTGAAATAAAAAAAAGAATTTCTGAACTTAGTAAAATTTTTGATTTGACCTCTTTTATAGATCAACCGGTTCGAAAACTTTCACTCGGCCAAAGAATGCGCGCCGAAGTAGCTGCTTCTTTGATTCATAAGCCGAAAGTAATACTTTTGGATGAGCCGACAATCGGCTTGGATGTCGTGGCAAAAAAGTCTTTGCGCGATTTATTGCTTAAAATTAATAAAGAAGAAGGCACGACGATTTTTTTGACCTCTCATGATGTCGGCGACATTGAGTCTCTCTGTAATCGAACGATTATTATTAATCATGGTGAGATTATTAAAGACTTACCCACGGAGAATTTAGCTAAGACTTTTGTGTTTGAAAAATATATCGATCTTATTCCAACAACCAAGTTTGAAAAACTAGTTGATCTCCCCGATGGTCTGAAATATCTAGATAGAGATCCGAATAAAATAACTATCGTGGTCGACATTAATAAAATCAGCGTTAGAGAATCTCTTAAAAAAATACTTGATTTATTCGAAGTTGAAGATATTGATGTTCATAGTGCCGATTTAGAGAGCGTTATCAGACATATTTATGAAAGAGATTCGTCTCGCCGTTAAAATAATAAAAACCTTAGTTAAAGATCGGATGCAGTATTTGGATCGACTGATAGCCGATACTCTTACGATTATCGCCCGCTGCGGTATTTTGTTAGTTTTGTATTGGTATGTATTTAAAATAAATAATGGAACAATTAACGGCGTGACTTACATTGTCGTGGCTTGGAGTATGTTTTTTTATTTTGCTTTTTCCACTTGGCGATTGCGTGATATTTCCAAATTGATTATGGCCGATGTCCAATCGGGAAACGTAGAATTATTATTTAGTAAACCCATATCGTATTTAGGTTACCGGATTTGGTGGCAAGTAGGCTCCGGTCTTTATCCTTTTTTAGTGGCGACAGTATTAGGCTCAGTAGCTCTAGCCCTAATTATAGGCATTCCTCAAACGATGACTAGTAGTATTTTTTGGTTGAGCTTATTTTTGGTCTTTATCGGAGCATCAGTTCTTTCGTTGATGCTTTACTCAATTGTCGGACTCTTGGCCTTTTGGACAGAAGACATAACGCCGATTTTTTGGGTCGTGGATAAATCCGTCATGATTTTAGGTGGTTCTTTTTTGCCGGTGGCCCTATTTCCAAGTTTCATGTATAAACTTGCACTTTATAGTCCGTTTGGAGCGTCTCAGTTTATTACCCACACCGTTTATGATACTTGGAGTTCTCAGTGGCCGCTATTTATTGGTATACAACTGTTTTGGATATTGGTTCTGACTGCGGTTGTGGCGGTAGTGTTTAAAAAAGCCCGGAGAAGAGTATTCGTGAATGGCGGATAAAATATATGAAAAAAGAATTATATTTTGCCTTATACGCAATAAAGAAAAATATTCAAGGCAGTGCGGAACTTCGTACTAGTTTTTTAATGAACGTTGTTGGCATGGTAATCAACAATACCTCTTTTATAATTTTGTGGGTATTTTTTGTGGACTCAGTTGGCGTTATCGGTGGTTGGACTGCCGCCGACATTGTCGGATTACAAGGTTTTTCCGCCTTGTCTTATGGCGTAGTTTTTTCGGCCGCAGCGGGACTTCGTAAATTACCAGACTATGCTGCCTCAGGAGCGTTTGATCGCTTCATGTTGTCGCCAAAAAATTTATTATTGCGAGTAGCCACATCATCTTTTAATGCCTCCGCTGTTGGCGATATAGTTTTTGGGGCGGCCTGCCTAACAATCTATGGATTTTTGATACATCTCGGTCTCTATCAAATTTTAATGGTATTTGTACTCTTATTTCTCGCGACTATTACTCTCTTAGCCATGACAATAATTATCTACTCAACTAGTTTTTTCTTTGTCGATGCCGGGGCCGTGACAACCGGGATTTTTGAATTATTTTTTACCCCCACGCTTTTTCATGGCGGGGCATTTCAGGGGGCAATGCGTTTTATTTTTACATTCTTAGTACCGTCGCTTTTAATCGGTGCTCTGCCGGTCGAAGCGGTAAAATATATTTCCTTCCAAAAACCGGGCGTTATTGCGGTACTGGCCTTAATTTGGTTCGGGCTTTCTATAAAGGTATTTGATTTCGCTATTAGAAAATATGAAAGCTCAAATTTTATGACTTTTGGCAATTAAATAATTTTATTTTTTTAAACATATAAATATGAAAAAAGTAGTGATCGCCTCAAAAAACCCGGTAAAAATTCAAGCCGTTAGGCAAGGATTTACGCAGATGTTTCCTGAAGAAAAATTTAATTTTATTGAAACATCAGTCCCTTCTAACGTATCGGATCAACCGTTGAGCAATCTCGAAACCATTAATGGTGCTAGAAATAGGGCTGATAATGCTGCCCAAGAAATAATAGATGCTGATTTTTATGTTGGTATTGAAGGCGGGGTTGAAGCAATCGGGGAAGAGATGGAAACCTTTGCTTGGGTAGTCGTTAAATCTTTGAAGCAATACGGGAAAGCAAGGACAGGAACGTTTTTTCTTCCTCAAAAAGTTGTTGAGCTCATTAAACAAGGAAAAGAGCTCGGGGAGGCCGACGATTTGGTTTTTAAACGTCAGAACTCCAAACAACAAAACGGAGCCGTAGGAATCTTAACTGGAGACGTTCTTAATCGAGCCGGATTTTATGCCGAGGCCGTTGTTTTATCGCTTATTCCTTTTAAAAATGTCGATTTATATTAAGAATAATTATTTTTTATAGTAGCCAACAGGCTGTGCCTCTTTTTGGGAATTATGTGTTATAATATAAAAATATCATTATAAGTCAGGAGAGAATCATAAATTAAAAAATTTTAATAATTAATTTAAAATCTATGAAAAAAAACATTTTTTGGTTAGCGGTAGCGGCCTTTTTTGTAGCCGGTTTAAGCTTGGTGGCGGTCGTTCGGGCCGACGATAATGGGCCCGAGTTAGAAAAAATTTTAGCTCCGGAATTTCTTAAAGAATTTCGGGTGATGAAAAAAGAAGGTGGCGCTTTATATGGCGTGCGTTTAACAGCTAGCAGTACGACTGCCGGCTTGATGTCTTCTGGTAATAAAAAATCTGGTGGAGTATTTAGTCCTTCAACTCCCGTACCTGGATCAAACGGCGTCGGTAAACAATTAGAAAAAATATCTAGTCCGGAGCTTATAAAATTATATGAGAATATTAGAAAAATAGATAATTCTCTTTGGGGCGTAAAAAAAAGTGGAGATAAAAAAGATTTAACCAGCACTTCGACTGCGCCAGTAGTGAGCGGGAACGACCAGCAACTAGAAAAAATTTCCGCTCCGGCGCTTATTAATTTATATGAGAAGATCAAAAAAATCGGTAATGCTCTTTGGGGCGTAAAAAAAGTTGAAGAAAATAATAATATCTTAAAACCGGTCGTATCTTTTATAACAGTTCCGGCCGAGATATCTTCTTGCGTCCAGTCGGCCATCGAAGCTAAAGATCAGGCAGCTATGACTGAGTTGACCGCGGTTGCTTCCCGCTTCAACGCCGTTATTTCTGAGCGCAGCACCTGTCAGCAAGCCGCCGTTGGTTCGACCAGTAATCAGAAATTAGCCGTAGAGGAATGTGTTAAAGTTTTTCAAACTTCTCGTGAGCAAGTAAAAAAAGAAGCTCAGCAATCTCAACAAGAAACTTGGAATACCTATCGTAATTCTTTAAAGATTTGCCAGAAGAACATTAGCACTTCGACTTCGATTATTTCCGGTCAGGGCGAAGGTGAAAAAGAGGCGGAGGGTGAGTTAATGATTGAAGATGGCGGAGGTAGTTCCGTTGATACTGTGATTGAAAGCGGAAGTAGTAATTAAAAACTATTTGTTGTTTATAGAAAAACCGCTTGAAAAAGCGGTTTTTCTATGTTAGAGTAATTCTGGTTTTGGTCAAGGTAGAAAATTTATTCAGGAGAGGTGCCAGAGTGGTCGAATGGAACAGTCTTGAAAACTGTCGTACCTTCACGGGTACCGTGGGTTCGAATCCCACCCTCTCCGCTAATAAAAATATCGCTAATATTAGCGATATTTTTATTATTTGAAAAGGGTAAGAGGAATTCGAACAAACTTGAAACGAGCTAAATATTCGTCAGCAGGCGAATATTGCAGCGAGCGTCGGACGACCTGCCGGGGGCAAGTCGGACGCAAGTTCTGGACAACGAATAAGCGAGCGACGGCGAGCGAGTGAGGCGAAAATCCCACCCTCTCCGCAGTAAGCCAAAAATAAGGTTAACGCCTTATTTTTTGATGTCTAAAAGTTCTAAAACAGGAAAGGGAAAAAGCAAAGATATTATTAAATAGTGCGAACTTTTAGCTAATATTTATATAAATAGTATCTATTCTAAAGTAAGCAATTATATCTACTAAATAGAGATTACTTGATTAATCTGCTATTTACTGCTATAATCTGCTATATGATGTATATCACTAATTATAAGTTCTGCCACAGAAGTGGCAGAACGTGAAATTGCGTCGCTCGCCTCAGATGCAAGCAAGCTTGCGCCTGTAGGCTCGCTAGCAATTATAAGCAATTTTATGAACGATAATACTCTAAAATTTGATAATCGTATAAAAAACCCAGAACCGCACATCGTGGCTCTTTTGGCTAAAATTGATGGTATTAGGGGTGAGTTTAAATCTGGTTTGCGGATGACGCCGCAGGCGATAACTAATCTTAAGAAATCAACCCTGATCACTTCGGCTGGTGCCTCGACTCGTATTGAAGGAGCCAAACTAAACGACGAGGAAGTTCAGAAGATTATGCAGGGTTTGGTGGTTTCTAAGTTTGCGGATCGAGATTCGCAGGAAGTACAGGGATATCTTGAGACCTTACAAAACGTTTTCGATAGTTATCAAACTTTGCCGCTTCGAGAAAGCACCATTCAATCATTACATAAGGAGCTTCTTAAATATTCTACCAAGGACGAGCAGCAGCGTGGTGAGTATAAGAAAAAAGAAAATGCCGTCGGCGTAATGGGTACGGACGGACATGTCGCGAAAATAATATTTACCACGACTCCGGCTTATTTAGCGTCGATAGAAATGCAGGCACTCGTAGAGTGGACGGCGGAAGCATTTAAGAAGAGTCGTTTTCATCCGCTACTTATTATTGCCAACTTTGTTATTGAATTTTTAAAGATTCATCCGTTTGAAGATGGTAACGGACGTCTTTCTCGTGTGCTAACCAATCTTCTTCTACTGCGTCACGGCTACCAATTTATTCAGTATGTCTCACATGAGCAATTAGTCGAGAAACGAAAAGATGAATACTATATTGCCCTGCGTAAATCGCAAGAAACTTTTAAGACCGATCATGACACTATTTCCCCCTGGCTTAACTTTTTTCTGGCCGTTATAAAAGAACAGGCTACTATGGCCTTAGTTTATCTGGAGGAAGAAAAAATTGAAGACACTCTCTCACCTAAACAATATGAAGTTTGGCATTATATCTCCAGTGTCAACGAGGCTAGTCCTAGCGATATTATGAAAGCGACTGGCGTGCTGATGCCAACTGTTCGTCAAGCATTGGCTCGTTTGATGGTACTACAAAAAATAAAACCAATCGGCCGAGGACGTGGAACGAGATATGTTAAGATATAGTGCAATACATCGCCTTGGAACGGCATTTGCTATAATTAGAAAAAATAATTTTATGAGAGAACAATTAAGTTTGGCTAGGGAGAATGTTATTAATCCAAGAGAGAGGTTATTAAAACTTGAAAAGGAAGGACACTATGTCTTTCACGGCTCAAAGGCCTTGGTTGATCGTTTAGAGCCACAGCAAGCCTATAATAATAATCAAAAAGATGGCGCACCGGCGGTATTTGCGACTCCGTTTGCGGACGTAGCAATTTATCGATCACTTATAAATACAAACAATATAAATGGACCGTCGGAAAGTCAATTTGGGACAACTGGCGATGGTGTATATTTTAAAGCATCTCAAAATCTAGTAGATTCTGCGAAAAATATCACTGGCAAGATATATGTATTAGATCGGGAAAAATTTAAAAATTTCAAAGGCACAGAATGTCGCCTTGAAGAGCCTATAGACCCTATCGAGGTAATAGAGGTAACGGCCAATGATTTGCCGACTAATATTGAAATAATTGAAATCAGTAAACGTGTATGAATTTCGACCGACAACAATTAGCGAAAGAAAAAACCAGGGAATATGAAAAAACGGAGGCCGCCAAAAGACCAGAACGAGCTGAGAAGATTATAGAGTTTTTAAATAAGATAGACGCTTTCGAATTTTTTAAAAATTTAGATTCCAACAGAGAGGAGATAGATTTTGAGAAATTCAAATCATTTCTAGTCAGGTTAAATGGCATTGCTCGCGATATCCCTATCAAGCAAAGAAAATTTGATGGTAAAAATGTGGAAATTTCCGGAGGGCTTCTGAACGAAACCATCTTGCCGCCCAAGGAAGAAGATAAAGAAGAAATATTAGAATTTGCTTTTGATCGAGCTAAAGACTTAAGCCGAGAAGACAACTCCTATATGATTCCAGCTGTAATAAATGAGCTTCACATGTTTAATGATGGAAATGGGAGAACTAGCAGAATCATCCATTTACTTCTTAATTCCCGAGACAAGGAATCTTTCAGCGAAAATTTGAGAAAGACCCTGGGAGAAGATGGTAGATTTGATTCGCCGGATATTAATCCCAGCCTGATTGAAGACCAGATTGAGAAGCATATTTTGCAGACAAATTATAATTGGGAATTTGGGGTGGATGAAGAAACCGGCCAGCATTATTCTGCGCACTATAAAGTAAGGCCGATGGCCACAGCTGAATATGGCGAAATTGATAAGTCTAAAAAAAACCTTTTAGATAATTTAAAAAAATATGAGAAAGTTCGATCGGCCGATACCAGATATATTTTAACAGCTACCGCAGAGGCTATAGATGACGAAAAATACGATTCTATTTTAACGACTAATGGGGCAAATAAAAAAATGTTATCTCCAATTAAGATGGAATCTTTGACTCAAAGAGAATGGAATAGAATTTTTAATTATTATTATGAATATAAGAAGGAGCAGGCCAAAAACTTGGTTGAGATTTTTTGTGACCCCGATACTTATCGGAATCCAGAAAATGAGCAGGAAACGATAAAGGATTTGTTTATTAGAAGAATAAAAGAAGAATACGAAACAAATAATAAAAATATGAAAAAATAAGGTTAATCGCCTTATTTTTTGGTGTCTAAAAGTTCTAAATTTAGATAGAAATTAAGCAAAAATATTATTAAATAGTACGACCTTTTAGCTAATATTTATGCATAAAATAAGTGTTCCAAGGTTAACCTATTGTGTTGATTTTTTGGGTATTTTGTGATAATTTGAAGATATAATAAGTTTAGTTATGATAAAATTGCAACCAAAATCTAAGTCTTTTGAACATTATATTTATATTGGTTTTAAATTTGCTACCAAAAAAAACCTAAATATTGTAGGGAAAAAGCTGCTAAAAAATATTTCTTGTATTGATGACTCTATTTTAATTATTGACGACATTATAGATAAATCTAAGTTGAGAAATGGCAAGTCCTGTCTTTATTTACAGATTGGAGAAGAAGGGGCAATTTTAAAGTCAAAATTATTAGAAATAGAAGCTAGAAATAATCTTTTAAATTTGGCCTTACTTTTGAAGACAAAGGAAGAATTTAAAATAAAAATAATAAATAAATTTGACGATTTTCTCAGAGACATTTATCTAGGTGAAGAAATTGGACAACGCTTGTCTAAACAAAAAAAGTATAGTGACTTCTTGCTGAAAAATTATTTTAAAATGATAACTTTATTTACAGGTGGCCATATTAAATATTCAGTAGAAATAGGTCAATTGTTAGCCAACAAAGAACCTGATTCTCGGATAGGCACCGCTGCCGCGTCTTCGGGGATAATAAGACAAATTATTGATGATTTTAACGATTATTTTAAAAAGCATCACGAGCCTTTTGGAGATTTTTTGTCAGAATCAAATCGATTGCCAGAGATATTATTTAAAAAATTTGGCGGAAACAGGAAAAAGGCTTTGAACTTAATAGAAAGAGGAGATATTATTGATTTTTTATCAATGGTTTTAAATAAAAAAGTTAGAGAAGAAATTGTTAAATACTGCGATAAAGAGGTTGGGTTAATAAATAAGAAAGTAGTTCCGATTGATGATTACGCTTTTATTTTAGACAAATAACCGTTCCCACTACGTTCCACCCTCTCCGCCAAGACAATTTAGTATTGGATAGACCCATTTATTTGTTTTTATCTAGTAACTAATTTATTGATTTATATTCTCGCTATTTCACTGCTTATAATTAAGCGTAAATATATCAAAAATTATGATTAAATTTGTTTATTTTGATGTTGGCGGAGTCGTTATCAAAGACTTCAGTGGAACAAATAAATGGGAAGAGTTAAAGTCTGGGATGGGCATAAGGCCAGATCAGGTAAAAGACTTCAATGAGATTTTTAATAAATATGAACCCGACGTTTCCGTCGGGAGGGATGTTGAGACATTGGTTCCCATGCTTCGGGAAAAACTAGGTTTGAAATTACCAAAAGGCTATTCATTCCTTCACGATTTTGTTGATCGATTTGAGAAGAACGAGTCTATTTGGCCGATTATAAAAAAGCTTAATGGAAGCAAAAAGATAGGATTACTGACCAATATGTACCCCAATATGCTGGATGCAATATATAAGGCAGGCTTAATGCCAGAGGTTAAATGGGATACAGTTATAGATTCTAGTATTGAAAAGGTTCGCAAGCCCCAAGTTGAGATATTCCGATTAGCCCAAGATAGGGCGGGCGTTAAGGGAGAAGAAATTCTTTTTGTGGAGAATGGCGCGAAACATGTGGAGGCTGCTAAAAAGTTTGGTTGGCAAACATTTCTTTATGACCCAACAAACACAGATCAATCAAACCAGGATCTAAAAAAGCTACTTGCTTAAAAATACGAAAATCTGATCCGAGTGCCTAAAAAATTAAAATAAAAACGTTGACCGCTCCAAATGAATAATTGTTAAAATAAATTTATGACTTCATACAAACACACCCAAATTGGATATCTAATGCTGGTTGTTACGTTGGTCGTGCTAGTGCTCTTCGTGTGGTTTTATATTACGGCCTCGGCCGAGCCTCCCTCGACAGACTCGGGTACAAATTTTGCCATTTCTGTCCTAATGTTATTAATTCTGTTTATTCTTGCATCGTTTGTTACGTTGACAGCGTCGATTGATGAAAATTATCTTCGGATTAAGTTTGGTTACGGAATTTTTCAAAAAAAGTTTTCCCTTAAAGAAATATCCTCGGCTAAATCAGTAAAGAATCATTGGTATTACGGGTGGGGAATAAGAGGATGGTTTTGGCCTCGTTATATGTTGATTTATAATGTTTCAGGTTTTGACGCAGTTGAGATAATAATGAAAAATGGAAGAATTTACCGCGTAGGAACCGATGTTCCCGAAGAACTTGGGGCCGCGATTAGACGATTTATCAGTTCTTAATGCACTAGATGCACTAGAAAATTGATTGTGAACCTCGTTTTTTGTTTATCTATAATAATTATTAAATTTTATGACTAAATTTCAAAAAACTATTATTTGGATAATTGCCGTTTTCGTGATTATTATTGCGGCAATTTTTGTTTTGCTTTATAGGTCAGCATCCATTAGTCCTAATCAAACCGCTTTGACCTCGACTAATAGCCAAACCATTGCGGACAACAATGCGCCCGCCGCTACAGTTAATGTCACGACTACACTCGCTAATCCCGCTAGCGTCAATTGCAAACAACAAGGCGGTCAGTTGCAAATGGCGACGCGACCGGATGGCGGCCAGTATGGTTTATGTTATTTTGAGGATAACCGTGCTTGCGAAGAATGGGCGATGATGCGCGGCGATTGCCCAATCGGCGGTATGAAGACTACGGGCTATGATACTGATGCGCAGAAGTTTTGTGCCTGGAGCGGCGGACAAACCGTTGCGGCCCCGAATGCCGTCTGTACTTTTAAAGATGGCTCGATTTGCGCCGATGACGCTTTTTATGCCGGTACTTGCCAGCCTGGCGAAAAAGCTAAATAAAATAAATATCCTAAACCATAAACCTTCCCGGTGCGTTTCGCCCTTTCTGTAAAAACGCAAATTTTTAAACGGATTAGGTTTTATAAATATTAAAAAAGTTAATTTAATAAAAACTTTTTTTATCAATACCTATCAATATGGCCGAAAAGACTCAAAAAATTAAAGCCATCCTCTTTGATTTTATGGGTGTTTTGCTTTTTCCTCGAGCCGATTATAAACGCGATAAGATAGTAGATGAAATTGATTATGCTATTGGAAAAGTAACTGATGATAAATTATTTAAAAAAGAAACAATTAAAAAATATAATCTTAATAAAACCGAATTTAATGCGGTTTTAGATAAAATTGTCGATAAATACGAGCCCTTTGAACCCCTTTGGAGCTTACTTCCACAAATAAGAAAAAATTATAAATTAGCCATAATTAATAATGGTACATCATTAACACTCCCGAAGTTTAAAAGTAAGTATTACCTTAATAATATCTTTGATTTTTTTGTTTCGTCGGCAATTGAAGGTTTTAAAAAGCCCAATAGGCGTATTTATGAATTAACAATACGTAAACTCGGTTTTAAACCGGAAGAATGTTTATTTATGGACGATTCTTTATTAAATGTTGATAAGGCAAAGAAACTCGGCATGTCTACTATTTATTGGGAAAGCCCTCAGATTGGTTTTAAAAAATTTCAAGAGTTTATTGACATCACCGAAGCTTGAAAAGAGTATATAAATTTTTTAACGTGAAAGAAAACGGCCCGCACCTTTGTATAAGAAGCGAAAGGTCGAAGATGGTCATAAATTAATCAATTATAAAAATATATGAAAAAAGTTACATTAGGTTTAGGTGTTTTAGCAGTAATCGGCCTCGCCGCTTATGCCGCCGGTTCGGTTTTTGCCTATCAAGGCGATCCCAATGTTAAAGGACCAAATTATTCCGTTGATCGTCATGCCGCTATGGAACAGGCGTTTGAGAGTAAAGATTATAATGCTTGGAAAAGCTTGATGACCGGAAATGGCCGCGTTACCCAGGTTGTTAATAAAGATAACTTTGCTAAGTTTGCCGAAGCCCATGATTTAACAGAGCAGGGGAAGACCGCGGAAGCGCAGAAAATTCGTCAAGAGCTTGGATTAGGTTTAAATAACGGTTCAGGTTCCGGTTGCGGACTTCAGGCCGGCGGCGGTCAAGGTTTTAACCGAATGGGCGCTGGTCGAGGAATGAATCGCTAGAATACTAAAGTTTATTATATACTAAGCCCTGGTTAACTCAGGGCTTAGTGTTTAGTTAAGCGTGATTTGTTATAATTGATACTATGAGTGAAAACAGCTTGCTAACCGATGAAGAAATTATTGAACGTGTTCGATCGGAAGATCGGGAGCTTTATGCTGTTATTATTGGGAGATATCAAGAAAAGCTTTTACGCTATGCGGCTAATTTAATTCAAGACGAACATAATGCCGCCGATATTGTTCAGGAGTCGTTTATCAAGGCTTTTATAAATTTACGAGGTTTTAATACCAAAAAGAAATTTTCTAGCTGGATTTATCGTATTGTTCATAATGAAGCCATAAATATCGCGAAAAAATATAGAAGAGAGGCGCCAATTTTAGAAAATATAGATTTTAAAAGCGAGGAAAACCCCGAGTTAAATTTTGAAAAACAAGAAATTATTATTAGAGTTGAAAAATGTTTTACTAAGCTGCCTTTATTATATGCTGAACCGCTTCGTTTGTATTATATCGATGAAAAATCTTACGGAGAAATAAGCGACATCTTAAGATTGCCGATGGGAACAGTCGCGACCCGCATCAGCCGGGCAAAAATATTAATTAAACATATATGCCAAGAGAACTAAAAAATATTACGGACAGTATAATGAGCGAGATTCGTCACGGAAAGTTAAAAATGCGCCCCAAGCTATATTTTATTATTGGTTCGATTTTGGTTTTTATCAGTTTAATATTGTCAATTTTAAGTTCTATTTTTCTTTTTGGTCTAATTAGATTTTCTCTGCGTTCGCACGGTCCGATGGGGACATATCGTTTTGAGCAACTAGTAGCAAGTTTTCCTTGGTGGGCGGTCATATTAGCCATTTTAGGATTAATAATCGGATTGTGGTTAATTCGCCAATATGATTTTTCTTACAAAATAAATTTTAAGATAATAATAATCGGATTTGTAGTAGCCATAACTATCGCCGGTTATTTAGTTGATGTCGTCGGCCTGAACGATGTTTTTTCGCGTCAGGGATGTTTAAATAGAATTTACGGAAAAAATAATTGCCCCCGCCTGATAAAATAACTTTCAGGAGTCGGCGGCCATAGCCGAGAGAAATATCTACAACAATCAATAAGATTTAGTTAAAACTTAGCGCCCTTGACTAAGTTTTAATTATACTATACTATATCAATATAAATTGATATACTATGAAACGAGATTTATTAACTTTTACGAAAACAATAGGCGACTCTACTAGATTAATGATTTTAAATCATTTAAAAAAGGAGTGTTGCGTCGGTGAACTTTGGAAAACATTAAAGCTGCCGCAAAACTTAGTTTCCCATCATCTTAAAGTTTTAAGAAACGCTCAGCTTATTATTCCGGAGAAGCGCGGATTAAAAGTTGTTTATCGTCTTGATAAAAATTCGTTAGCTAAAAATTTAAATCAATTAGACAAATATTTACAATAAAAATATGATTAAAAAAAATGAAGGGAGTTTGGACAGATTATTGCGAGTGGCGCTGGCTGAAATATTTTTTATTTTAGCTTGGTTCTGGTTTGGCGGTGTTATGCAAATTATTTTGTATGTTTTGGGTTTAATGATGATTGTTACTGCCGGAATGGGATTTTGCGGCTTGTATAAGATCTTCGGTTTTAGTACCAATAAAAATGAAAAGAAGCTGTCAAAAATAGTTATGGCAGTTTTTATTATTATTTTTTTTCTAATTGCTATCGGAGGTGTATATGCTAGTAGTTTTTTTAGCAAAAAATTTTTTATTGAAGATTTTAATTCAATGAATAATAACTATAAACAGACCCTGTATTATACCGGTCAGGATAACAGAGCCGAGAGTATCGCTAATTATGAAAAATTAGTTAGTTCATTCTCTGAGTTTCAAAAAAAGTATAATATATATAAGCCGGTAGCGATTCGCTCGGACCTAAAATTTAATTCTGATTTAGAAAATGTTGGTCAGCTTATTACCAGCTCTAAAGGAGAAATTTATAATGGGGATTTAAAAACTTTGCACTATAAGCTAGAATCTATTCGTTTATCTTTTCAGGAAATTCTTAAAAGAAACAATTTCTCAATGCTCGGCATGGCTTTGTCCGATTTTCACGACGCCATGGAAGTAGCTGTCGATGCGGCAACAGACAAGAAGCCTGATTTAGTAGTCAAGGCTTACCCGGAAATAGACGCCCGTTTAAAAGCGGTTGAAGAAATGGCGAATGATTCTGAAATCCAGGGCATTAGAGCCGGCCTAGAAATATTGCTTTCATCGGCAAAGGATAATAAGCTCGACGACTTACCGAAACAAGGAGCTGACTTAAAATCCTCATTTATTAAAGTTTATTTAAAGAGAGGATAAATATACTTTGCTATGTCTTTTATTTATAACTTTATTCAAAAGTATTTGTTTTGGTCGATTTTATTCGCCATGTTATTAGGCTTATTATCGCTTAGAGTAAGCGGTGGTTATAATTTTACCCCGGCTCTTTGCGCCTTGGCTGCTTTAATAATGATTTACCCGTCTTTAGTTCCTTTGGATTTTGATAAAATTAAAGAAATCGGTCAGTATAAAAAATTAATATTTTTATCAATCATAATTAATTTTTTAGTCGTGCCGCTACTGGCTGTTTTTATCGGTTGGTTATTTTTATCGACTGAACCGATGCTTTGGCTCGGTTTAATTCTTTTATCAATACTGCCTGGGGGAGGGATGGTGACAACCTGGGCTTATAGATCAAAAGCCAACATGCCTTTGACGGTTGGCCTGGTGTTTGCTAATTTGCTGGCGGCGGTTGTGTTGGTTCCTTTTTATTTGACGATAGCTATCAATCGGCTGACAATTATTCCGATTAGGTCTAGTGCTCAATCTTGTGTTTTGGAACCAGTGACCAAGGGAGCGGTGAATTGCTTGTTTGATGGTTCTGGCGACGTCAGTCCGCTAAAAATTGCCTTACCGATTTTAATCATTATAATTATTCCTCTGCTATTGGCTTATTTTACTCAGAAGTATTTGAAAAAAAGAGTGGATGATAATTCCTTAATAATTATAAAACAAAAGTTTGCTGCTTTTAGTAATTTGGGCCTGATACTAATATTATTTGCTTTAATGAACATTAAAGAGAATAAAATTATTTTTGAACGTCCCGACCTATTAGTAAAAGCTCTGGTGCCTCTATTGGTGTTTTACGCTGTCAGTTTGATAATTTCGTTAATCCTTTATAAATATAAAAAAGGAGCTGATGGTCGGGCGATCATCTGGGGTACATATTTGCGTTATATAACCCTGGCTCTCGGTTTGGCGATATCGCTGATTTATCAAAATCCTGATTATAGCCTAGCGGTTATTATGGTGATTCTGGCGTATTTAATTCAAATACCAAGTTCATTTTGGTTAACTAAAAAATTTAATAATTTAACATAAAAAAGTATGAGTAATGTAATTACACTAACAAGTGAAAATTTCGAGAAAGAAGTTTTAGCCGCCGGGTTGCCGGTCTTAGTTGATTTTTGGGCACCATGGTGTATGCCCTGCAAGATGATGGCGCCGGTGTTGGAAGATTTATCCAAGGAATTCGACGGAAAATTAATTATCGCTAAATTGGATGTGGAAAATCCTAATCACCAATCTTTAGCCGGTAAATATCAGATTCAATCAATCCCGGCCTTGAAGCTATTTAAGGGCGGACAAGTAATAAAGGAGTATGTCGGTTATCGCGATAAAAATAATTTTGCTCAAGAATTGGGGCAGGCTTTAAAATAATATGGAGATTACTTATTTAGAATCAGATATTGAGTTTGAATCCTGGAAAAAAACTTGGCCGATTTTGGTGGTAGACTTTTTTTCTGACGAATGTCCGCCCTGTGAAAAGCTGGCGCCGATATATGAAAAAATGTCTAAATCTTTTCCGTCGGTTAAGTTTATTAAAGTATTCCGCCAGCAGCATCGAGAACTAGCCGGGTCTTTAGGGGTCGGCGGCTCGCCGACGGTCTTGTTTTTCAAGTCGGGACAATTAATCGACGAACGCTTGTCCGGCGATATTGAAGAAAAAGAAATTGAAGCTATTTTGGAAAAATTGTGCGGTGAGAGCGGCCTAAAGATAAACACCGATAATCAAGAAATAGAGCAATTTGATTTGTGTATTATTGGTCACGGTCCGGCGGGTATGACGGCGGCGATTTATGCCGCTCGATATAAAATTAATCAAATATTGGTCGGCGATCTTCCTGGTGGTCTTATGACCTCATCTCACAAGATTTGTAATTTTCCGTCGGAAATAGAAATTTCCGGAATGGATTTAAGCGAGAAAATGGTTAATCAGGTCAAAGCTTTAGAAGTGCCGCAGAAATTAGCCGCAGTTACCTCGATTAATCAGGTTGATAAAATCTATAATATTGTTTTATCAAGCGGCGAAAGCATTAAAGCCAAAACAGTATTGCTGGCCACCGGAACTAAACATCGGCATCTGGGTTTGCCTAATGAAAAACTTTTAACCGGCCGAGGTGTTTCTTATTGTGCAACTTGTGACGCGTTGTTTTATAAAGATAAAACAGTGGCCGTTATCGGAGGCAGCGATAGCGCCAGCACGGCCGCTATATATTTAGCTCAAGTGGCCAGTAAAGTTTATCAAATTTACCGAGGCGATTCTTTGCGCGGAGAAACAGCCTGGATAGATCAAGTTAAATTAAATAAAAAGATAAGTGTTATCTATAATACTCAAATTACCGAACTGCTTGGCCTCGAAAAGCTCACTGGAATAAAATTAGATAAACCTTTCGAAGGAAAAGATGAATTAAATATCGATGGTGTTTTTGTCGAGGTCGGTTCTGAACCGGATTTAGATTTAATTAATCAGTTATCTTTAGAAACGGATAAAGGACATTATATAGTAACTAAAGAGAATCAGGCCACTAGCCGAGAAGGTGTTTGGGCGGCCGGCGATATAACCACTAATTCTAATTCGTTTAGGCAAATTGTGACCGCTTGTTCGGAAGGAGCGATAGCGGCTGAAAATATTTTTAAGTATTTGCAGAAGAATCATTAATTATTATAGAGCTTATTTGGCTGCCAAACTATCACCCTGATTGGCGGAGAGCCCCACTTGTTATAAATTTAGGATAAATGTGCTATAATTTAACTGTAAAAACTTAAATTTAAATTTAATTATCAAAACTATGCAACAAGTTCTTAATTTTTCTCAGAGCTATTGGGGGGTGATTTTGATTACTGCCTGGGTTTTGCCTTGGAAAGGGGTGGCTCTATGGAAGGCCGCCAGGAGCCAAGAAAAATGGTGGTTTATAGCGATTTTATTAGTAAATACTTTAGGTATTTTCGAAATTTTTTATATTTTTGTTTTTAGCAAGATGAAAAAAATAGAAAAAGTTTCGGTATTAAAATCGGTGGAGGAACCAATCGTTAAGTCCTAATTTAAAATTTTTAGTTTAAAACCTACAAAATAGAAAAGACTCCTTTTTTCGGAGTCTTTTTATAAAAGTAAAATATTTTTCAATTTGTTTTTGGTCGTTTCATTAATTATTTTGAGGCTAATTTGTTGCCGGTTATTAGCATTGATAGCGAAAAATGTGATATCATTCGGACCGACGAGCAAGCCGACCGCTTGCCCGATGGGAATTAAAATTGAGCAAATTTCTATATGTTCAATTTTTTCTCGGTTTTCAATGTAGCCTACTTGATAGAAATGAGCATCTTTAATTTCATCGCCGACAGGTTTTAAAATTACTACATTTTTCCAAACGAAATTTGTTTGTGTTAACATAGTCCAAAAGGTGTCTCGGTTTTTTACATTTTTTCCAATGACAGTAACGTGTCTTTCTGGGGATTGTCCGCCCCAGAAGGTTTTCCAGTGCCACCAGTGTGATCGTTTTTTAGAGAATGGTTCCCAAAAAATTTTTAGTATTGGCCAAAGAAGTCGGTCATATAGATAGTCGGACAGGGAAGTTCGCTGGGTCTTCATTTTTATATCCTTTCAAAATTGTTAAATAGCAAATATTTAGGTTTTTACTGTATAACAAAACTATAAAAATGTCAATATAGCATATTGACAGATTGTCTATTTAAATGTAGTATTTTAGATTAAACAGTCATTTAACAAAGTAAAAATATAAACAAGTTCAGGAGAATTATCATGAAAAATTTTTGGTTTTTTTTGTTATTTTTTAGCATCCCGGTTATGAGTCAGGATACTTCTAATTGTTTTGTTCAATTTAGCGGTAAGTTAGACAGTGTTTTTGTCGAAGTTGCCAGTCATGGTTCGTCGATTGCTTGGCCGAAATTTACGCCCGGTAATCATAACCCCGACAGCAGCCTGTCATTCCGTCAGCAAAAAAACGTTTCACTTGGCCCTTCTTGGGGCGCGGCTCTACCGAAGATGCAAAGAGGTTTTAGTTCGGGAAAGATGAATGATGGCCATGGTTCGGTCATATATAATATTTCTTCCGGGCCAAATCCCGCCGACTTATCGGCGCCGTTAAAAGTCAGTGTTAATATTCCTCGGGGCAAAGATCTGTTTTTCCACGGTCGGATATTTGGTGGTCCGAAAAAGATTGACTCTAATTTAAAAGTCGTAACCGAAAAATTTTCTGATTATTTTATAGCCAGAGAGTTTCCGATAATCCTCCTTGATCAGGGAAAATATCTTATTCGTTGCTCTAAATTAAATAATCTTGATTCGCTCAAGGTTATTTATTCTTGGACCGACAAACCAAGTCAGGCTAAATTACTCGATGCTTTCGTAGCCGTAGATAGTGCCGTTAAACACATTGGCCAGCTCGCCCCAAATTATTGGCATAAATATGTGGCCAATTTCGACGGTGTAGAGTTTACTTATCTCTATATCATTGGCGATATCGTTACCGGCCTAGAAAGCTGCGGCTCGCCTTATTCTATAACTGGGCCGCAATTTATTTCCGAAGAGGCGGTATATCATACTCTGCTCCATACTTTTGTCGGCAAATTTTGTATGCCGAAAGAGTATATGGCCGATGATGGACATTATCATCCTTCTGACGCCCTGTGGTTCTATGAAGGTCTGACGACTTTTATGGGCTTAAGATTCAGTTCCGGTAATCTTGATGATTTCGCTAATAAATTAGCGGGGAATTTGTATCGCGCTAAATTAGCCAACAATATTACCGATTTAGGTGACCTGGCTCATGACCAAAAATGGGAATCCTGGTACGCTAAGGGTTATCTGTCCTGGTTGCCTTTGCAAGAAATTGGTTTAGACGCCGAGGCTTTAGTCAGTTGGCTATTTGAGAAAAAGTTAATAGATATTGGTCGATCATATATTCAGTCAGCCGATATTATGGATTGGATACATGAATTTAATCCGGTAGCCGGAGAATTAGCGTCTAAAAACTATCAGGGCGCTTATTTGCCGGAGGCCTGGAGAATATTAGCGGAAGCGGGTTGGAGTCTGGCGCCCTTAAAAGAGAGTCCAAGATGGTATAAATATTACCTGGGACCATACTCGATTAAGCCGGGAATACAGTTACCAACTGATGATTATCCGATACTTTCCGGATATCCGGAATATCTAATCACCGCTGATTCTAAATTAGTGGTTGAAGCCGAGGACAATGATGAAGCTTTGAAACTATTTAAGAGTCGGCCGGATGAATTATTTCAAATTGAATTTTCCAGCGGGGAGAAGTTGATGCTTAAAGATAATTTTACTTTTACCGATGGTACGCCGTACTTTATGTTCGGAAAAATAAAGTCGGATTTAAGCCAAAAGCAAAAATATTTTTGGCATAAGTTAAATTACTATTATCTTATTAAGTAGTAATTAGCACAAAATTGGAAAATTAATCTTCGTTTGAGCCTAGTCTGGAACGAAGATTTTTTTATTTGAGCCAGCGCCCACATTCTGCTATGATACTAATATATGAGAAAAATTTATAAACTAAAATACCTGGCGCCAGTTTTCATTTTATTTAGTTTTTTTATCATGACCTTTTCGGTGCGGACGGTTTTTGCCGTTTCTAAAACCATTCTTTTAAAAGTGCCTTTTACTTCCCAGGCTCCGGAAGCTAACTGGAAAGACGAAAGGCAACAGGATGGCTGCGAAGAAGCGGCCGCTCTCATGGCGATGTCCTGGGTAAGATTGGGTAGCCAGCAAACTAAAGCGGAAATTATTTTGAGCAAAAGACAATGGCGCGATAAAATTGTCGGGCTATCCGATTGGGAATTAAAAAAATATGGTGAATATCGCGATCTTTCTTTAACCGCTATTCGCGATTGGATTTTTAAAGATTATTTTTCCTATAAGTTAGTCGCCATTAAAAAGGTTAACAGCCCCGCGGATATTATTAAAGAACTAGAAAAGGGAAACATAATTTTATTACCGATGAACGGGCGGGCGTTAAAAAATCCTAATTTTACCTCTCCCGGACCGGAGCGGCACATGATCTTAATTAAGGGTTATGATTATAGCACTAAGAAATTTATTACTAATGACCCGGGAACGCGGCGGGGAGAAAATTATCGTTACAGCGCCGAGACGATATTTAAGGCCATTAGAACCTATAAGACCGGCTATAAACTGCCTTTTGGTAAGTTAACGAAGGAAATGCTGGTAGTTAGCCGGTAGGGCGCGATACTCCTAATTATTGAGCTTAAACAGGCAATTAATATAGAATCATCCCAACTTGACAAGAGGGGTGTAATTGAATATAATAGTATGAAAAAATATGCAGTTATTTAAAAACAAATAAGGTAAGAAATATGAATAAACGATTTAAATTACCCTCCGATGACATGGCTTTTAGAAAAATTTATAAAGAACTTTTAGAAAAAGAAATTCTTACTACCGTCTTTCGACCCGGAGTGCGAGTTTGCAATGATTTTCGAGGTTATTGTTCGAAGGATGTTGTTAATGCCCGCGTAATAAGTCAGCTTGGTTTAGATCGAGCGGAAATTGCCCCGCAATTTTTAGCTAGTCCGGTAAAAAAAATACAAATCGAAGAAATTTTTTCTAAAAATTTAGGATCACTAACCGCCGATGATTTTATCGGCTCATCTCCCGATGTTTACGATAAGCAATCGCTTATCTATCATTTGGGCTTAATTTATAATCTTGATTTTTCATCATTGTCCGATGAATCTCAAGTAACTCGAATTCATTTTAGCTATATTCACAATCAAGGAGGAAACAATGAATAATAAACAAGTACCAATTCAATATCGAGGGCTTTTAACGGTAGCCCAACTACCTCGTAATAATCAAGAGGCTTTTAATTTTGATTATTACGATATTACGCCGATTGATCATGATTATGCCGGACAATTCCAACTAAAAGCTAACCATGTTTTTAGAAAACTTGGTTTGCCGATTGGTTTCGTTATGATGGTTGGTAATCCGGAAAAAACCGCGGATATTTATGAAGCGTTGCGTCACGATTCGAGATATCTCGGAGGCGGAACCGGATCCGGTTTTAAAAATAGGGCGCCAGCCGTTTTAGACGAACTCGATCCTCTAGCTAAACTCATCGGAGCGATCAATGTTGTGGTTAAAGTTAACGGTCGTTTGCGCGGATATAATACGGATGGCCTGGGTTTTGTCAAAGGGCTCCAAGAATTACTCCGGGAGAGAAGAAAAATAACCACCGTAGCTGGTTTACGGATTCTAATTCTGGGAGCAGGCGGAACGGCTGATGCGATTGCTTTTACTCTCGCCGCTGGAGGAGCAATCTTAACCATTATTAATCGAACCGCGGCTAAAGCGGAAAATCTGGCCGAGCGCATCTGTCAGGCTTATGGTCAAGTGGCTTTCGGTGGTGGCGAAGAAATTATGGCTGAACATTTAGCCAACAGGACGTAATTATTAATGCCTCTACAAAAGGAGCGGAAGGACCATTCAAGGATTTTGTGGCGTTAGCTCCGGCCAGAGAAGACCAGTGGTCAGAAAATATTGTGGAAAGCACGAAGATGTTTGCGCTCGTTAATCCCAAGACTATCGTGTGTGATATTAATTTGCGCGCTGATGAGTCACCAACACTTCTAATGGCGAGAACATCAGGTCTTTTAACTCAAGACGGAGCGGCAATGAATTTTCATCAAGCAATTGAGGCTTTATGGCTCATACATGAGGATTTATTTGCAAAAAATAATATAAGCAAAGAAGAAGTAGCCCGTTTAATTCATGAAGTATCATGAGTAATCCTGTCCGAGTAAATTGGGCAGGATTTTTATTTATTTATGAAAAATTTTTGGCAAAAACTACCTAAATAGATTTTGGCGCTGATGCCGATGTGCGGCGTCGGCGCCTTGTCTTTTCGACTTATTTGCCCCAAGCCGGGAGCCGATGTCGTTTATTCCGAAGTGATTATGGTTCAAGGTTTGGCCCAGGCGACTGATTAGCGGCAGAATTTAATGAAACTGGAAACTATTGAAGAAATTAGGGTTGCCCTGATGACTATAAATAATATATAATAAAAAAAGTTTCGCAATTAATGCGTATTACACATAAGTTGGGTTATTAAATAATTCAATTTTTTTTGTTCTTTTAATAAAAATAAAAAAATAAAGGTAAAAGGTAAAAAATGAAATTTGGACATCGTTTTCTTATAATTCTGGCTAATATCATTATTCTTATTTTTCTGGTGGTTATTATCTATAATAACAGTCGGAGATTTATTATAATTTTTTTTATGGTTATGGTGTTAGTTTATATTATTTTATATAAAAATATGCCGATTGTTCACAAATTAGAGACTGATGTTTTTAATTCCAAACCGGAAGATGGCGAGATTTGAAATTAAAGCCGCGTTGAGTGAAACGCGGTTTTTTTATATGGAAGCAGCTGCCGTAATCGTGGTGCTGGGTTTTGCCGCCTATGTCTTGGCTCGAGAGCGGAAAATAATTAATATTCAGCCGCGAATTAACAGGAGCAATAAATTACCGCGGGAAATGTCGGATAGAGAATATCTGGAACGGGTAGTCGCGGAAAATAATAAAAAAGAAAGAACCGGTAAAATTCAGTCGGAAAATAAGGAGCGAATTAAAAAAGATTTTTTATAAAACCAGGACTAAAATATAGAGAAAAATTAGAACGACAATCGCTAAAAAAAGGCCATAAATTTTTTCTTCTTTGGCGTGAGTCCACTCCAGCTCCGAAATAACCGGATAGTGCTCGTCTAAAACCGCATACCAGCGACCGGACAGCAGTTTTTCCGTAAAAACATGACTGTGTTTTTTAAAATCAAGCCAGAAGCTTTGTCCGTGTTTTCTGATCAGCCAGTATAGCAAGCCAATGGCTATTAAGATTATTAGTATCAAGCCTAGGCGATGCGACCAGCGGCGAATGACGACGGCGATGATATTGCCGGAAAAGTAACCGAGACCAACCGTGAAACCGGCCCAAATAATCGAACTGGCCGTGCTCCAGAATAAAAACGGTCCTTGTTTTAGGCGCGATGTGCCGGCGACAAAAGGCACTACGGCGCGGAGCGGACCGATAAAGCGGCCCCAGAAAATACTTTTATTGCCATATTTAATAAAGAAGGCCTCGCCCTTATGTAATAATTCCGGTCTAATTATTTTATTTTTTTCTAGCCAGGGACGACCCCAGCGGCCCAGTAAATAACTGACATAATCCCCAATAACTGCTCCGACTAAAGCAAAAATAATGATATCTTGGACATTAAAATAACCTTGAGCCGCCAAGAAGCCGCCGACAGAAATAAGCGTTCCGCCCGGAAAAATCGCGCCGATAAAGGGAACACATTCAAACATGGCGATAAATAAAAACAGCCAGTTGCCCAGCCGGCCGAAATGATCAAATAGAGATAGAAAAAGATTAAGTCCCGGTTTCATGGTTTATATTATAGCAGAAATAAGTACTATTAAGAAGCCAATAAATATAGATTAATTTGACCTCTCCTGACCCCCATTGACCCGGAAAAGTAGGCGGAGTATAATTAAGACATTATGCCGGATATAAATATTAATGAAGAAATAAAGCCGCACGCCGTCTACACAACCGGCGAGACGGAAAAGATTTTGAAGATCAGTAATAGCACTCTGAAACGTCTTTTAAAGAAAGGCTTATTAAAGGCGAATAAGGTTGGAAAACAGTATCGTATTCTCGGGTTAGAGATTTTAAAACTAGTGTCTCCGGCAGTCGAACAGAAAGCTGTGGAAGCTTATCTGGATTTAAAAAAGAAGGTGATAGACAAGACCAGCGACTGGTAATAAGGTTGGTTGGTTTTTGGTAATTATTAATATTTTGATATTCATGTTGGATAAATTTTTTAAATTTATTGAGAAATTAGTACCGGAGAAATACCGTTGGATTTTAAGTCATGGCGGTTTTAAACGCTATCTGGCCAATACCGGTTGGATGTTTTTTGGACAGATGTTTTCACTCCTCGTGTCTTTTTTTATCGGCGCTTGGCTGGCGCGTTATTTAGGGCCGGAGAATTACGGGGTTTTGAGTTATGCCATAGCTTTTGTCGGACTTTTTATTTTTATATCTTCGCTGGGCATAGACGGAATACTTAGCAGAGAATTAGTGAGATTTCCCGAAAAAAGGGACGAGTTGCTAGGAACGGCCTTTCGTTTAAAATTAATTGGTAGTTTAATTGCCTTTTTTTTAGTTGTAATAAGTGCGTTATTATTTCAAGCTAGCCCGCTAATTAAATTACTGATAATCTTATTTTCTTTCTCTTTTATTTTGCAGACAATAAATGTTATTAGTACTTATTTTCAGGCCGAGGTTAAGTCAAAAAATAACGTTAAAGCCTTGCTATTTGCGACTATAATTTCTTCTGTTTTGAAAGTCGCGGTTATTTTATTGGATAAAGGAGTAATTTGGATTACGATTGTTTATGTTTTAGATTCTTTGTGGCAGGGCATTGGTTTTGTTATAGCCTATAAGCGGGGTGGTCTAAAAATACAAAATTGGTGTTTTAATAAAAATTTAGCGCGGGAAATATTAAAAAGTTCTTGGCCATTAATGCTCGCCTCGGCGGCTGGATATATTTATTTAAAAATTGATCAGGTGATGATTGGCGCTTTACTCGGTAATCGCGAGGTTGGGCTTTACGCCGCGGCGGTGAAGCTTGTCGAAGTTTGGTATTTTATTCCGAGCATTATTTGTGGATCGTTATTTCCAGCAATTATAAACGCTAAAAAAACTGATTCAAAAATGTATGGCCGCCGCCTAAAAAATCTTTATATTTTAATGGTAATAATTTCAATCATAATAGCAATTCCGATGACACTGTTAGCTAAACCGATAATTTATATTTTATTTGGTTCTGGTTATTTAGAGTCGATTAATATTTTAAGAATTTATATTTGGTCAAGCTTAGGTTTATTTTTGGGAACGGCCACTTATCAGTATTTGATGTCGGAAAATTTAGTAAAAACTATTTTTTGGTTAAATTTTTTAGCAATGATAGTTAATGTTGTTTTAAATCTAATATTTATTCCGACCTTGGGGTTATCGGGAGCTGCGTGGGCGACACTGATTTCATGTTTAGTGGTGCCGGCAGGGACGTGGATAGTGAAAAAAAATTAGATTTAATTTATTTGTTTATAGAAATAGATTTTCCTTAATTAATAAATTTATTAACCACCATGTTTAAAGAAAAAATACAAAAGTTGATTAGTTTAAGTGGCTATGAGCTAAAAAAAATTCATCCAGATTTAAGTTCGGCGCAAGAAAATAATTTTGAAGTCCCTTATGACAAAATTCATTATGGCGCTGGACTTAGTTTGTTAAAAGGTTGGGTTAATGCAGACTTTTTTGTCTACTGGGATGATAATAATTTTCCCGATCAAATTAAAATAGATTTATCAAAAAGACATCCATTTGCCGATGCTACTTTTAATTTTGGTTATTCGCAAGATTTTTTGGAACATTTGACACAGGCCGATCAAATTATTTTTCTGGAAGAAGTATTTCGTACCTTTAAACCCGGCGGAGTATTAAGACTGTCATTCCCCGGACTGGAAGGTTCTCTAAAAAAATATTTTAGCGACAAGAATTATTCGGGTTGTGTGGCCGGAAAAAGGGCAGCCTTTACCGATCATCTTCATTTCCATTTGCCCAGTTTCGAAGAGTTAGTGTTTATTTGTCGATATTTAGGCTTTTCCGAAATAAAAAAAGTTAATTACGGCCATTCGATTCATTCGGAGTTGTGTAATCTGGACACGAGAGAAGGACAAGTTGAATTAAATACTTTCGTCGAGATCATAAAATGATTAATTTTCAAACTCCAATTTTATTTTTAATTTATAATCGCTTGGAAACCACCCAGCGAGTTTTTGAGGCTATTCGTCGGGCGCAGCCAAAACAGCTATTTGTTGCGGCCGACGGTCCGCGCTTAGACAGAGAAGGGGATAAGGAGAAGTGCGGAGCAACAAGAAGAATTATTGAACAAATTGATTGGGACTGCGAAGTAAAGACTTTATTTAGAGAAGAAAATCTTGGTTGTAAAACAGGAGTAAGTTCCGCCATTAATTGGTTTTTTGAAAATGTAGAAGAAGGAATTATTTTGGAGGACGACTGTTTACCGATTGATAGTTTTTTCCCTTTTTGCCAGTTGATGTTGGAAAAATATAGAAACAATAGCAGTATTGGCATGATAGCGGGAACTAATTATTTATTCAGTTATAATGATTTTCAATATTCTTATTATCTTTCTAAGCATTGTTACGTTTGGGGTTGGGCGACCTGGAAAAGGGCTTGGAGTTTATATGATTTATCTATCTCTCATTTTCCCGAAAACCTATTTTTACGAAATTATTTACAGGATAGCTTATCAAGCAATTATTATTTAGATCAGTTTGATTATTTTAAATTTAATAAAATTGATACCTGGGATATCCAGTGGAGCGCGACTCTGATGAAAAATAAGTTATATTCTATTGTTCCCGTGAATAATCAGATTTCAAATATAGGTCTTGCCGGCACTCACACCGAGAAAAAAGTTTCTTTATCAATAAATATGCCAAGTAAAGCTATGGATATAGACGAAATTAAACACCCCCCTACAGTAGTATATGATAATGTTTTAGATTTAGTTTCTATGAAAAATATTGTCTATAAAGTTATTAAAACTCCAGTTTTAAAAACTTTGTTGATAAAAATAATAAATAGAAAAAATATCAATTTTCTTAAAAAAATATGGCCTTTTAAATTATATTACTATGTCGGGAGTAAAAAATAAATTAAAAAAAATATTGTCTGTTTTTGGGTTAAAAATAACTAAAGATTTTAAAATAATTCCGTTGTTGAGGCTCAATGTTTTTAATACAAATTGTTTAAAAAAAGTCTTGATTTCATATATAACCGAGCCGTTTTTTAAAAAAAATGATTTTTCCCATACAAATCTGCAGGAATGCCACGCCGCAGCTGAAATATTCAAAGAGCAGGGTTATAATGTTGATGTCGTTGATCATTTTGCCGATATTACAATCGATTATAGTCAATACGAAATTGTTTATGGAATGGGTAAAGTATTGGAAAAATCTTTTCATTATAATAATGTGGCAATAAAACGAATTTTTTATGCTACCGGATGCAGTCCGATTTATTCAAACGAAAGGACACTTGTTCGAGTACGTAATTTTTATGATTTGCATGAAGTTAACTTGCTTTCCTCCTCGAGATTCGTAGCAGACAGTTTTTATTTACAAACATTTTTATCAAACGGAGTTATAGTTCTCGGTAATGACTTAGTTTTAAATACTTATAAAAATTATGATAAGCAGGGGGCAGATAGATATAAAAATTTGTCGGCATTTTTTTACGACGTTTACGATATAGATCTTGCGGAAAAGGACTTTTCTAAGGCCAGAAAACATTTTTTATGGTTTGGCAGCTCGGGACTTCTTCATAAGGGATTGGACTTGCTTTTAGACATTTTTTCTGAACGTCCGGATATTTGTTTGCATATTTGCGGGGCGGCAAAAAACGAAAAAGAGTTTTTTGATTGTTATAAATCGACGTTATCAAAATCCAATAATATAATTAATCACGGATTTGTTGATATTAGGTCAGATGAATTTAAAAAATTAATGGATCAATGTGCGTTTGTTTTGTCTCCGTCGGTTAGTGAGGGTGGATCGCCAGCAGTTCTAAATACAATTGCCAATGGTGGTTTAATTCCGATTATTACCAGGGCCTCTGGTTTAGACATTAATAATTTTGGTGTTATCATAGAAGAGCCTGAGTTTGAGTCTGTTAGAATTGCGATTGATAAGGCGCTATTATTAGATAATGATCAGTTACTAAATATGGCAATAACCGCCAAAAATAATATTAGAACCGAGTATACTTATGAAAAATACAAAGAGAGTCTTAAAAATTTAATTAAAAATATTATTAATTAAAAACCAGATATGCTTTGTAAAATTTGCCGAAGCGAAACAAAAAATTTTTTTACCGCTAAAATTTTAAATAAATATGATGTTCATTATTTTAATTGCGATAATTGTGGATTTATTTGTACAGAAGAGCCGTATTGGTTGGAGGAAGCTTACTCTTCTCCAATAAATATTTCGGATACCGGAGTAATGAAGAGAAATATATTTTTTTCGGCCGTAACTCTTAATATTATTTATTATTTTTTTAATAGTAATAATATTTTTTTAGACTATGCCGGCGGATATGGTATTTTCGTGCGACTAATGCGCGATATCGGGCTCGATTTCAGATGGCAAGATAATTATTCCCAAAATTTGCTGGCCAGAGGATTTGAGTATTGTGATAACGACAGAAAGACAGAGCTTGTTACGGCTTTTGAAGTTTTTGAACATTTTGTGAATCCAATAGAGGAGATAGAAAAAATTTTGAAAATATCGGAAAACATTCTATTCTCAACCACGCTTTTGCCAGAGAAAATACCTCAGCCGGGAGATTGGTGGTACTATGGCTTTGACCACGGACAACATCTTTCATTTTATTCAAAAAAAACTTTTGAGTTTATTGCTCAAAAATATGGACTAAATTATTATACGGATGGACGCTCCATACATTTGTTGACAGTTAAAAAAATTAATTATTTTATTTTTAAAATTTTATTAAGTCGCAAAAAAAGTATATTGGCCTGGGTTTGGGCCAAAATACATTTTCATAGTAAGACCTGGTCGGACCATTTATTGCTCGATAAAAAATAATTTAAGTTAATGTTTAAAAAAAAGGCGGAAAAAATACTAAAAATTTATTTAATTAGGTTAATATACGTATTGGCAAACATTAGGTTCGGTTTTAGAAGGTGGGGCAAGGTCAGCGGAAAATCCTTATTAATTGTTAAGCTTGATGCTATCGGTGATTATGTTTTATTTCGGAATTTTTTGGAAGAAATTAAAAAGAGCGCATTTTATAAAGATTATAGTATAACATTTCTAGGAAATAATTCAGTTAGAGATTTGGCGGAAACTTTAGATAAAGACTTCGTGGATAAATTTATTTGGATTGATAAAAAACATATTTTAAAGAGGCCCTTGGTTTTCTTTAACTTAATTAACCTTATTTATAAAAAATTCAGCGTTGTTATTCAGCCTACTTTTTCTCGCGAATTAATCGGAGATTTATTGGTTAGGTTGTCAGGCGCGAGCATCAGGATCGGCATTAATGGGGATACTAATAATATTTTGTCGCAAGAAAAAAAAGTAAGCGATAAATGGTATACGCAATTGATCGATATTAAATCAGAAATTAATTTTGAATTTTATAAAAATCGGGACTTTTTTAGTCAAATTTTAAAAAGGGGCTTGCTTATCAAGCAGCCGGTTATTAAAAGTATAAATATTTCTAGCACCATCCGATTACCCGATCATTTTGTTGTATTATATCCGGGAGCGCAACAGGACTTCAGAAAATGGCCGGCCGACAACTTTAGATTGATTGCCGGATATTTAATTGAAAAATATAATATTGATGTCGTTATTTGCGGCTCTAGCTCGGATAATGACTCGGGACGGATAATTAATTCCGGTAGTAGTAAAAGAATTTTCGATCTAACAGGGAAGACTAACTTGATTCAACTGATTTATATTATTTCCCGAGCGAAATTAATAATTTCTAATGATACCAGCGGTGCCCATATTGGCGCTGCTTTGGATATCCCAACAATAATTCTATCGCAATTTAATTATTATTCTCGTTTTGTTCCGTATCCTCCAGAAATTAGTGATAACTTGATTTGCTTATTGCCTCATATTGCTGATAATGTTTCAGAAAGCGAGTTAATAAATAAATTCAAACACGGTTCTAGTGTCGACATTTCTTTAATTCCCGTTGATGAGGTTAAGCAAGCAATCAATAAATTTCTATGAAAATTTCCGTTATTACAATTTCTTATAATTCCGCTAAAACTATCGCGCGGACGATTGAAAGTGTAATTTCTCAAAATTATTCGGATTTAGAGTATATTATAATTGATGGCGGTTCAACCGATGGAACCTTAGATATTATTAAAAAATATGGATCTCGGATTACTCATATCGTGAGTGAGCCGGATAGCGGTATTAGCGACGCTTTTAATAAAGGTCTAAAACTGGCGAGCGGGGAAGTTACGGGAATACTCAATAGCGACGACTGGTATGAGCCGGAAACCCTCAAGATTGTCGTGTCGAAGTTAGCTGATCCAACCGCCGATTTTATGGTCGGAGCTTTACGTTATTGGGATGAAAAAGGAAATAATTTTATAGTATATCCAGACAAGAATTATCAAAAAAGAATCAGTTATAAAATGCCCCATTTAAATCATCCCACCGTTTTTTTTAAAACCGAAGTTTATCGTTCGGTAGGATTGTTTAATCCGAAATATCATTATGCCATGGACTATGATTTTTTTCTGCGGGTTTTTTTAGCGGGGAAGAGGGTATTTTTTGTCGATTCGGTTTTAGCTAATATGAGTTTTTCCGGCGCTTCCGATAAGCACGCTATTCGAGCCTATCTTGAGAGTTTTAACATTGCTACTAATAAATTTTTGGCGGGTATATACTTTATATATTCGGCCAGTAAATATTATTTGCGTCAATTATTAATTTTATTTAAGTTGGATCATTTTTTACTTTCGATAAGACGTTCCAAATATAAGAATTAATCGAAAATAGTTATGAAAATAGGCATTAATTTAATCCAATATACCGATGTGCAGGGAATAGAAATATTTGCCCGAAATTTATTAGTTAGCCTGATTAAGCAGGCGCCTGATGACGAATTTATTTTTTTTGTTAATCAAGAGTCGGCTAAGATTTTTTATTTTGAGACGGGGAATGTTAAGACCGTTATTAAAAAATTTAAAAAATTATCGCGGATCAATCTTATCGCCTATCAGCAGTTCGGTCTTATCAGAGAATTGAACAAAGAAAATATTGATCTGCTTTATTGCCCCTCAATCGCCGCCCCGATTTTTTATAAGAAAAAAATCGTTACTATTCATGACTGCGCGAGCCTGCGCTTTTTGGAAGAGTCCGGATTTTTTTCCAGAATTTACTTAAGATTATCTTTTTGGTCGGCTAAATATTATTCGTTTCTGGTCGTGACAGTTTCAAATTTTTCTCGGCGGGAAATAAAGGATCTACTCCATATTCCGGAGAAGAGAATAATCGTCATTTCCGAGGGTGTGCCAGTTTTACCGGCTGTTGGCGACTCGACGGTAAATTCCTTAATAACTAAGTTCGGGCTGGACGGCCGGCCTTATTTTTTCTATATTAGTAATTTGCGGCCGCGGAAGAATGTTCTTCGACTTTTGGAAGCTTGGGCTGATTTTTATTCGCGCCATCCCGAATATTTCTTAGTGATTGCCGGAAAGGATGAGCGCCGCCGTTTTAATAATAATCCTGCCCATCAGGTGTTTTTTTTAGGAATTATCAGCGAAGAAGAGAAGGTGGCTTTATATAAAAAATCTTTGGCCTTAGTTTTTCCTTCTTTATATGAAGGTTTTGGCTTACCTATTTTAGAGGCGCAAAGTTTAGGCGTCCCGGTTTTAGCGTCTAGTACTAGTTCTTTGCCGGAAATTGCCGGAGATAGCGCCTTATTTATAGATCCTAACGACACTAAAGCAATGGCCGCCGGCTTGGAGAGGATAATTAGTCCGCAATTTTTTAAGGATGATTTACTTAAAAAGGCTTATAAAAATTTAGAACGATTTTCTTGGGATAAGTCCGCTGATATTTTGCTGGAAGCTATTTGTAATTTTAAATAATTCCTATGAAACTTCTGCAAACTAATAAACTATATCCTCCGCATTTAGGAGGAATTGAAAATGTAATTCGCGATATCGCCGAAAACTTAGCGGCTGATAATAATTTTCAGTCTGATGTTTTAGTCTGTCAGGAAAAAGGGAAGAGGACGGTTGAAAATATAAATAAGGTTAAGGTTTGTCGGACGGCTAGCTTTGGTCGTTTATTCAGTTTGCCGATTTCTTTTGATTATTTTCGTTTATTTAAAAAAGTGGTTAACGATTATGATTTATTATTAATTCATCATCCATATCCGCTGGCTTCGCTCGCTCGCTTCTTATTTTTAAATAAAAAGAAGCCGGTAGCCGTTTGGTATCATAGCGATATAGTCCGTCAGAAGTTATTTTATTTATTAGTTTATCCTTTTTTATATTTAGATTTAAAAGCGGCTAAAATTATTTTTGTTTCTAGCCGGCGTTTGGCCGAGAAATCAAAATTACTAAGTAAGTTTTTAGATAAATGCCGAGTTATTCCTTTTGGAGTCGATCTTAATTTATATAAAGTTGATTATAGTTTGAAGGTTTCTGATCTTAAAAATAAATATGGCCGTTTTATGCTCGCGGTCGGACGCCTAGTTTATTATAAAGGCTATGAAGATTTATTAGAGGCCCTGAAGTTCGTTTCCGGAAAATTACTAATAATCGGCACCGGACCACTGGAGGCTGAATTGCGAAGGATAATTAAAGTAAATAGTTTAGAAAGTAGAGTAATAATAATATCCGATCGGCCGGATAATCTAGTTCCATATTATCAAGCTTGTGAATTTTTGGTCTTTCCTTCCCGTGCCCGGAGCGAAGCGTTCGGCTTAGTGCAAATTGAAGCTATGGCTTGCGGCCGGCCGGTTATAAATACTGATTTGCCGACGGGAGTGCCGGAAGTAAGCCTAGACGGTATAACTGGCCTGACTGTTCCGGTTGGTGATTGCGCAAAATTATCCCAAGCGATTAAATCTTTGTGGGAAGACGATGAACTGCGCTTAAAGTTAGGGAAAGGTGCTTTAGAGAGGGCGCAGGATAAATATTCTAAAGAAAAATTTGAGGTAGATTTAAAAAAGGTTTTATTAGAGATTTAATTTGCTGATAAATAAGCGCCATATTTAAACTAAATTAGAGCTCTTTGATAACTAATCAAGAGCTCTTTTTTAGTTTAAGGCTTAACTTCGTTTAAAAAGTGCCAGCTAAGTTTTATAAATATTTTATCTATAATTTATTAATATTTTATCTAAGATTAGCGGTTATTAGGCTTGATTGAAGTTAGCGGAAGTGCTATTATAAATATGTAACTATTAGAGTTTAAATTTATGGCTATTAAAAATGTCGAAAAAAAATTAATTAATGACCCCGCGCTTTTTAAGGGGCAAAAAATTCGGCGCGTTATTTTTAATAATGAATGGTGGTTTTCGGTGGTTGATGTTTGCGGGGTATTAACTAATAGTTCTGATGCCGGCGCTTATTGGCGTAAATTGAAACAAAGGTTAAAGGACGAAGCCAATGAAGCCGTGACATTTTGTCACGGGTTGAAATTAGAAGCTCCGGATGGGAAAATGCATGAAACCGACTGTGCTAATACCGAGGGCATATTTCGCATTATTCAATCTGTTCCGTCGCCTAAAGCGGAACCTTTCAAGCGTTGGCTGGCGAAAGTGGGTTATGAACGCGTCCAGGAAATTGCCGACCCAGAACTGGCTACTAAAAGAACAAGAAAACTTTATAAATTAAAGGGTTATAGCGATTCTTGGATTGAGAAGCGGATGCGCGGTATCGCTATTCGGGAAGAATTGACTGATGAATGGAAAAATAGAGGGGCGCGAGAAAAAAAAGATTATGAAATTTTAATGGCTGAAATATCAAAAGCAACTTTTGGCTTAACGCCGACCCAATATAAAAAAGTTAAAGGTTTAGAAAAAGAAAATTTGCGCGATCATATGGACGATCTCGAACTTATTTTTAACATGTTGGGTGAACGGTCCACTACCGAAATTCATCGAGTTGAAAATTCGCAGGGCTTCAGCAAATTAAAAGACGACTCTAATGCGGGTGGCGATATTGCCGGAGATGCCCGAAAAAATTTAGAGAAGCGTCTTAAGCGGTCGGTTATAAATAAAAGAAATTTTTTAACGAATCAGGAGAATAAAAAAAATCTTTAACTTAATCCCTATCTCCCCCCTCGCGACATCATCGTCGCCAGCGTTTTTAGAGTAATCGAGATATCTAAATAAATTGAGCGATGACGAAGATAATATAAATCGTACTGTAATTTTTCTAAACTGTCTTCCAGGGAGGGGGAATGATAATGGCCGGAGATTTGATCCCAGCCGGTTAAGCCCGGTTTAATTAAGAGCCGGGTTTTATAAAAGGGAATTTGTTTTTCCAGTTCGGCAATAATTTCCGGTCGTTCCGGGCGCGGTCCGATAAAACTCATTTCACCTTTTAGAATATTAAGGACTTGGGGAATTTCGTCCAGGCGGGTGCGGCGCAGAAACGAGCCGAAACGGGTAATCCGTTTATCGCCTTCGAGCGTTAGGGAACGATCGTTGTTTTCTTCCCGCATAGTTCGGAATTTTAGAATATTAAAAATTTTTTCATTTTTTCCGCTGCGCGCTTGGCGGAAAAAAACCGAGCCGCGGCTTGTGAGTTTTATAATCCCGGCGATTAGCGGCCAAACGGGCAGAGAAATAATGAGAATAATCAGAGCGAGTAAAAAATCCAGTAATTGTTTAATAAAATTAAAATAATTTTTTTGGCCTTCCTGTAAATTTTTTAAGAACCAATTCTGGTCAATCGCTTCAACCGGTATTTTACCGGTAATAAGTTCATAGAAGTCGGGATAGTTAAAAAAATTAATATTATAAGCTAAACAATTAAAGAGAGTGTCGCTTAAATCCGCGCCCAGTCCAAAATCATCACAGACAACTATTGTATGGATATTTTTATTTTTTATATTTTCGACCAGAGACGCAATTTCCTCTTCGGATTTAAAAATTAAAGCGGTTTGATAACCGGCGCCGGGATTATTTTGCAGTTCGGCTAAGAGTTTTTCGGTTTTGGCGTTAAAGCCGATAAGCGCCAGATTTTCTTTAAGCTTAGAGGAGTGAATTATCGCTTGAAAGGCGGCGCGAAATATAAAGAATATAACTAGAAAAATAACGCTAAAAATGGCTAAATTAGTTTTTGGAGTGATAGTCGAAGAAACTTTTAGATAAAAATAGATAATCGCCAGTAAGCTGCTAACGATAGTCGTATTACTCAAACGTCCGAGAAATTGACGGCTGGCCACTTTTAGATTTAAGTTATAAAGATCATTAATATATAAAATTAAAAGCCAAATAATAAAAACAGGTAAAAAATTAAACCAGTGGTTTTGCCAATTATTAGCCCAAAGTGCCTGTGGATAACGAATAATTAAGGTTAATAATAAGGCCAAATGCAAACCGGTCAGATCACCGAGAAAAAGGATAAATTTTTTCCAAGAGTTAAACATAATAGATAAATATATAATCTATGTTTAATATAACAGCTTAAGTCTTAAAAATCAATAAACTATGCAGAAAAATCGGTTTGTTATTTTAAAAAATATGCTATAATAAAATTAAAGCTCGGAGTGCTGGTTGCCCGTGCTATTATTAGACTAAATAGTTAAATTATTATGTTGATTTTAAAACGTTTTTATTTTTATCTGTTTTTTGTTTTGTTGCTTTCGGGTGCCGTTTTGTTAGGATTGCCGGCTCGAGCGGCCGAAGAGACTTGCAAACTTAATAATAAGGTAAATTTTACGGCGCGTGATCCGAACGGTACCTATATTCTTAATGCTCGGGTTGATGTTTATAAGCAGGCGCCGGATGCCGATGGAAATCCGCGGCCGGGAACGAAAGTGGGCGGAGCCACCATCAACACTTTAACCGGTATTGCGCCGGTCAGCTGGCGTAATTCAGCCATGGCTGATACTTACGCGATCCGCGTCCAGAATGTCAGTAATGATGATGCTAGTTTTTGGTATTATGGTTTTAATTGGTCTTGCGGCGAAGAGATTTCTTTAGAGGAAACTCTCAGCGGTTTAAGTCTTGATTTGCGCGACGAGGAAAATAATATTTTAAGTAACGTGACTTTTAAGATTTATACTCAGCTTTATGACGAAAATGGATCAACTAAACCGATAAAAAATAAATTATTAGGCAGTTTTAATTCCGGTTCTTCCGGCAAAGCCTCTATTTATTTGCCTCAAGGCAGTGTGCGCGGTCTGGCTCAAATTAGAAGTGATTATTATGTTTTGGAAGTGAATAGCGGCGGTAAAAGTTTTTATCTCTATGATATACACATGACCGATGGCCAGATGAATAATATCCAGTATTCTTTAAGCGCCGTTAAACTGTATCTTAAAGAATTTGACGGTCGTAATGCCATCGGTAAGAAGGTTGAGGTTTATAAGCAAGAAAGCGATATAAATTTTAATTACAGTAAGGGCGTAAAAATCGGCGATATTACGATTGGCTCTAATGGTTATGGCGTGCTAGTGATGCCGGCCGGTGAATATGTTTTTTCCTATAAAGATGATGCCGGAAAGATTCATGATTTTTGGAGTCGTAGTGTTTTAAACGATGAAGTCAATAATCAGAGTCTGACTTTAGAAGAAGGTATTTCCGTGGGTGCTTGTCCTGATAATTTAGATTTTACTTTAATCGCTAAAGATATTACCGGCGGATCGGTGCCGGGTTTAAAGTTTGAAATTTATGAACAGGTAGTTAATGCTAACGGTCTGCCTTTAGCCGGAACTAAATTAGGGGGCGGAACAATTGCCGGTAACGGTAAAGCGGTTGTCAGCCTTAAACCGGATCCTAAAAAGTTATACGCTTTAAAGATTTGGGATAAGCGTGCGGATCTGGGTGAATTCTGGTTTTTTGACGCGATTAAATTCGTTTGCGGTTATAATCGCCAAGTGATTAAAAATTTACCGTCCTTAAGGGTTATTATTCGCGACGCCGCCGGTAATCTTCAAAAAAATAAATCTTTTTCGGTACTGGCTCAGCAATATGATGTTGATCACAACCCTATCGTGGCCGATAATGGATTAATTGCCGATTTAAAAACCGACGGTCAGGGCCAGGCCGTGATTTATGTTTCCCCCGGTAATCCTTATCAAACCAATCAGACCGGTTCTTATATTGTCCGCGTTAAAGACGCCGGCGGGTCTACTCATGATTTTTCTAATATTAATATTTCGGCGGATAAAAATTATTCTTTAGTGGCTGATTTAAGCGGTTTAAGCGGAACTTTGCAGGATGCCGGCGGCCATCTTTTAGCAGACAAGAGTTTAAAATTATATAGCTTTAGCGGCACGGGATCCGAGCGCCGACTCGGTTCGGTTCTATTAACCGTTAAAACCGGTAGTAAGGGTAGTTTTAGTTTTGAATATGCCGATGGCACTTATGCTCTGGGTGTTACGGACGAATATAATCAGGAAAATATTTTTTGGGATGCGACGATTAAATCGGGAGCGGCCAAACAAAAATTTGTTTTTAATTTAACGGAATTTGTTTTATCCGGTTTGGATGTATCCGTTAAATCGCCGTCTCTCAAGCTTTTTGCCTTGGCGGCTAACAGTAATGGCACATATGTGCGCGGTCGGGATCTTGGTTCTATATCTTTAAAGAACGGTCTGGCCTCTAAATATCTGGCGGTCGGACAATATCTGGCTGTATATCAAGGGGTCAAAGATAAAGAATACGGTTTAGCTTTTTATGTTACAAATGGGTCTAAATTCCGGGTTAGTATCGGTCTTTCTTCGAAATATTTAGTTAGTTCCGATCAGTCGTTTAGCTTGCAGTCAGCCCCTGCTAATGACAATCAGTCTCTCAGTTCCGGTCTTAAGGGTCGAATTTTATTGCAAGTTGAAGATAAAGGTCAGGCCTGGTATGTTAATCCGACGGACGGAAAAAAATATGCGCTCGGCCGTCCGCAAGACGCTTTTAATTTGATGCGCCGTTTTGCCTTAGGAATTTCCAATAGTAATTTTGCGGCGATTGAAAATAATCCTTCCGCTTGGCGGCGTTTAGCCGGCAAAATTTTGTTAAAAACCCAAGATAGTGGCCGAGCTTATTATTTTGATCCGGTTAACTTACAGCTCTATTCTCTCGGCCGGCCGACGGATGCTTTCCAAATTATGCGTCTGCGGGGTTTGGGAATTACAAATAATAATTTAGGGGTTATTGATAGCGGGAATTAGATTATCTTTAAATTTATGGCTAAAACCGCGGAATATGTTTGGCCGGAAATTGGCAATCAGGGAGTGATTGAATTTTTAGAGCGCAGTTTGCGCAGTGATAAAGTCGCGCAAACTTATATTTTTGCCGGTTTAGGCGATTTAGGAAAATTTACCATGGCTCTGGCTTTTGCCCGCAGCTTGCAAGGTAACACCGAGGGATTCAATAGTGATTTACATATCTTAGAGCTCGCCGAAGGGCAAAAAAGCATTTCTATTGAAGCCACCAGACAGTTTATTAAAACTTTAAATTTGAGTTCTTTCTTAAATTCCTATAAGATAGGGATTGTCAAAGAAGCGGATTTGCTTAGCGCCGAAGCGAAAAGTGCGTTGTTAAAAACCTTAGAAGAACCGCAAGATAAGGTTATTATTATCCTTTTGGCCACCGATGAAAATAATTTACCGGCTACGATTTTGTCTCGGGCGCAAGTTCTTTATTTTTATCCGGTACCGCCGGTGGTAATTTATGATTATTTAATCGCTACTTACGGCACAAATCGTTCGTTCGCTAAAGATTTGGCGAATTTAGCTTTAGGACGTCCGCTCTTAGCTCTAAAATTATTGGATAAACCCGAGGAATATCGAGCTTACTTAGAAATGGCGGAAACCTGGTTAACTTTACCGGCTCAAGATATCAATGCCCGCCTATTAGCCTTGGATTATATTTTTAAAGATAAAACTTGGAGTAAGCAAGCCGTCGATTCGGCCGGAGCCATATTATTTATGGCCGAGGGCCTAGCGCGTGATTTATTATTGTTAAGTTTAGGACAACAGGAACGCTTACAACATTCCGCTTTAGTGCCGTCGTTACAAAAAACTTTATTATTTTTAAATGAAGAGAGCGGCCAGGATAGCGTGCCTTTAATTTTACGACAACTAAAATTAATCGCTCAAGCTAAAGAATATTTGGCCGCTAACGTTAATCCTCGTTTAATTTTAGAACAAGTAGTCGTTAATTTTTAATTAAACTTTTATGTCGATAAAAAACTTAAAGTTATTAATAATCCTTTTGGCCTTAATGTTATTGACGTCTGCCTGTTCGGTGGCCACTTTTAATAATGCCGGCAGCCCTGTTGTTAATAATAGTAGTGTATTTTTCTCGGCGAATGGTGGAGGGAATTGGCGCCCAATGAACGCCGTACCCATGGTAAACGGTCAGTCTTCCAGCCTTAACGGTCTAGATGTTAACGTTATGCGTTTAGATCCGGAAGATAGTTCGGCGGTTTATTTGGCTAGTGTCGGTAACGGCCTGTATTATACTTATAATATTGTTAACGGCTGGAATCAAGTTGGCGGCTTGCCGCTCTCGACTATTAACGATGTTCAAGTCGATCCGCAGAATAAATGCGTTCTTTACGCGGCTCTGGCTAATAGCCTGTACCGTTCGGCGGATTGCGCCAGAACTTGGGTGCAAATTTATTCCGATAGCAGCGCCAGCATTAGTCTTAATACTATTGCGATTGATCATGTCAATTCTCGTAATGTTTATATCGGTAATTCGCGCGGTGATATTATAAAAAGTATCGACGCCGGCGGTTCTTGGCGGACGATTAATCGTCTGGATAATGGCATTGCCCGGCTAATTATTTCGCCTCTGGATAGCAGTTCGTTATTTGTGGCAACGGTAAAAAATAAAATTTTCAGTTTTAATTCTAATAGCCTAACCGATACCGGCGACGCGACTAACATCGATCAAAACTTTTCCGTGAATAATTGGACCGATTTAAATGTTGTTTTGGAAGATTATAAATTGGGAGCGAATTTTAGAGATATTATTGTCAGCCCTAAGGATGGTACGATTTTTTTAGCGACCGATAAATTAATTTTGCGTTCGCCCGATAAGGGTATAACCTGGGAAAATATTAAATTGATTCCTTCGACTGCCGATACCGCTATTAATGCGGTGGCGGTTAATCCGCAAAATTCCGCCGATATTTATTATGTCAGCAGTACCATCTTTTTTCATTCCATCGACGGCGGAGTAACTTGGAAGACCCAGAGTCTGCCGGCCGGACGTCTCGGAAAAACCCTGATCATCGATTTTAAAAATCCTAATAATATTTATTTGGGAACCATAAAATTAAATAAATAATTAAAATAATATGAATCAATATTTACAGGCCAAACAGACGGACTTTGCCAATGCTCTGGATTTTTTTAAAAAAGAAATCGGTAATCTGCGTACCGGTCGGGTTAATCCGGCCGTGCTCGACAACGTTCAGGTCGAAGCTTACGGAATTCTTAATCCGCTAAACGCTGTCAGCAATATTGCCGTCAGCGATTCGCGCAGCATTTTAATCGCCCCTTGGGACAAAGGAGTAATTAAAAGTATAGAAAAAGCGATAATTGAAGCGAATTTAGGTTTAGGAGTGGTTAACGAGGGCGATAAAATTCGTTTGACGGTCGCGCCTTTAACCGAAGAAAATCGTAAAGAGCTGGTCAAGAAATTAAACGAAAGAATGGAAAAGGTGCGGATTATTTTGCGCGGTGCCCGCGATAATATTAAAAATACGATTGAAAAAGCTTTTGCCGAAAAAGAGATTAGTGAAGATGATAAGTTCCGATTTATCAAAGAGTTGGACGAGCACTCCGCTCAAAAAAATGAAGAATTGAAAAACGTTCGTGATCGCAAAGAGAAAGATATTATGGAAATTTAAAATCTAATCTATTTTTTATGTTGCTAACCCTGGTTATATTTATTTTAGTTCTGTCGGTTCTGGTTTTTGCCCATGAATTCGGTCATTTTTTTACCGCGCGACGTTTCGGCGTTAAAGCGGAAGAATTTGGTTTCGGTTTTCCGCCGCGGGCGATCGGTTGGTATAAAAATCGTTATGGGCACTGGCGCCGCATTATTGGCGATCGAAGCGTGGAAAGTTTAACGGCTAGCGAAGATGAAAATTTACATCCGGCCAGCCACGCCACGATTTATTCTTTAAATTGGTTGCCGATTGGCGGTTTTGTTAAAATTAAGGGTGAGAATGGAGAGGGAAAAAATGACGATGATAGTTTCGCGGCTAAAAGCATCTGGAAACGAATTATAATTTTAGCGGCCGGAGTTATCATGAATATTATTTTGGCTTGGTTTTTATTTTCTCTCGGTTATTTAATCGGTTTACCGCAATCGACCGATACTGTTGGCAGTAATGCTCGAATTAGTGAATCGCAGGTTATTGTCGCTCAGGTTATGGCTAACTCAGCCGCTCTGCAAGCTGGACTTAAAGAAGGTGATATAATTAAGCGTATTAACTCTATAGATATTAGTACCGAGAAATCTTTGCAGGATACAATAGCGGCTAACGCCAACCGGGAAATTAATTTGGTGATTAAACGCGGTGAGGCCGAACAAACCGTTAAAGTTACGCCGGTATCTAAAGACGGCGGCCGCGCGACTATCGGTGTCGGAATTTTTTCTTCCGGCTTGGTCAGTTATCCTTTTTTCTCCGCTCTCTGGGAAGGGGTAAAAACGGAAGTCTGGGTTATCGGTCAGATTTTTACTTCTCTGGGCGGTTTATTTTCAGAGATTTTTCACGGCAAAAATGTTAGCGACCAATTCGCCGGTCCGATTGGTATCGCCAATATTACCGGTCAGGCCGCGCGTCTCGGTTTTACCTATTTATTGCAGTTTACGGCGCTGTTATCTTTGAATTTAGCAGTAATTAACATTTTACCGTTTCCGGCACTGGACGGCGGCCGTATTTTATTTCTGTTGATTGAAAAAGCTAAAGGTAAGCCGGTGCGCCAGGAACTCGAGGCTTTAATCCATAATATTGGTTTTCTCTTGCTGATTGCTTTAGTTTTGTTTATTACTTATAAAGATATAGTTAAGTTATTTTAAGTAAATTTTATGGCTTTAACGGCGATACTTTCGGGCGCCTGTAATTTCGTAGAGTAAAAACGAGCCTTAGCGAGTTTTTGCCACAGAAATTACCGAAGCCAAGAAAGTGTTGCCGGTAAAGCCAGAGTCACAAAAATTTTATGAAAATCACTATAAAGTCGACTAAATTAGAACTAACCAAAGCCATTTCCGCTTATTTTCAGGCCAAAATGGATGCGGTTGAAAAATTTCTTGGAGATGTTAAAGTGATTAATTGCGACGTGGAGATTGAAAAGACTGTTGGCGGTCGGCATAAGGGGGAGATTTTTCGAGCCGAAGTAAATCTGGAAGTACCGCGTCAGTTATTGCGGGTGGAAAAGACCGAAAAAGATTTATATAAAGCGATTGATAAAGTAAAAGATCACTTAGAACTGGTAATTAAGAAATATAAAGAAAAAATGATTGATAAGAAACGAGGAAAATAAAAAATATATATGAATATTCTTGATATCTTTGGCGATGCTAATGAAAAAATAATTAAAGATATGAAGCCGCTGATTGCTAAGATCGGCGGTTTTGAACCGGATCTGCAGAAATTATCGGACTCGGAATTAAAAGAAAAAACTGAAAAGTTTAAGGAACGATTAATTAAAGGCGAAACTTTGGACGATCTTTTGCCCGAGGCTTATGCGACTATTCGTGAAGCGTCCCGTCGAGTTTTAAATCTGCGGCATTTTGACGTCCAACTGGTCGGCGGTATTGTTTTACATCGGGGACAAATCGCCGAAATGAAAACCGGAGAAGGGAAGACCTTAGTCGCGACCTTGCCTTTATATCTAAACGCCTTGGAAGGCCAGGGTGCGCATTTAATTACGGTTAACGATTATTTAGCCCGTTTGGGCGCTGGCTGGATGGCGCCGGTCTTTTTTGCTTTAGGAATTTCAACCGGAGTGATTGTCCACGAAAACGCTTATGTTTATGATCCGGAGTATATAGATGAGAGCCAGTATGATGAGCGATTACAACACTTTAAACGTATTCCTCGCCGTGAGGCCTATAATTGCGATATTACTTATGGGACTAACAATGAGTTTGGTTTTGATTATTTACGCGATAATATGGTTTATGCGCTTGATCAGGCCGTCCAGCGCTCCTTGCACTACGCCATTGTCGACGAAATAGATTCAATTTTGATTGATGAAGCGCGAACGCCTTTGATTATTAGTGCGGCCGCGGAAGAATCGACCGATAAATATTTTAAATTTTCTCAGATTGTTTCTCAGTTGGAAGAAAATGAAGATTACAATGTCGACGAAAAAATGCGCGCGGCCACTTTAACGGAAAATGGAATTAATAAAGTAGAAAAAATTTTAGGTCTTGGCAATATTTATGTCACGGGCGGAGTAAAAGAAGTTCATCATTTAGACCAGGCCTTAAAAGCGCGGGTACTCTTTAAACGTGACAAGGATTATGTGGTTAAAGACGACGAAATCATTATTGTTGATGAATTTACCGGCCGTTTAATGCCGGGGCGGCGCTATAGTGAAGGCTTACATCAAGCGATTGAAGCTAAAGAGGGCGTGAAAGTTCAGAAAGAATCGCAGACGATGGCGACGATTACCTTTCAGAATTTATTTCGCTTGTATCAGAAATTATCCGGTATGACCGGGACGGCCGCGACGGAGGCGGAGGAATTTCATAAAATTTATAATTTAGACACGATCGTTATTCCGACCAATAAACCTAATATCCGAAAAGATTTAAATGATTTAATTTATCGAACCGAAATGGACAAGTTTCAGGCGGTGATTAGAGATATTAAAGCGCGGAATATACTCGGCCAGCCGGTTTTGATTGGCACGATTTCTATTGAAAAAAATGAAGTATTGGCGGAGCTGATGGAGCGCGAAGGCTTGCATCCGAGCATGTTAAACGCCAAGAATCATCAAAAAGAAGCGGAAGTTATCGCTCAAGCCGGCCGCAAGGGAGCCATTACTTTAGCCACTAACATGGCCGGACGCGGCGTCGATATTATTTTGGGAGGAAATCCGCCGGTAGAGGCGGAGCAAGAAGAAATTCGGAGTCTGGGCGGCCTGCACGTGATTGGCACCGAGCGCCATGAATCGCGGCGGATTGATAATCAGTTGCGCGGCCGAGCCGGTCGTCAGGGCGATTCCGGTTCTTCACAATTTTATGTTTCTACCGAAGACGATTTAATGCGTATTTTCGGCGGCGATCGGATGCGCGGTTTAATGGCTACTTTGAAAGTTCCGGCTGATATGCCGATTGAAAATAAAATGATTTCTAAATCCATTGAAAGCGCTCAAAAGAAAGTGGAAGGAAATAATTTTGATATCCGTAAAAATTTAGTGGAGTACGATGACGTCATTAATAAACATCGCACCGCTATTTATAAACGGCGACGAGAAATTTTAGAAATTTTTGATAAAATAAAAACTGGAGCCGAAGCGGCCTCCGATCGGACTTTGGGTCAAATTATTTCAGAAATAGTGCGGGCAGAAATAAATAGTGTCGTCAATTTTCACACTAGCGCGGATAATGTTGCGGACTGGGACGTTAAGGAAATTTATGAAACCATGCGGACAATTTGGACGGCCGGCGAGGAAGTCCAATCGAAATTGACCGAATTGACTAGAAAATCAGAAGCTAAAGATTTAATCAGAGAAGAAATTATTACTTATTTACAGGCTGAAGCGGAGACTAGATACGCCGCCTTAAAACAAGATTTTGCCGCCGTTAATTTAGAATTTATTGAAGTTGAAAAAGGCGTTTTAATCCGATCAATCGATGAAATGTGGGTGGAGCATTTAGAAATCGTGGACTACTTGCGGCGCGGCATCGGTTTGCGGGGATATGGCCAGCGCGATCCACTGGTGGAATATAAAAAAGAAGCCTGGCGTTTATATCAGGAATTGAATGCTTTAATTAACAAGCAAGTCGCTTATTCTATTTATAGGACCGGCGACGGTTTGCGCTTGACGGCCGCTTCGGAAATTAAATTATTCGCCGATCAAGAGGAGAAGAAATTAAATTTTACCGGCGCCGCCAAAGAAATGCATAAAGCCGCGGAAAAACGCAATACGATAGATTTGGTTCATGAAAAAACTAAAAATGATGAGGGAGAAAAAATTGGACGCAACGATCTTTGCCCCTGCGGCAGCGGGAAAAAATATAAGAAATGCCATGGGAGATAAATATGAAAAAAATAAATCTGACACCATCAAAAACAGCAGAGAAAATGGCTGTTCAATACTTACAGCATGAATTTCGTAAAATTTTATCTGGGATAAAAAATTCTATTATTTGGAATTCGATTGATAGAGAATTGAGTCGTTTTATCAAGGTTCAAGGCGAAGCCTCATTTTGGAATCTAGTAGCGGCAATTGCTGAAGATTGGAAATTAAAGGCGGTTTATCGTTTGCTAACCGATACAAAATTTGAATGGACAAAGCAGCAGGTTCCGATAAAAAAAATTATTCTAACCGGCATGTCTCCCGCCATTGATAGTTTTATTATTAGTAAGTTTGAGCGCAATCCTTTACGTTTTCAGGCGGCTTGGGAAAAAGACAAAGAGATGAGAAGGATTTTTCAGCAGACCGGATTCGCTCGCCATAAAGAGCGTGATGATTTTCCAATTTTTCTTTTTCAGGCGTCAGAAGGGTATAGAGTATTTGATGGTATGCGCCGATCTTTGTTGACCATTATAGATCATAAGAAAACTATTAATGCCTGGGTCGGCAAGCCGGTTAACGAAAAAGGCCAGCCGTTAATTAGTGACGGAGCCGCTTACGTTTTATCACAGGTTTATAATCATGCGACTAAGAAAAGTAAAAGTTTGGATAACTCTATGTTGCAAATCGGCGCGGTGATTTCGGATGATTATAGAAACGGACAGAAATTATTACAGGAAAGAATTGCCGGCTGGAGTCATGACAAGAAATTAAAGCAGCTTTTTCTTAATATGGCTAAAACATCTCGTCAAAATAGTAAATATAAAAAATGCCATGGGAAATAAAATATTAAAATATGCAATTACAAGACCTAATAAAATTTATCAAGAAAGAGGATAAACGGTTAAGAGAGTGTTACGGTAATTATAAGGATGAGGAAAAGCGTATACTGGCAAGAACGGTAAAACTTACTGAAGAATTAGGTGAACTATGTGATGAAGTGTTGAGTTTTAATGCCATGCAACGAAAAGACAAATTAGATAACTATGATGCAAATAATTTACCCGAGGAATTCGCAGATGTCATAATAACAACTTTACTGCTCGCAGAAGTTATGAAAGTTGATATAGGAAAGGCATTGAAGGGAAAGATTAAAAAAATTGATAAGAGATATACGAAATAACTTCTGCGGTATGGTATTAAAGATCAAAAAATGTTATAGCGTTCAAAATATATGCATCACGTTGCTATTATGAATAAATCCTGGAAACTAATACCAAAAGTTCTAAGCGGAGAAAAGACGGTTGAATCTCGTTGGTATCAGACCAGACGAACGCCGTGGGATAAAATAGCGACTGGCGACACAATATTTTTTAAAAATTCTAGTGAAGCGGTCACTGCGGAAGCCCGGGTGCTTAGTGTTAAACAGTTTGAAGTTAAAAATATCGTTGACGCTAAAGACATAATCGAGAAGTATGGCCAGGAAATTTGTTTGGTTGATGATAATCCGGCTAAATGGCGTAAGTTACCGAAATATTGTATTTTAATTTGGCTGGTTAATCCTAAATCGGTCGAACCGCCATTTCTAGTTAATAAAAAAAGATTTGGTAGTGCGACCGCCTGGATAACGGTTGATAATATTAAGAAATTAAAAATAAATATAAAAGTGCAATAAGGATTATGAAAAAATTATTAACCTTAGTCATAATTCATCAACACCCCAGAATATTGCTCGGAATGAAAAAGCGGGGGTTTGGCGTGGGAAAATGGAATGGTCTCGGCGGTAAAGTTGAGGCCAACGAAACTATTGAAGAAGCGGCCAGAAGAGAAGTGCAAGAAGAAGCCGGCATAGAAGTAGGGAACTTAAATCAGCTGGGAATACTAGATTTTGAATTTTCGGGCGACCCGGAAGACTGGCAAGTTCACATTTTTAAGTCAGACAATTTTACGGGAGAACCGACGGAAAGCGAAGAAATGAAACCGCAGTGGTTTAATATTGGGGATATTCCTTATAACGAGATGTGGCCGGATGATAAATATTGGCTACCGCTGTTCTTAAACGGAAAAAAATTTAAAGGAAAATTTATTTTTGATAAGTCGGATGTTATATCGGAAAAAGAATTAATCGAGGTCGAAAAGCTATAGTTATTTATGCGCTCGTCCGTCCACTTCATAATTAGTATTTTGAGTTTCAAAGAAATTAACTAACTCGAGAGTGTCAGTTGCCGCCGCCATCCATTTAGCCGGATTGGTAACTCTAAAATGTGGCTCAAAGCCTAATTCTTCTAAACGCCGGTCGGCGACATATCGGACATATTGATTAACATAATTGGCGTTAACGCCTAAAATTCCGCGGGGGAACATGTCATTATTATAAGCGGTTTCCAAATTAACTCCGTCAATAATGATTTTTTGTATTTCAGCATTAAATTCCGAAGTAACGATTTCAGGATTTTCTTCTAAAATCGTCAGAATTAGATTTAAGCCGAATTTTAGGTGTAAACTTTCATCACGCAAAACCCAGTCAATCAAAGAACCGAAATTGCGCAACTGGTGCCTTTGACGAAAACTTAGTGCGACCATAAAGCCGCTATAAAACCAGATACCCTCCATGACAATATTATAGGCGGTTAAATTACGAATAAAATCTTTTTTGCCGGCGGTAGTTTCAATATCTAGCCTGGTTTCGCTCGTGCGAATTAAAAAATGAGTGACCCAGTCCTCCTTAGATTTAATTGAGGGTTTGTCCGAGTGTTGTTTGAAAATTTTAGTTCTATCGAGCGGAAAAGTTTCTAAAACATACTCAAACGCTAAACAATGATTTGCCTCTTCCCACATTTGCTTGGCTAGATATAAGTGAGCTTCCGGTGCTTTTAAATAGGGATAAACGCCGAGCGCTAGAGTTCGGTTAACGATTAGTTCGGCCGGGTTAAAAAAACTCATCAGAAAGCTCACAGCATGCCGTTCGTCTTCCGTCATTTTCTTCCAATCTTCCAAATCCTCGCCTAAAGCGATTTCATGCGGGAACCAGGTATTGGCGACAGCTTGATTATATAAATCGTAAGCCCATTGGTATTTAATCGGTCGAAGCTGCATGTCGGAATTTAAAGGTTTTCCTAAGATCATATAGTTATAGTTATTATAGTTAGAATGTTTTATGTTAATAATTAGATTTTAATTTACTGGCAACTGTCGCACAATAGTCTCTCTTGCGGATCAATCGGGCAAGCGGCATTTTTTTCGGCGAGAATCGCTCCAAATCCTTTCTTGCCGGTGGCTGTTGATTTATTTACCTTGACCGTGCTTTGTTCGGCCGTATGACGTGGTTTCATGTGTAAATAATAAGTAGTTTTCAAGCCTTTTTCCCAGGCCAGAATATAAAGTTGGCTTATTTTTTCAGTATCGCGCGTTGTTAAATACATATTGCGACTAATTGCCTGATCGACCCATTTTTGGGCGCGAGCGGCGATTTCAATCAAGGCTTCCGGCGCCACCGAAAAGGAATCTTTATAGATAGTTTTTAATTCATTCGGTATCTCTTCAATGTTGGTCAGATCGCCTTGAGCGATTAAGATTTTTTCGCTGGTAAGCTCCCAGAGGTTTAATTCTTTTAATTTTTTAACTAAATTAAAATTTAATTCTAAATATTTTCCGGATAAGGTATTGCGGCTAAAAATCTGGGCAAAACGCGGGTCGATGCCGGTCGAGGTGCCGGCAATCAATCCAATATTGGCGGTTGGGGCAATCGCCATCAAAGTAGAATTACGCATCCCTCTTCTAACTTTGGATCGCAACAACTCCCAGTCGGCCCTGTTTATTTGTTTGTTAATTTTTTTAGTTAGGTTTAATTTTCGGTCGCGACTTTCTTCTAAAAAATTTAAAGTGTCATAAGGAACGTAACCCTTGGACCAGCCGGAACCGTTAAAATTATCATAGCTGCCCTTTTCTGCCGCTAAATCGGCGCTGGTTTCGATCGCATGATAACTGATAAATTCCATCAGTTCGTCGCTTAATTCATAAGCCGCCGGACTATCATAAGCTAAATCCATTTTTTCCAATAAATCGGCCAGGCCCATCACGCCTAATCCGACGGCTCGATTATGATGATCAAAATTTATTGCCTCAGTTATCGGTGGTTGGTTAATATCGACTAGATTGTCCAGTTGGCGAAGGCCGAGCTTAACACTGTCCCGTAAGCGCGACCAATCAATATTTGATTGAGCATTAAGATGTCGTGCTAAATTAATTGACAATAGGTTGCACACGGCAACATTATTTTTATCAGCTGGTAAAGTGATTTCCGTACAGAGGTTAGAGCTATGAATCGTCCCGGTATTATTATTTAAGGCGCGGACATTAACGGCGTCTTTCCAGGTTAGCCAGGGATGCGAAGCTCCTTGGAGAGCCACGATAATATTATTGAATTGTTCGGTAGCGGGAATTTTTTTAAAAATTCTCATTTGGCCGGCTTCGGCTTGTTGAATATATTCTCGGTAACGGGAACTGAAAGCCGGGCCGTATAAATCTACCAGATCCGGAGTTTCTTGCGGGTCAAATAAGTACCAAGCGTCATTATTTTTAACGCGTTCCATAAATTCATCGGAAATCCAAACAGCAGTGTCGGCGGTGCGAGTGCGACGATAATCATCTCCGGCATTCTGTTTTAAATCTAAAAAATCCTGAAAATCAAGATGCCAGTTTTCCATATAGAAGCAGAGAGCGCCCATTTTTTTACCAGCGCGAGAAATTGCCCGAATTGTAGAATCGATAATGTGCAGAAAAGGAATCGGGCCGGACGAAAAAGTATTATTAGTGCTGATTGGCGAACCGTTGGCGCGTAACTTGGTTACCGACAACCCGATTCCCCCAGTGGCTTTAGACAGTTTCATTATATCGGCGACGGTTTTACCGATGTGGTCGATATTGTCCTCCAAATCTAAAATAAAGCAGTTGCTTAGTCGCGGAGAAAGCGCGCCGGCGTTAATATTGGTTGAGCCGCCGGCAATATATTCTAAACTGGACATTTTATGATAGAATTTTTGTGCCATGACGGTTGGATTATTTTCTTTAAAGGCCAAGCCCATGGCGACGCGCATCCAGAAATATTGCGGCGTTTCGCGTAATTTTTGGTCCGACCCTTTGTTTAAGTAACGATTTTTCATGGTGGCTAAACCGGTATAAGTCAGAAGACTGTCGCGCCCTAAATCCAGAGCTGAAGCTAATTTTTTTAAATCAAAAACTCGAAGATCGGATGATAATAGTCCCTCGCTCCAACCGCGCTGAACGTAAGTCGGAAAATCTTCACGATGTCGCCGTTCTAAAGAATCAGTATCGACAAAATCTCCTAGAACTTCCTTATAAATTGTTTTTAGTAACAGTCGGGCGGCGATGATGTCAAAATCGGGATCGTCTTTAATATTTTGAACGGCGGCATTGATAACTGCCTGGTTAAGTTCGGCAGTTGTAATCCCATTATAGAGGGTTAACTGAGCTTCGGCGGCAATTTGTGTTGCCCGAGACGAACAATAGAGCAAACCTCGGCAAGCGACTTCGATAGAGTGCTTGATCTTGTTGGCATTAATATCCTCTCTAGTGCCATCAATCTTGGTGATATATAAAGACATAAATAAATTAAGAAATGACTGAGAGTAAGCTCAGTATTTCTATATATAGTGTATAATGTACTACTTAATATACCATATATTGTATAGCGTGCCTAGTCTCGAAAAATAAGGGATTTTTAGTTATTTGGCGATTGGTCGATAATTTTTATCTTGATTTTCCCCAGGCAGTATGGTAGATTGGAAGTATAAGATTAGAGAAATTACTTAATTATCGCCTTAATTTATGTCTGATGAACAAAAAATTCTCGCCACGAGCGCTTTTCCTCAAATGGAGGAGGAAGTTTTAAAATTTTGGGCAGCGGCTGATATTTTTAATAAAACTTTACAGAAAGATGCGCCGCACGGCGAGTATGTTTTTTACGACGGTCCGCCGTTTGCTACCGGAACGCCGCATTATGGCCATATTGTCGCCAGTATTATGAAAGATGTGGTGCCGCGCTACCAAACTATGCGCGGTTATCGGGTAGAACGAAAATGGGGTTGGGATTGCCACGGTTTACCGGTAGAAAATATTGTCGAAAAAGAGCTGGGCACTAAAAGTAAAAAAGATATTGAAGATTTGGGCGTCGAAAAATTTAATGATCTTTGCCGCTCTAAAGTTCTGACTTATGTCGACGAATGGAAGAAAGTGATTACTCGCCTTGGTCGCTGGGCGGATATGGAAAATGCCTATAAAACTATGGATCTGGATTTTATGGATTCTATCTGGTGGGCTTTTAAGCGTTTGTGGGATGAGGGTTTAATTTATAAAGATTATCGGTCAATGCATATTTGTCCTCGTTGCGAAACGACTTTGTCGCAATCCGAAGTGACTGAAGGTTATCGTGATATTAAAGATTTATCGGTTATTGCCAAGTTTCAATTAATTGACGAGCCGAATACTTTTGTTTTAGCCTGGACGACGACGCCCTGGACTTTGATCGGTAATGTCGCTTTAGCGGTCGGAGGAGAGATTAAATATGTGAAAATTAAGTGCGCGGAGACTAATTATATTTTGGCTAAAGCGCGCTTGAATGATGTCTTTAAAGATCAGCCTTATGAGATAATAGATGAATTTGATGGTGACGATTTGGTCGGCCGGGCTTATCAGCCGCTATTTGATTATTATTCGGTAGACAAAACTTTAGTTAATCGTGAGAATGGTTGGAAAATTTATGAAGCTAATTTTGTAACGACAACAGACGGTACCGGTGTGGTACATATTGCGCCGGCTTTCGGTGAGGACGATATGAATTTAGGTAAAGCTAAAAATTTACCTTTTATTCAGCATGTGGGTCTGGACGGAGTTTTTAAATCGGAAGTAAAAGATTTTCCCGGTTTGCATGTTAAGCCGAAAGTTGATCATACGGCGACAGACATCGAAATAATTAAATATTTGGCAGCTCACGGCACTTTATTTCAAAAAGCTAAATATGAACATAGCTATCCCCATTGTTGGCGTTGCGATACTCCATTAATTAACTACGCGACTTCTTCTTGGTTTGTGGCTGTCACTAAAATTAAAGATCGATTGTTAAAAAATGCTAAGAATATTAATTGGTCGCCGGATTATATTAAAGAAGGAAGGTTCGGTAATTGGCTCGAAGGAGCGCGCGATTGGTCAATTTCTCGCCAGCGTTTTTGGGCCAGTGCCATTCCGATTTGGGAGTGCGCTTGCGGCGAGCGGCAAGTAGTCGGCAGCGTGGTCGAGTTAGAGAAATTAACCGGCACCAAGATTACCGATATTCATAAAGATAAAGTCGATTTATTGACTTTTAAATGTTCGAAATGTAGCGGGGAGATGAAACGCGTCAGTGATGTGATTGATTGTTGGTTTGAGTCCGGCTCCATGCCTTTCGCTCAGTTGCATTATCCGATAGATAACAAGGATAAGTTTGAACATAATTTCCCGGCCCAGTTTATCGCCGAAGGCGTGGATCAGACTCGCGCCTGGTTTTATTATTTGCATGTCATTGCCGGCGGTATTTTCCAGGAAAGAGCTTTTAATAATGTTATCGTTAATGGAATTGTTTTGGCCGAGGATGGTAAAAAAATGTCAAAACGTCTGCATAATTATCCCGACCCGCTGGTAGTTATGGAAAAATATGGGTCGGATGCTTTACGTGCTTATTTAGCGGCTTCGCCCGTGATGCAAGCGGAGAATTTGAATTTTTCCGAGCGCGGCGTTCAGGAATCTTTGCGTAAAAATATCATGATTTTATGGAATGTTTATAAATTTTATGAAATGTTTGCAGCCGAATCATCCGAGGAATTAAAAGAAAATAAGAAAGTAAGCGAGAATATTTTAGATCAATGGATTTTAGCGAAGCTAAAAACGCTGGTTAGCGATACGACCGAAGCGTTGGAGTCCTATAATTTACCGAAAGCCCTACGACCAATTACGGAATTTATCGACGAATTATCGACTTGGTATTTGCGTCGCAGCCGTGATCGCTTTAAATCGGCTGACGTTCTGGATAAGCAGATGGCCTTGGCGACCACTAAATATGTCTTGACGGTTATCGCGAAATTAATGGCGCCGTTTACGCCGTTTATCGCGGAAAATCTCTGGCAAAAGGTTAGCGGTTTTAATTTTAAAGATGATAATCGATCAGTTCATTTAGAGGCGTGGCCGGTAGTTTCTTTAAAAAAACCCTCGATTATCGGTCGAGCGTTAGAGATGATTAAACATAGTAAAGAAGATCAACAAGTTCTAGATAACATGTTATTGGTGCGTCGTATTGTTGAATTGGGTTTAGCTAAGCGTGATGAGGCCGGGATTAAAATCAGGCAGATGCTGGCCGGGCTAGAAGTCCGAGGAGTGGCGGAACTTTCCTTAGAGTATGCTGGTTTAATTAAAGAGGAATTAAATATCAAAGAATTAGTTTTTACCGATTTGACTGCCGATAAATTAACCGTGAAACTAGATACAGTCCTTACTCCGGAACTTAAATTAGAGGGCATTAAGCGTGAATTAATTCGTTCTATTAATTTACTCCGTAAGGAAAATAATTTAAGCCTGAATGATCGCGTTTCGGTTTATTATCAGGCGCCGGCGGAATTAGCCGAGGCGTTGGCGTCGGTTCGGGCGGAAGTTATTAAAGACACCTTATCCCTTGATTTTTCAAATGGCGTATCGACCGATAATATTGCGCAAAAAGAAATTAAAATTGACGGTTTTTCGATATTTTTAAGTTTACAAAAATAATTTAACAATTAACGGCGTATTACTATTTAAGAGTTAATACTCAGTTAATTACAAAAATATGACTACTTGGGTTATTTTGGCGATTGTTGTCATTTTGCTTTTGGCGACTATCGCGATGTACAACGGTTTAATTCGTCTAAAAAATCGGGTAGCGGAGAGCTATAGCGATATGGACGTCCAAATGAAGCGTCGTTATGATTTAATTCCTAATTTAGTGGAGACAGTAAAAGGTTATGCCGCTCATGAACAGGGAACGTTTGAAAAGGTAGTCGCTGCCCGTAATTTAGCCATGGCCACCGGCGGTGATGATGTTGCTAAAAAATTGGCGGCCGAGAATGCTCTGTCCTCGACCTTAAAATCTCTATTCGCTTTGGCGGAAAATTATCCGGACTTAAAAGCCAGTCAAAATTTTTTAGGACTACAACAAGAGCTATCCGATACTGAAAATAAAATTATGGCTTCTCGCCGTTTTTATAACGGCAACGTGCGCGACTTTAATACTAAATTACAGGTTTTTCCGACTAACATTTTTGGCCAAATGCTAGGCTTTAAGGAACAAAAGTTTTTTGAAGTAGCGAACGAGGCGGAGAAAGCCCCGGTGAACGTTAAATTCTAATATTTCCATTTTAGATTTAAATAATTTGTATGGCTTCCTTATATACTCAAAGTGATTCTAATCGCCGTAAAACGTGGTGGCTACTCTCAGTCTTTTTTGTCGTCATTATATTAATCGGCTACGTCTTTAGTTATGAGTTTCAAAGTTCGGCCGTTTTATACGGAGCGGTTATTTTTAGTTTTGTTTTCAGTTTTTTTAGTTATTGGTATAGCGATAAAATGGTTCTAGTCATGAGTAAGGCCAGAGAAGTTGATCGTGGCAGCGCGCGTGAGCTTTATCAATTAGTAGAAAATCTCTGTATTACCGCCGGTTTGCCGCTTCCTAAAATTTATTTGATCGATGACACCGCACCTAATGCTTTCGCCACCGGTCGCGATCAAGAACACGCGGTTATTGCCGTGACTACCGGTTTAGTGCAAAAACTGGAAAAATCGGAATTAGAGGGAGTTATCGCTCATGAATTATCGCACATCGGTAACCGCGATATTTTATTAGCGACTCTCGTTACGGTTTTGGTCGGTATTATTGTTCTCTTGGCGGATTGGTTTCGCCATTGGTCATTTTTTGGCGGCGGACGACGACGCAGTAGCGACGGAGAAGGAAGTAGCCAGCTTAGTTTAATTATTGGGATCGCGGCGATCGTTTTATCAATTTTAGCGCCAATTTTTGCTTATCTAATGCAATTTGCTATTTCCCGTAAACGGGAATTTTTAGCGGATGCCGATGGCGCATTATTAACTCGTTATCCCGAGGGATTGGCTAGCGCTTTGGAGAAAATTTCTCGAGATCAAGAGCCGTTAGAAGTCGCCAATCGAGCGACCGCTCATCTCTTTATCGCTTCACCCTTTAAAGATGACGCGCCGGGCAAAGTCAAGACTAATTGGTTAGCGCGGGCGTTCGCGACTCATCCGCCGATTGAGGAAAGAATTAAAAGATTAAGAGCGCTAGAGTAAAATAAAAACCCATTTTGTGTCCAACAAAATGGGTTTGAGAAAAGTTAAATTTAAATTTTGTGTTATTTAATTATCTCTGTTTCATTTGCAACAGGAGTTTTTTCTTTAAGAGATCCTCCAAGCTTTTGGACTAAAAGCCCAGAAAGAATTGGAAGTAGACCTGAACCATCAGAATTACCACCCTGGATTACGATATCCGGTGTAATCTTGATATTACCGATGGCAATCTGTTTTGAAATTTCAATTGCTACGATTCCTTCAGAGGTAAGGGCTTTTTTCTGTTCTTCGTAACCTTCCGCAATACCTTTTCCTTCGGCGGCAGCGGCAACGCCTTTAGCCTTACCAAGTAGTTCTGTTCCTTCGGCTTCGCCGGACATTTCTGCTTTTTTGGCTCCGCCCTTTCCTTCGGCATCAAGAATTGTTTTCTTCTTCAGGTTTTCAGCAATCTGAACATCGATGGACGACTGAACAAGAACGCCTTGCTTTTCTGCTTCGGCTTTCTTTGCTTCCATGGCGATACGGCCGTTTTGGGCTTCTGTTTCCTTACCGTACATATCTAATTGCTGTTCGGCAATAACTCGTGCTGTTTGAGTGGCCATTAAATCTGCGGGAAGATCAATTTGGCAAATAAGAACCGAAACCAATTCAACATGATATTTCGCGAGTTCTTCTCTGGTATGATCTTCTGCCTTTTTCTGCTCATCATGACGATCCTTCATGAAATTCATGGCCGATGTCGCTGAAGCTTGATTTCTGAAACTAGAATCAATCATCGGATGAATCACATGATTTATGAGATTTTCAATAGAACCAATCTTTGCAATCATGTGAGGCGCCTGATCCGGTCGAATTCTGATAATTACTTTTACCGAGACATTCATCTGAAAAGCGTCTCCAGAAACTATTGCTAACGGATTGAATTGAGTTTTATCTCCTTCATCCCAATCAATTGTGATGTTTGTTGTATCAACAATATGAGGAATAAATGCCATAGTATTTAAATAATAAACACCGGGGCCGGAGACTTCTTCTTGAATACCGCGATATCCGTGAGCAACCACATACCGCTCAATTCCAACATCTAATCTTTTCTCAAGTTCCACAGCATCATCGGTGTTGGCGCCGATTTTTTCTTTAAGCTGTTGGATGGAAAGAGGTTCTTTCCCGACATTCGAAATGATAACGGCAACCTGACCCCGTTGTACTTCGGCTACATTAGTATAATTGACTTCGAACATTAAAGGATTGATGTAGTAAGTTCCGGGTTTTAGAATATCAAGCTGCGGTCCTCTTTGACCGTGTTGATTGAGAAACGCTTGAGCATCCTGGAAGTTGCTATGACCTTCAACAGAGATAGCAATTAATTCATCCGGAGGAAGCGGTTCGCCGTCTTTGGCGGTTATCAAACCAACTTGTTTGGAAGTTACAATTGTGGCATCAACAATTTTGTAATTGAAAAGCCAAGTATTTATTCGGTGAGTTCCCGGTTGAAGAATGTCAATCTGTGGTCCCTTTTGACCACCATTTTTAAGAAAAATATCTCCATTTGAGAAATTCTCATGACCTTCAATTCTTTTTCCCAATAATCTCCCAGGATCAAGTGGTTTTCCGTCAGTGGCAGTTACTATAGCTAATTGTCCTTTGGGGATTTCAATTTCATCAACCCCCACTTCGTTATTAACTTTCACTACTTCAAAAAGATAAGGATTAATCATGTATTGACCGGGAGGAAGAAATGCAACCTGTGGTCCTTTTTGTCCGCCGTTTTTAATAAAACCTTCGCCGTCTTGGAAATTGTCACATTCTACGACTTTGGCAAATATTTGTCCGCTGGGAATTGTTGCCCCAGCCAATGCTCGGACCAGCCCTATTTTCCCCTCGTTAATGACCGTGAATGGTTCCTTTTTGGTTTTGTATATAAAAGGAGGAAGTAACCAATGAAAGCCTGGACCGAGAGTTCTCGCCTGAAGACCAACTTCATCGCGAAGAGCTACTGTACGCCCCACCATTTCTTTCCCTACATACTTTCTCTCAAGCAAGCATATATTTTCTCCTCTAACATTTACGCTAGCGTTGAGAGTTATTACTAAGATAAATATGCCTAGCAAAGCTAATAGCACACCCATGACAATAGTACTTTCCATATTTTACTCCTATAGATTGATTTTGCTTACTCTTTTTAGGATTTTCAGCATTCTCCGTTAGTTTGTTAAAGATCTAACTAAAAAATATAGCATACTATCTATATTTATGTCAAGACCATGAAAATATTGGGAAAATTAATAATTTGTATTTTTAAATTGTAAAGCCTATTTATTTAAATCTTAAAATAGTTTATAATTTACATAATAATAAAATTAGCTAATGTTATGAAAAAACTAGAACTTCTCGCTCCCGCCGGCAATAAATTAAAAATGAAAACTGCTTTCGCTTACGGTGCGGATGCGGTTTATTTAGGTATTCCGGATTTTTCTTTACGGGTTAGGATTAATGATTTTGACTTAGCGGGCGTTAAAGACGCCGTCCAATATGCTCACCAAAATAAAAAAAAGGTTTATGTGACGGTTAATATTTTTGCCCATAATAAACATTTAAAAAAATTACCGGCTTATTTAAAACAACTCAGGGTTATGAAGGTAGATGCTTTAATTGCGTCTGACCCCGGAATTATTGCTCTGATTAAAAAGGCTTGGCCAAAAGCAGAAATTCATTTATCCACTCAGGCTAATTGTACTAATCTAGAGGCGGTGAAGTTTTGGGCGAATCAAGGACTAAAGCGTATTATTTTAGGACGGGAAGTAACCTTGGCTGAAATAAAAGAAATTCATCGGGCCGCACCGAAAGTAGAATTAGAATATTTTGTTCACGGAGCGATGTGTATGGCTTATTCCGGCCGCTGTTTTTTGTCTAAATTATTCGTGGGCCGCAGCGCTAATCTGGGCGACTGTGCTCAGCCTTGCCGCTGGCCCTATGAGGTTCAGAAATTTAAATTAAAAACCGGTGAGCACGAAGAAGAATTAGAATTGGTTGAAGAAACGCACGGCACTTATCTTTTAAATTCTAAGGATTTATGTTTAATTAAGTATTTAAAAGAACTGGCCGCCGCCGGCATTACCAGTTTTAAGATTGAAGGCCGGGCGAAAAGTGTTTACTATCAGGCCACCGTTGTCGGAGTTTACCGCCGCGCTTTAGATTTATTAAATAAAAAATTGCCGGCGGTAAAATTAAAAGCAGAATTAAATTATTTATACTCGGAGCTGGAAACAAAACTAGTGCAGCGCGGCTATACCACGGGATTTTTATTGGGCGAGAAGGCCGACCAAAATATTATAAATTCTCATAACAAAAGTGAGTGGGAATTTTGCGGCCAAGTTATCGCGCCGCTTCGGAGTTTAAAAAAAATTAACGTTACGCCCGGCTACCAGTTAATTTATTTTCAAGTTCATAATACTGTTAGAATCAAGGAAGAATTGGAGATTATTCGGCCTGATTATGATATAATTAAAATACGCCCCCTAATGTTATGGAATGCCAAGACCGGGGAAAAAATAACCGAAGCGCATGGCGGCGGAGGCGGGCAGATTGGAGTTTTGGAAGTGCCAGTCACGGTCGGAAAGATTCCGATTTTAACAGTCGTTAGAAGACTTATTTCTAGTCGGAAGCGACAATAATATTTCTTCGCTTCGGTCATTTCTGTGGCAAAAATTAGCTGAAGCTAATTTTTACTCTACGAAATGACAGGCGCTCAGAAACATCATTGTCGCTTCCTCCTTTTCATAATTAATTAGCAGTCGCAATATGATTTCATTTCTACGCGGACGAGTAATCAACAAAGGACTTAATTATGCAATCATTGAAACCGGCAATATCGGTTACCAAGTTTTTGCCGGTGAAAATTTTTTGAATGATCTAAAAATCGATAATGAAGTAGAAATTTATACTCATCATCAGGTTCGAGAAGAAGCCAGCGATTTATACGGTTTTAAAACTTTAGAAGATTTAGAATTATTTGAATTATTATTAACCGTTTCCGGCGTCGGACCAAAATCGGCTTTAGGCGTTTTAACCATAGCTTCGGCCAGCGATATTAAAGAGGCGATTATTCGCGGTGACGCTAATTTACTGACTAAAGTATCCGGTATCGGTAAAAAAACGGCGGAACGTTTAGTTTTGGAATTAAAAACCAAAATTTTACGCTTTAGTTCGACCGCGACAACCGACAACTCTTCCTTGGTCGGCAGCGATGAAATTGAAGCCTTAATGTCTTTAGGCTATTCTTTTTCTGAGGCGCGGTCCGCCTTAAATTTAGTTGATTCGGCGATTATTGATAGCGGCGAGCGGGTTAAGGCGGCACTGCGGAAAATAGCCAAAAAATAGAAACTATATGAAAAGTTTTGAACATTATAAAAAACAAATTAATCGGGTTACGGAAAGTGCTCTAGGCGGAGAAGCCGTTAAAGATGTTGATGTTCGTGAATATCTAAGTACATTTTTTCGTCGAGGTGAATCTAAACTTGATCGGGCGATAGCCTTTTTAAGTCTAGTTCGATCATTAGCGCCTTGCGACTTAAGATATAACTACCGGACAGAACATTTGCCGATTAGTCCGGAAAGCTACGAATTTAAGGGCGGGACAATCGGCCGAGGCGGCGAAAATGATGTCTATCTGTTGGAAGCTAGAAAGGAGAATCTTTCTTCTTGGGTATTAAAAATAAATCATGTAGACAAAGGCGACACGACGCAACTCGTAGCGCGAGCCAAAGAAATAAAAAATGATTATGAACAAATAAAAAATTGGTTTCAAGATATGCCTGGACTGATACCCGAAGAATGCACGGTAATTATGGAAGATCCGCGCGACCGCCAACCGGCTATTATCACGTTGCAGCAATATTATGGCCGAGAAATTAGAGACGTATTTAAAGATATTGATTTAGAAAATAGAGAAAAAATCTTTCAAGATAGTCCGGAATTTAAGGAAGAAATTCAAAAATTCCTTAAGATTAATGAAGACAAATTGCAAGAGACGGGGAATATGATTGATTTGATTGGAGCTAAAAATCTATCTTTTGTTAAAGTCGACGATCAAGACAAGTTGCTAGTCCTCGATCCTCATCTAATCAGTAACCCTTTTAGATCTGAGGATAGTACAAAAAAGAAACAGCGAGAGCGCTTAGATTATTTACATACCCTAGTTGACGGCGTGGCCGTTAAAGAGAAAGAGATTTTTGTTTAAAAATTTCATGACCATTACTGAGTTAAATTTTTTAAAATCGGCGGCGGGCAAATCATTATTGGAGCGGTACGGCGATTATGACGAGGCCGCTCTATTTCGTTTGCTTTTAAAATCTAATAAAAAAGAAAAGATTTTATTTTTAGCCGCTATAGTAACTCTTATTAAATTAAGGCGAAAAGCGACGGAAAAATTTAGTCGGAGTTCCGAAATGTTTTTTACTACTTTAGGGCTGGAGCAGTCTACCGGTGAAAAAATTGCCCGTTATATTTCTTCGCGGTTTAGAACTTATTGGAAAGTAGTCGACTTAAGTAGTGGTATTGGCGGGAACTTAATTTTTTTAGCCGAGCATTGTCGACAGGTTACCGCCGTTGATAAAAATGAGACTAATTTGACTTGTGCGCAGTATAATTGCGAGGTCTATGGAGTAGGAGAAAAAATAAAATTTATCAACGGTGAAGCTCAAAAAAATATTAATTCTGACGCTGATGCTTTTTTTCTGGATCCGGCGCGTGATCGGGAGGGGAAGAGTAAGACCCGTTCTATTTTAAATTCTCAACCGCCGCTTTTAGAAATTTTATCGCAGATTTTTTTAGTGACCCGAAACGTCGGAGTAAAAATTTCTCCTGCCTTTGATTATCAAGAATTGGAATTATTGCCGGATAAGCCGGAAGTGGAAATTATTTCTGAAGATAATACTAATAAGGTAGCGATGCTGTGGTTCGGCGATTTAAAAATCGCCGCGCGACGGGCGACTATTTTAAGCGGTGACAGTTTATATAGCTATAACGATCAAGAGCAAAACAATCCGGATTTTAGCTCAACCCCCTTGGCCTATTTATATGAACCGAATAAAGCGATTATTAAAGCGCATTTAATTGACGAATTAGCGGTCGAGTATGGCTTAGCTAAAATTAATTCGCAATTATCTCTGTTAACCGGTGACCGGATTGTCGGCAGCGATCGACCGGGTTTATGGCGTATTTTTAAAGTGTTAGTCTGTGAGCCGTTTTCTTGGGCGAAACTCCAAAATTTTTTACAAAATCGTCAGATTGAACGGATTAATATATTAACTAAAAGATTTCCGCTCAAACCGGAAGAATTGTATAAAAAATTAAAAATTAAAGAAGGTGGGAATCTGTTTTTGATTTTAACGGTTCTGAGTGACGAAAAAAGATATTATGTTCTAGCGGAAAAGGCTTAAGTTATAATTTTTCTCCGGCTTTACAAGCCCCGATTTTTTGGGTAAGATGAAGATAAATTAATCACTTTTAATATTTTATGCGTCAATCCCAACTTTTTACCAGAACCGTCAAAGAATTGCCGAAAGACGAAACTAGTTATAACGCTCAAGCCCTAATTCGAGCCGGTTTTGTCGATAAGGTCGCTGCGGGAATATATTCATATTTACCGCTAGGATTAAAGGTGTTTAATAAGATTGTTGGAATTATTCGTGAAGAAATGGATGCAATCGGCGGTCAAGAAATTTTGATGCCCGCTTTGATACCGAAAGAAAATTGGGTCACGACTAATCGTTGGGATAACTTTGACGCTCTCTTTAGATTAGTGGCAACGGACAAAAAAGAATACGCTTTAGGAGCGACGCATGAAGAAGTAGTCACGCCGCTGGCCAAGAAATTTATTTTTTCCTATCGAGAATTGCCTTTGGCTGTTTATCAAATCCAAACTAAATTTCGTAACGAAAAAAGAGCTAAGGCCGGTTTAATGCGCGGTCGGGAATTTTCGATGAAGGATTTATATTCTTTTCATGCTAATCAAATTGATTTGGATCGTTATTATGAAATGGTGAAAGAAGCTTATTTTAAAATTTATACGCGTCTAGGTTTAGGCGATCAAACTTATTTTACTTATGCCTCCGGCGGCGCTTTTTCTAAATATTCTCACGAATTTCAGACTATAACCGCGACGGGCGAAGATAACGTTTTTATTTGTGACAAATGTCGCGTGGCTGTTAATCGTGAAATTATAAAAGAACAACCGTTTTGTCCGGTTTGCGGCTTAAAAGAGTTACGCGAAGCTAAAGCGGTGGAAGTGGGCAATATTTTTAAGTTAGGTGATAAGTTCTCAGCTCCCTTTGATTTATGCTATAAAGATCAAGAAGGAATAGATCGTTCGGTGGTGATGGGTTGTTATGGAATTGGCCCGAGCAGAATTCTAGGAACAATTGTCGAGGTTTGTCATGACGAGAAAGGAATTATTTGGCCGGAAAACATCGCGCCGTTTAAAGTTCATCTGTTGTCGTTAAAAGAAGATGAAGCCGCCGACAAGATTTATCAGGAGTTGATCAAAAATAAAATTGAAGTACTTTATGATGATCGCGATTTGTCGGCCGGTGAAAAATTTGCGGACGCCGATTTGATTGGTTGTCCGTACCGAGTAATTATTAGTCGTAAAACTTTAGCCGCCGATAGCGTCGAATTAAAAAAACGGTCACTGGCCACCAGTGAATTAATTAAAATTGATAATCTGATTTCTAAATTACAATAAATATGTTCGCTAATCTCTTAGGAAAATTTAGTCATGATTTAGGTATTGATTTAGGTACGAAAAATACTCTGGTTTATGTCGCCGATAAGGGGATTGTCATTAATGAACCGAGCGTAGTCGCGATTAATAAACGAACTAATGAAATTTTGGAAGTCGGAGAGGCGGCTAAAAAAATGGTGGGTAAAACTCCCGGACATATCGAAGCGATTAAACCCCTGGTTGACGGAGTTATTTCTGATTTTGAAATAACGGAAAAAATGTTGAAATATTTTATTAATAAAGTCCATAGCGAAAATTTTACTCTTATTTCTCGGCCGCGAGTAGTTATCGGTATTCCTTTGGATCTGACAGAAGTAGAAAAAAAAGCGGTTGAAGACGCGGCTAAGTCCGCCGGCGCCCGCAGTGTTTACTTAATAGATGAGGCCATGGCGGCGGCTATCGGCGCGCGTTTGCCGGTGACGGAAGCAACCGCTACTATGATAGTTGATATAGGCGGCGGTACGACCGAGATTGCGGTTATTTCTTTGGGCGGAGTGGTAACCTGGAAATCATTAAAAGCCGCCGGTAATGAATTTGATAATAATATTATCGAATATGTTCGAGAAGAGTTTAATATTTTAATCGGTGAACAGCTGGCAGAAAGTATTAAAATAGCGATTGGTTCCGCCGTGCCGCTAGATGCGCCGCAAGAAATTGAAGTGCGCGGGCGCGACTTATTAACCGGTCTGCCCAAAGCCTTATTGGCTAGCGATAAACAGATTAGAGAAGCGCTGAGCCGAACGGTTACCAGGATTATTGATAACATCAAAACAATTTTAGAAACCACGCCGCCGGAGCTGGTTTCCGATATTTATGAACGCGGTCTATTTTTATCGGGGGGCGGCGCCTTGTTGCGCGGACTGGATAAAGCGATTTCGGCCGCCACTAAGATTCCCGTTAAAATAGTGGACGATCCTTTAACTTGTGTCGCTCGGGGGACAGGAATTTTATTGGACAATAAGGAGTTGCTTGATAAAGTAATGATGCCAACCAGACAGAATTAAATTTAGACCGAAATCTAGGGGATTAGTATGGTGAAAATTAAGACCAATAGCCCGATAGTTATTTTTTTAGTAGTGGCCATTCTACTAATTTTTTTACATGCTGTCGGTCTTTTGTCTCCCTTAGAAAATTTTTTGTCGACTTTAACTAAACCGCTAAGCGTTCATTTGTACGGCTGGAGTTCGTCCCTGAACAGTTCCTATAACGCTAATCAGGATGTCGAAGCTTTACAAGGGCAGATTAATCGGTTGACTAAAGAAGTTTCCGCCTTAACGGTAGCCAATTCCGGTTATTTAGAGACAGCGGCCGAGAACCAAAAGTTACGCTCCACTTTAAAATTTTTAAGTGTCAATAATTTTCAAGCCGTTGTTGCCGGAATAATCGCCAAACAATCCCCGGCTGACGATACCGGAGATCTAATTATTAATCGCGGTCGTCTTGACGGTTTACGCCCCGGACTGGGGGTTGTTAGTGAAGAGGGAGTTATTATTGGAAAAGTTATCAGTGTTAAAGATACTAGCGCCACGGTTTGTCTTACCACCAACTCTAACTGTCAGTTACCGGCGACAATTCAAAACGAACTTAAAACCCAGGGGATTACTGTCGGTGATTTGGGTTTAACCATTAAGATGAGTTATATTCCCCAGGGCGAAAAAATTTCAATCGGCGATATGATTATAACCTCCGGTTTGGGCGGAAATATTCCTCGAGGGTTGTTAATCGGAAAAGTAGCTCAAGTTTATAATGCCAGCAACGAAGTTTGGCAGTCGGCGACGATTGAGCCTTTATTAAATTTTGATAATTTAACAATCGTTTCGGTTATTATTCCTTAGCGGACTTATGTTTAAAAAATCAGGACAAATTATTTTTTTACTTTTTTACTCTCGTTGGCGGCTATAATTCAATTTTCCGCCATTTACGCTCTGCCTTCTTTTTTTCGAGATATTAATTTACTTTTGATTATATTAGTTTTTACGCTATTTTTTTATGACTTTCGATCTGCCCTCGGCGTAGCGATCATTGGCGGTTTTTGCTTGGATGTTTTATCTTTTAATTTTTTTGGTTTTTATTTAATTAGTTTTTTTTTAACTTTAATTTTTACCGAGTGGATTTTAAAAAGTTGGTTAACTAATCGTTCTTTGTATTCTTTTTGGCTTTTAATTTTATTGGCCACCTTGGCTAATAATATTATCGTGAGATTTTTTTCTTATTTTTCGGCCGATGGTCAAATAACTTTTTTTATGTTTCGCCGGTCTTTCTGGTTAATTCTTGCCGGCCAAATAGCTTGGAGCGAAATTTTTGCCTTGTTGATGTTTAGCGCGGCCAGCGCGGTCACCCGACGTTTTCAGCCATTTTTTTTGGAAAAGAAATAATTTTATGTTATTATAAACGTATGATTTATGATTTTATTACTATCGGCGGAACAACACGCGACATCTCATTTTTTACCGATCAGGGAGTTTTGATTAATAATTATCGAGATATATTGCGTCAAAAAGTATTGGCCTTTGAATCCGGGGCTAAGATTAAAGTTGATAAATTTTATTATTCCTATGGCGGCGGCGCCGCCAATACTGCTGTCTGTCTGGCAAATTTAGGTTTTAAAACTGCTTGTTTGACGTCGGTCGGCAACGATGAGGACGGACAGTTGATTGTGAAAAATTTGCGCAAGCGGCAAGTGTCTACTCGTTTAATCCAAAGAATTAAAGACGCCGACAGCGGAGCTTCTTTTATTTTAATTTCTCCAACCGGTGAAAGAATTATCTTTGCGCAACGCGGCGCCAACAATAAACTGCACATTAACGCTAATCAATTGGCGGTTCTTCGTCGAACTAGGAATATTTATATTGCTTCTTTAGCCGGTAATTGGGCGGGAGAGCTTAAAAAAATTTTTTCGCTGGTCGGAGCGAGCGGTCCGCGAATTTTTTGGAACCCGGGCATGACTCAATATTTGCAGGGAGTGAAAAAAATTGCCCCATATCTTAAAAAAGTTAGTGTTTTGGCTTCTAATAAAGACGAAGCGATAGAACTGGTTATGACTTCGTCTTCACATAGACATTTGGGACATAAATTTTTGAATAACCCAGAAAATTTAATTAAAATTATGCATAGCTTCGGTCCGCAGGTTGTAGTGATTACTTTGGGCTCCGCCGGCGTAATCGCTTATGATGGTCAAAAAATTTACCATCGGGCGATTATTAATGGGCGGAAACCGGTGGATACTACCGGCGTCGGTGATATTTTTAATTCTTCTTTTGCGGCTGGAATGGTTTTATTTACCAATGATATTAATAAATCATTAGAACTTGGCCTCCTTAATACCGCGGCCAAAGTCGCCCATATTGGCGCCCAAAACGGTTTGATGAAGTATCGTTAATAGTTTGATAAATCCACTAATAAATTTAAATAGTATTTTATGCTTCAAGACGTGATTATCAAAAAAATTGATAAATATACAGACGAACGCGGTTGGTTAATGGAAATCTTTCGTCGCGATGAATTAAATTTTACGCCGGCCATGTCTTATGTTAGTCTGACTAATCCGGGCGTAACTCGTGGACCGCACGAACATAAGACACAGAGCGATTGTTTTGTCTTTTTAGGTCCGGGCAGTTTTCGTCTCTTTCTTTGGGATCGTCGTAAAGACTCAACTACTGTCGGCGAGTCGATAGAAATAGAAGTTGGGGAAAATAATCCGAGTTTAGTGATTGTTCCGCCGGGAGTGGTCCATGGTTATAAATGTATTTCCGATGTTCCGGCTTTGAGTATTAATTTACCGGATAAATTATATAAGGGCGAGGGGAAGAAAGAAGAAATAGATGAAATTAGGTGGGAAAAGGATCCGGAGTCGCCATATAAGATAAGTTAAATTTTAGATTTGAAGTAATTCGAAATTATATTTTAGAGAGCGATTGTTTTTTTCGTAGAGCAAAAATGAATTTTAATTCATTTTTGCCCCAGAAAATAACTAGCGAACAAAATATAATTTCGAATTACCGGTCAACCATATGTGTATTTTTTGTAAAATCATTGCCGGAGAGATTCCGGCCTATAAGGTTTACGAAGATGATTCTGTTTTAGCTTTTTTGGATATTCAGCCGGTCAATCCGGGGCATGTTTTAGTTGTTTCTAAAAAACATTATAAGAACTTAGAAGAGATACCCGAAGATGATTTAAAAATTTTAATTGTGGCCGTTAAAACAATCGGTCGTCTGTTGAAAGATAAATTAGGGATAGACGGCTATAACGCCTCGACTAACAATGATCCGGCGGCCGGACAGATTATTCCGCATATTCATTTTCATGTTATTCCGCGTCACGCCGGCGATGGCCACGAATCTTGGTCGCGCGGCGAATATGCTCCAGGAGAACCAGAAGAGATAGTTAAAAAATTATTATCCTAAATTATGAAATTACTCGTTACCGGCGGGGCCGGTTTTATCGGCTCTAACTTTATTCATTATTGGTTAAAAAATTATCCGACCGATTCTGTAATCAATCTCGATCTTTTAACTTATGCCGGTAATTTAGAAAATCTAAAAGATATTGAAAACCAGACGAACTATAAGTTTGTGAAAGGTGATATCTGCGATGCCGCTTTGGTCAATGAGCTAGTTACGGAGGTTGATTTAATCGTTCACTTTGCGGCCGAAAGCCACGTTGATCGTTCCATTAAAAACAGTGCTGATTTTATTAAAACTAACGTGGAGGGAACGCGCGTTCTTTTAGAGGCGGCTAAAAATAATAGTGGTTTACGCTTTCATCATATTTCCACCGATGAAGTTTTCGGCGCCCTGGAGTTTGATACTTTAAAATTTTCTGAAACCAGTTCTTATAATCCACATTCGCCTTACAGCGCCTCGAAAGCCGCTTCCGATCATTTAGTTCGAGCCTACTTCCATACCTATGGTTTACCAATAACAATTTCTAATTGTTCTAATAATTATGGGCCGTATCAATATCCGGAGAAATTAATTCCTTTATTTATTACGAATTTATTGGAAGGAAAGACAGTCCCGATCTATGGACGCGGGGAGAATATCCGCGATTGGATTCAGGTTGATGACCATAATCGCGGCGTTGATTTAATTATTAAAAAAGGAAGGATTGGAGAAACTTATTGCCTGGGCGGTAATAATGAAACCAGTAATTTAGAACTTACCAAATTGATTTTAGAGTTGATGGGACAGCCGACGACTAAGATGGAATATGTGGCCGATCGCCTCGGGCATGATCGTCGTTATGCTATTGATTATACCAAGGCGCAGACAGAATTGAGTTGGCAGCCGCAGATTAATTTTTTAGACGGTTTAAAGAATACTATCAAGTGGTACCAGGATAATGAAGCCTGGTGGAAAAAAATAAAAAAATAAATTCTCCTCCGCTAGACAACGGCAGGCGTAATAAATAATATGAAACAGAAAAAAATTTTTATCATTGAAGACGATGCCGATATTTTATACGGCCTAGAGTCGCAATTTGCCGCCGGCGAATTTACGGTGGAGGTCAGTTCCGGCGATGAAGAATTGGAGGAACTAATGGATCGTCTGCATGATTTTGCCCCCGCTTATATTGTTTTAGATTTAATTTTGCCGAAAGTGGATGGTTTTGAAATTATTAAGAAAATTAAAGCCGACGATGAGTTAGGCGATAAACAGATTTTTATTTTTACCGATTTGAGCGATGAGGACGGTCGTAGCCGCAGCTTAGAATTAGGAGCGGATTATGTTTTTTTCAAAGAAGAATTTGATACTTTTGAATTCGCGGAAAAAGTAAAAAAAATTGTGGCTAATCAAGACAAGGTTAAGGACAACGAGGAGATTGACTAATGATTGGCAAAATACTAAGATAGACTAGTCTTTAATAAGGTTATTTTTATGTTTATTAAACGAATCGGGATCGATCTCGGAACAACTTATACTTTAATTTACGTGCCAAAACGCGGAATTGTTATTAATGAACCAAGCGTGGTAGCGGTATCCGTTGATGACCAGAAAATATTGGCGGTGGGTAATGAAGCTAAAGACATGATTGGCCGAACGCCGGATACGATTACCGCCGTTCGTCCGTTGAAAGATGGAGTGATCGCCGATTATCGGGCGACGGAAGCGATGATTCGTTATTTTATCAATAAAACTTTAGGCGGTGTTAGATTATTTCGTCCGGAAGTAATGGTGGCTGTTCCGGCCGGAATTTCTTCGACCGAGCGTCGAGCGGTAATCGAGGCGACAATCGCGGCCGGAGCTAAAGCGGCTTATATCATTAAGGAGCCGGTAGCCGCGGCCATTGGTGCCGATATTCCCATCGGTTCGGCGACCGGCCACATGGTGATTGATATCGGCGGGGGAACGGCGGAAATGGCGGTTATTTCTTTAGGCGGAATTGTGGCCTCAACTTCAGTCCGAGTTGGCGGTAATAAGTTCGATGCCGCGATTTTAGAATTTGTCCGTAAAAAATATAATTTAGCTATTGGTGAGCGGACAGCCGAAGAAATAAAAATTAATATCGGCTCGGCTTTGTATATTGAGGATAAATTATATATGGAAGTTCGTGGTCGAGATATTGTGACCGGTTTGCCGCGTAGTATTACCGTTTCCAGCGATGATGTGACCGAAGCGATTCAAAACGAATTAGAAGCGATTATTTCAGTCGCTAAAAAAGTTTTGCAGAAAACGCCGCCGGAACTGTCGGCCGATATTATGGACAAGGGCATTGTGTTGACGGGGGGAAGTTCTCTGCTGCGTAATATTGATCAATTGATTGCCAGAACAACCGGCGTATCGGCTTATGTCGCCGATGATGCGATGCTCTGCGTAGCCAAAGGAACGGGGATTGCTTTGGACAATTTAGATTCTTATAAACGCAGTATCCTGGCCACCAAATAATTAGCGGACTATTAAACAGTCGGCTTTTTTTATTATATGATTATTGGCATCGACGCTTCCCGCGCCAATCTACAACATAAAACTGGAACGGAGTGGTATTCCTTTTATCTGATTAAAAATTTAGCGGAAATTGATAAAGTTAATAAGTATTGGTTATATATCAATAAACCGCCGCGGTTAGAACTGGTTGAAGCAGTCAAAAATAACCCTAATTTCTCTTTTAAACTTTTAAATTGGCCCTTCCGTTATTTTTGGACTTTAGGGCGCTTGACCTTGGAAATGTTGTGGCGCCGTCCCGATGTTTTGTTTGTGCCGGCTCACGCCCTGCCTTTATTCGGGCCGCTTAAAACCGTTAATACTATTCATGATGTCGCTTTTTGGCATGAACATAATTTATATCGTTCTAATAAAATTAAAACGCCGAGAAGTTTATTAAATAGCTTAATAAATTTTTTTGTTAAAATTTTAACCCTGGGTCGTTATCGATCCGAGTCGGTTGACTATTTATATTGGTCAACCGCTTTTGCGTTGCATCATGCCAAAAAAATAATTACTGTTTCACAAGCGACCAAAACAGAAATTTTAAATATTTATTCGTCGACTAAACCTGCTAAAATTGAGGTTATCTCCAATGGTTATCCGGCTGATTCCTATCCGCCTTTAGATTCGGTAAAAAAAAATCCAGAAATTTTAGCTAAATACGATTTAACCGCCCCCTATTTTTTATATGTCGGTCGCTTAGAGAAAAAAAAGAATACCGCCGCTCTGGTTGAAGCCTTTGCTTTGCTAATGGAGAATCAACCGCAGATTAGCATTAATTTAGTTTTAGTCGGCGATGCCGGTTTTGGTTATGATGAAGTTAAATATATTATTCAAGAATTTAATTTAGAAAAAAAAGTTTTTTTACCAGGTTGGGTGAGCGAAGAAGATCTGCCTTATATTTTTAGCGCTGCCAGCGCCTTTATTTTTCCTTCCAAGTATGAAGGTTTTGGTATTCCGATTCTTCAGGCTTTGGCTTGCGGCGTGCCCACCGCTGTTTCCAACTTGTCGGTATTAAAGGAGGTGGCGGCCGGAGCTGTTTTATACTTTGATCAAAATGATAAATATTCGATCTACGAGTCCATGGTGAGAATTATTCAGGATGAACGTCTGCGGGAAGAATTAGTTGCTAAAGGAAAAGAGCGGGTTAAAGAATTTAGCTGGCGAAAGTGCGCGGCGGAAACCTTAAATGTTTTGGAAAATTTGTAAGCCATAAATTCGCGGCTTTTTTGGAAAAAACTTTGAACTGTGATACTATTAAGGTGTTGTATGAATAAATTACTAACATCTTTTTTTATATTTATATTACTGGCGGTCCCGTCGGTTTCAGCGGCCGTTAAGCCGAACGATTTTTATTATGGAAATCAGTGGTATTTGTCTAAAATTAAAGCGGACAGTGCCTGGGATATAATTTCTGCCAGTCCGAATATTATTGTGGCGGTAATTGATGGTCGGATTCAGATTAATCATCCGGATTTGCGTGACAATATTTGGGTTAACCATAAGGAGGCGGCTAATAATAAACTGGATGATGATCGTAATGGTTTTATTAATGATATTAGCGGTTGGGATTTTGTCGATAATAGTCCCGAGCCGTCAGTTCAGTTTGACTCTGGTTGGAATGAAGCCGGAGTGACGCACGGCACAATGATTGCCGGTATTATCGCCGCCAGCGGTAACAATGAACAGGGTGTATCCGGCGTTACTTGGAGGGCAAAGATTATGCCGCTTCGAGTTTTAAATGACCGAGGTGAAGGAAGGGTGAGCGATGTGGTGCGGGCGATTGATTATGCTATTAATAACGGGGCGAATATTATTAATTTAAGTTTTGTGTCTTTTAATTATAGTGAAGCTTTACAGGAAGCAGTTAGCCGTGCTCATAAAGCGGGAGTAATTGTCGTGGCGGCCGCCGGCAATGAACAAGCGAGCGGTGCCGGTTACGATATCGATCAGACCCCGATTTATCCGGCTTGTTATGACGGGCCATTTGGCGAGAACATGGTTATCGGTGTGGCGGCTACAGACGCTCTTGATCAAAAAGCTAAATTTTCCAGTTATGGTTCACGCTGCGTGGATATCGCCGCCCCCGGTATAAGTTTCTTCAGTACCGTGACGGCCGGCGGAGATATTAACGATCCCGGGAAAATATATGACGGTTATTGGTCAGGAACTTCAATGGCCGCACCTTTAGTTTCGGCGACTCTAGCGTTGATTGAGGAAGTTAATCCGGAATTAAGTCCGCGGGAAGTTGTTAATATTTTATTTGCTTCCACGGATAATATCAGTCGTCTGAATCCGGATTATCCCGGAGAACTTGGTAATGGTCGTCTTAATGTTTTTAAAGCTGTCGCCATGGCTAAGGGAGAATTATATAGTCGTTCAGGGCGTTTAGTGTTAGCAACGGGCCAAGGCGTTAAAACCCCGAAATTAGCGGCGGCCAACGGCGATCTCGTTAGCTCATTGTCGGTTAGTACTTTTCCTAGCGGTTCTAATTTTGCCGCCGGAGATATTAATGACGATGGCTTAGAGGAGTTAGCGGTCGCATCCGGCCCGGGGCGGGAACCGCAGGTTAAAATTTTAAATTCCGCCGGCAAGTTGTTAAAACAATTTTTAGTATTTGATTCTAAATTTCGCGGTGGAGTTAATGTGGCGCTTAGCGATTTAAACGGCGACGGCCGGGCGGAAATTATTGCGACGGCCGCCTCGAGCGGCAATGGCCAGGTTCGTATTTTTAATTCCCAGGGCAAGTTGTTAAAACAATTTTTAGTAGACAATAAAGCTTGGCGTGGCGGTTTAAGTTTGGCCGTCGGTGATTTGGACGGCCGAGGCCAGAAAGAAATTGTTGTCGGCTACGGCCAGGGGGCGGCGCCGATAGTGAAAATATTTACGCCCGAAGGCCGCATATTAAGCTCTTTTTATGTTTATGAAAAAAAATTTCGGGGCGGGGTAAAAGTGGCCGTGGCCAATATCGATGGCCGCCGAGATTATAATAAAGCGGAAATTATTGTCGCTCCGGGGCCAGGACGAGAATCGCAAATTAAGATTTTTGATAATCGGGCCGTTTTAAAAAAACAGTTTTTAGGTTTTCGTTCCAATTGGCAGGGCGGAGTTAATCTCACGGCCGGCGATATTAATAACGACGGAATCGGTGAAATTGTAGTCGGGGCGGCGGCGGGTGCGAGTCCCCATGTTCGTATTTTTGATAACGAGGGGTTATTGTTAGAATCTTTTTACGCTTGGGAAGAAAGCTGGAGTGGCGGAGTGAATGTTGGTATAATAAATATAAATAATTAATTCGCCCGAGGCGAATACAAATATATGCCCAAACAAGTAATTTTTGATAAAAAAAATGTGCTCGTTGCCGGCGGAGCCGGCTTTATCGGATCGCATTTATGCGATGAGCTTATAAAAACTAACAAGGTTATTTGTGTGGATAATTTTATTTCCGGCACCGAACGCAACATCGACCATTTGTTAGCCCATCCTGATTTTGTCTTTATTAACCACGACTTGAATTTACCCCTAGACCTGGAAAGTATAGAAGATTTAAAGAAATTTAAAGTAGAATTTCAGGGCCTGCAGGAAATTTATAATTTAGCTTGCCCGATGTCGCCCAAAAATTTTTTAGCTAATCGCTTGTCAACGCTTTTAGCTAATTCCGTGGTTGTGAAAAATTTATTGGATTTGTCCGTTAAATATCAGGCTAAATTTTTACAGTTTTCTTCGGCAGTGGTTTACGGTCCGCGTAATAATGCTAATCCGGAATTAAAGTTTAAAGAAGACGAATTAGGTCTGGTTGATCAACTGTCGGAACGGTCGTCCTATGACGAGGGCAAACGTTTTTCCGAAACCGTGGTCGCTAACTATCGATCGATCTATAATATTGATGCCAGAATAATCAGGCTATTCAGGGTATATGGGCCGCGCATGGCCGCCGGAGACGATCAGATAATCCCCGATTATATAAACAGCGCCCTGGAAAATAAAGACATTGTTATTAATGGTGATGCTAATTTTTCTTCCTCTTTTTGCTATATTGACGATGTTATCGATGCTGTTTTTAAACTCATGAACTCTGAGTTGGCCGGTCCGGTTAATGTTGGTTCGGATGTGGATACTAATTTAACCGATTTAGTAAATTTAATTAAACAAGAGGCCAAAGCGCAGTCGAACATTGTTTATGCCGATTCCAAATTATTTATCAGTGAGCTGATCCTGCCTGATATTAATTTAGCTAAAAATGAATTAGGCTGGATGCCGGTAGTTACTCTGAGTAACGGCTTAAAGAAAACTATTTTTGATTTGCAGGCCAATAAAAGATTGCAGGGCTTCGGATCTTAATTGGTGATTATTTTTTTTGAGTTATTACTTTTTGTAATTTTTGTTTTAAGTCTTCTTCGTTACCCGGAGCAAACAAAAAATCTTTCGAGTCGCATATTTCCGGAATCCCGCCAATTTCTGCGGCGATGACCGGTAAATTTAAAGCGTGGGCTTCGTAAATTACCGTGGGCGAATTTTCATAGCAAAGAGACGGGACGATTAAATAATCGCTGATGGCCATTATTTTTTTAATATCTTCGGGATTTAGGCGTCCGCGTAATTCCAAGCGTCGGTCATTTTTAGCTATTTCTTGAGCCGCCGCCATTTTTTGTCCATCGCCGACGATTATTAAACTGATTGATTGGTCGTCTAATTTTTTAAAAATACTCATTAGCCATAAAATCCCTTTATGGCTTTCTATTTGTCCGACAAATAAGAATTTTTTAGGGGAAAAATCATCGTTTTTATTTTTTGTCGGCTGGTCGCCGAGCGGTAGTGGAAAGTTGAAAAGTTTGACTTCTTTAAGGCTGTCGGGAAAGAAGCCGCGCCGCGTATGTTCGGTTAAAAGCCAATGAGACGGAGAAACAACTTTAAACGGCGAAGCGAACAAGAGACGAGTCAAAAATTGATAAATTTTCGCCGTCGCGCTGTTAATTTTTTGTTCTTGTCCGAAAAGTATTAAACCGGAAGGGTGAAGCAGCTGAACGTCATGTAAAACATGTTCATGGCGAATTTTTAATTGTCTAATCGCCAGAGGAATTAAAAATCCTAAACCCAGGAGATTATGGGTTATTACGAGATTGGGTTTGGTGTCAATCAATATTTTTTTAATTTTCTGATATTTTCGAAGGGAAAGGATATTGCTTAGATGCCAAAAAAACCTAAAGGCAAAAGGAATTTTATTTAAATTATAGAAATATGATTCCAAATAATATATTTTTAATTTGTCCGTCGGCGAAGCGGCAATTTTTGATGGTTTAGTGGAAATTAAAAAAACTTCATGGCCGGCGGTCATAAATTCAGTAATCATTTTCTGGACTACCTGTTCGGCCCCGCCACGATTAAAGGGGAAATATAAATTATTGATCACCGCTATTTTCATAGACTATTCATTAAATAATTTTTCCAAATTTTCTTTCATTTTATCTTTATCATATTTTCTGACGGCCAACTGTCTGGCGGCTAAAGCCATTTTTTGTCGTAAATCTTCGTGGTCGAGAATGAACTCTAGTTTATTTTTTAAATCGTTGACGCTTCCCGGAGTCACCAATAATCCTTCCTGCCAATTATTGAAAACCCGGCGAACCCCAGGCAAATCAGAAGCGATAACCGGTACCCCGCAAGCAAGCGCTTCGATCAAAACCAGGCCGAAAGCTTCGTTGTTATTAATTGACGGTAGCAGCAACAAGTCCGCTTCTTGATAAGAGCGAAGCAAATCAGCATCACTCATCTTTCCGACAAACCGTATTTTTGCGGTTAACTGTAGTTCCTGGGTTAGTTTTTCGTATTCCTGGCGCTTTGAGCCGTCGCCGATAATAGTTAGGCGCCAATCCGAAGATTTGACGACCGCCAAAGCGTGCAGTAAAACATCTATTCCTTTAAAATAATGAGCCTGATCTAAACCGCCGACAAAAAGAAATTCCCGCCGATTTTTTTTAATGAATTTATCATTAATGTAATGAACAATTTCTTGAGCGTAAGCAATAACTTTATTTTCAGCCAGTTGATGTAAATTTTTGGGTTTAAATTTGGTTAGATTCAGGCCGAAAGGAATTTCTTGGAATTTCTCGGGGTGAGCAAAATAATATTTTTTAATTTGGCTGTTTTTTATATAATCCAGACTGGCCGTAACGATAATTTCCGCTTGCTTTAATAAGGCGTGGCGCAAGCCTAAGCTCGGAAGACTTAAAATTTTAGTTATCAACCTCTGGCTTTTAACATCCATATGATAATGAATGATTAATTTTGGTTTATTTTTATGCAGTAATTTAAAGAGCCAGATTACTTCGCTGGTTCCGAAAAACGGGTAATGAAAATAAATATAATCAAATTTATTTAAACGCCAGAGCAGTTGCGGCAAAAAAGCACCGTGACCTTTTTTTAGCCAGGGGCTTAAAGTTGTCGGCGTAAAGTTGGTTACTTCGTGCTGTTCTCCCAGCAGTTGGCTGATTTGATAAGCGCTATTGGCCATACCGCCGACATAAGGCGGCCAGGCGCAAACAACGGCAGCGATTTTCATAATTATTTTTTATCATTTAAACTCAAGTGGCGGACAATATCGGTTAAATTTCTATCCAATTTAGCCAGATTAAGCTGCAGGTGAAAAACTAAATAAAACAAAATAAGAACCGCTAAATAAATTAAAAAATTAATACTGCCGCCGGAGAAGCCGAGCCAAGCGACCAAGCGATCCAGTTCTTTAATGAAGATAATGGCGACGGCCGCTAATAGCCAGAAAATTAGCCACAAAACTAATTCTTTGTTATTGATGTCCTTTTTCTTTTTTTGTTCGCTTAGTCTGAAAACAAAAAACAGGATGATAATAATAGCGATAACTTGCTGTAGCATATATTTATTTGATTATTTTATGGATTAATAAATCTTTGGCAATTTGCAGTCCGCCGCTCAATTTTTGACCGAATTCATGATAAATAACGGTAACTGGCACTTCGACTACTCTTAATTTTTGTTGAAAGGCTTTGGACTGGATTTCGCTGGCGTGCGCCATGGCGCGATTATCAATCTGAATTACTTGAGCAGCTTGGCGGCTTAAAGCTCGGAAACCATTTTGGGAGTCGCTAAGCTTTATGCCTAGAAAAAATCTAGTAAAAATTTGCGCCAGGGGATTAATTATATATTTTTTTATCGGAGGAAAATTAGCTTTTTTTCCTAAAAAGCGTGAGCCAAAAACTATATCCGCCCGCGCCTCAACTAACGGTTGGATCATGTCCGGTATTTCACTGGCCAAGAATTGATCGTCGGCGTCAAAATGAACAATGATATCGGCGCCGTGCCGGAGAGCGTAATCGTTCCCGGTTTGCAGAGCGGCGCCTTGGCCGCGGTTAATATGGTGATGCAAAACCGTGGCGCCGGCGGCCGCCGCTAGCACAGCGGTACTGTCCCGAGAATTATCGTCCACGACCACTATTTCCTGGACATAGGGGCGAACGCCGGCAATTACTCGAGTAATATTGGCCTCTTCATTAAAGGCGGGAATAACGCAGACTATGTTCATAATTTTAAAATTCCAAATTGCCCGATAATTTGGCGGGTTAAATGAGAAGAGGTGGCCGTGGCCTGCTTAAGAGGAATCAAGCGTTGGTTAATAATCATTCGCAAACTATCAGCTTTTAATTTTTGGGGGAGGGGAAGCTTTTTTATTTTATCCATTATTTCCGTGGAATTAGCGGCGGTTAATGTGCCGATTACTAAACGACCGCTGGCGGCGGTTAAGAGAGCCTCGGATAGCGCCCAATCCTCATCTAAACTATCGGCCAAAATTATATCCGAATCGTGACGTCTAATTTTTTCCCAGTTAGTTTTTGTTGGTTTTAATAGGTTAACTCCCGGAATTGATTCGAGCGGCCTCAGTCCTAAAAAATATAAGTTTAGCGAGGGTTTGTTAAGCATAACGAGCAAAGCGTGAAGTGTGGTGCTTTTGCCGCCACCGGGAAGGGAACCAATAATAATTAAGCCGGAGCGGCGAATTAAAATTTTTTTGACCGCTCGTAAATCTTCGGTTCGCAAACCCAGTTGATTAAGGCGCCAAACTTTTTTTGGCTGTTTAATCAGATTAATAATAATTTTTTCCTGATCTTTTTCGGGTAGAATCGTTAAATAGATCGGCAGGTAACTATTTTTATGAGGAATTTTGTGATATTTTTTTGTTACGAGTTCGCCGGCACCGATAGATAAAATAGAATTCAGGGCGATAAAAAAACTAGCTTCTAATTTTTTAGGTAAGGTTAAACGGCGCAATTCACCGTCCGGCAAATAACAGTCTAGAGAAACTTGCTGTGGTTGCCGGGAAATTACTAAATGTTCCGCTCCTTCCTGAACGGCGTAATTGAATAAATTGGTGATGATTTTTTTACTCATATTATTTTAATTATAGCATGGTTTTGTATTATTTTAAAATATGATAAACTAACAGTAATAGATTATTTGTTTACTTTTATGGCTTATTCTAATTTTTATGCTCGTTTTTATGATTTGAATCAACGGATTGGTTCGTCTTTTGCCGCGGTTTGGCGTTTTCGTCCCAGTCGTTTTTATTTATTAACTTGGGGATTATTACATATAATCGTCTGGTGGCAGGCTATTTTTATTTTTCGTAATTTGATCGGTAATTTTTTGGTCTTGCATTATAATGTTGATTTTGGCGTTGATTTAGTCGGCGATCCGGTGCAAATTCTTTATTATCCCCTCTACGCTTTAGGTATCGGAATAATTAATTTAATTATTGTGGCCGCTTTGAATCAAAATAAAGATTTTCGTATTTTTGTTCATCTCTTATTGGCCACGGCGGTTTTGTTCGCTTTATTTTTAAATTTAGTTTTACTTTTTATTTATTTGATTAATTTTAAATAAGATAATTTATGCTGGAATTCCCGATCGTTAAAATTTTATTTTTTGCGACCCTAGCTTTTATTTTTGCCGTTTCTTTGACTCCGCTTTTGAGTCACTTTTTGTATAAATATAAATTAGGCAAGAAAATTCGCAATAATGGTTCGACGCCGATATTTACCGAATTGCATGCCCATAAGGACGGCACCCCGACCATGGGCGGTATATTAATTTGGGGAACGGTATTAAGTTTTGTTTTGGTGTTTTCTATTTTTAGCAGTTTATGGCCGGATAGTTTTTGGACGCAGTTAAATTTTCTGTCTAGACAGGAAACTTTACTTCCGCTGGGCGCTTTAATTATCACCGCTCTTATCGGTTTGTTTGATGATTGGTTGGATGTGCGCGGTAAAGGAGTGGCTGGCGGCGGCGGTCTTAAATTAAGACATCGCCTGCTGATTTATACTCTCATTGCCGTAGTCGGCTCTTTGTGGTTTTACTATAAATTAAGTTGGACGGTTTTTCATGTCCCATTCTTTGGCAATTTTGAAATTGGCGCTTGGTATATCCCGATTTTTATTTTTATGATTGTGGCCACCGCTTTTTCGGTCAATGAAACCGACGGTTTGGACGGTTTGGCCGGAGGGACCCTGTTGACTGCTTTTTCTGCCTACGGAGTAATTTCCTATACTCTCGGTCGTTATAATTTAGCGATTTTTTGTGCCATAATTATTGGTTCTTTATTGGCTTTTTTATGGTTTAATATTCCGCCGGCACGTTTTTATTTGGGTGATACCGGCGCCATGAGTCTGGGCGTTACCCTGGGCATAATTGCGATGCTAACGAATAGTTCGTTGCTCTTAATATTTATCGGTTTTATCTTTTTAGCGGAATCATTGTCGGTTATCATTCAAATTTTATCTAAAAAACTACGAGGAAAAAAAATCTGGTTATCATCGCCGATTCATCATCATTTTCAAGCTATCGGTTGGCCGGAGGCTAAAGTGGTTATGCGTTTTTGGGTTATTTCGGCGGTCGGTGCGGCAATCGGTTTAATTATTTTTTTAGTGGATCGTAAAATTTAGTTTTTTATTTATGTGGCGACGTCTGAAGAAAAAATTATTAATGGTGAGATCGGGCGAACATGAGCCGGACACTAGCTTGTTGACGGCTTTAGGTTTGTTGATTGTTTTTGGCTTAGTGATGCTTTTTAGCGCCTCATCGGTTGTTTCTTATACTAAATTTGGCAATACTTATCATTATTTCGTATCCCAACTCTTTAGTTTAGGAGTCGGCTTGGTTGCTTTTTTGGTTACCATGCGGGTAGATTACCACCGGTGGAAGAAATTTGCCGGCTTTTTTCTAGGTTTTTCTATTTTTCTTTTATTTTTAGTCTTTGTGCCGGGTTTACGCGCTGATTATGGCACGGCACGCAGCTGGATTGTTATTTTCGGTTATTCATTTCAGACTTCGGAATTGGTTAAAATTTTCTTTTTGATTTATTTGGCCACTTGGTTGGAAGCCAGACAGTCGGATTTAGGGAATTTTATGAATAGCGTCGTACCCTTTTTAACTACGCTAAGTGTTATTGGCCTACTCATGATTGCTCAACCTAATTTGGGAACTTTATTTATTATTACTTTTACTTCCTTGGTGGTTTTTTTTGTCGGCGGCGGCCGCCTAACTCATTTAATTTTCATTATTTTGTTAGGAGCCGCGGCTTTATCATTGATGCTTGTGCTAAGACCTTCTTACCAGACTGATCGCTTTAAATGTTTGCAAGATTTAAGTTTTAGTCCTCAAGACAAATGTTATCAAGTTAGTCAGTCGCTGATTGCGGTCGGGTCCGGGGGCCTTTTCGGCCGCGGCCTGGGTGCCAGTCGTCAAAAATTTTTATATTTGCCGGAAGTTTGGGCCGATTCTATTTTTCCTATTATCGCCGAGGAAACCGGTTTTGTGTTCAGCGCCCTATTAATTCTTTTGTATTTGTTTATTTTTTATCGCGGTTTGTTAATCGCTCGGGCGGCGCCCGATTTGTATGGCAGCATGTTGTCCATAGGTATAATCGTCTGGTTTGCCACTCAGAGTTTTATGAATATCGGCGGAATGATTAATTTAATTCCGATGACCGGCGTGCCGCTGCCTTTTATCTCCGCGGGCGGATCGGCCGCTCTTTCTTCTTTGATTGCCTTTGGTATTTTAATTAATATCAGCAAACAGACCAAATAAAGTATGAATAAGACTCTTAAAATTGGTAAAAATATTTTATTTTGCGGCGGTGGCACCGGCGGGTCAGTCACGCCGCTTTTAGCAGTGGCTGAAGAATTATGGCATGAAAATCAAGGTTTTGATCAAAAATTAATTTTTGTTGGCAATTATGATGGTCCAGAAAGGGAAATGGTTGCCGCCTTTAATGCGAATATCGGGAAAATGAAATATATTCCGCTTATTAGCGGTAAGTGGCGCCGTTATTTTTCATTGCAAAATTTTTTTGATATTTTTAAAATTATTATCGCTTATTTCCAGTCGTTTTCTTTACTGCGCCGAGAGCAGCCGGGTTTAATTGTTAGCGCTGGCGGTTTTATTAGCGTCCCGCTAGTTTGGGCTGCTGCAACAAAAAAAATTCCGATTTTAATTCATCAACAAGACGTCCGTGCTGGTCTGGCTAATAAATTAATGGCACCATTTGCTCGAGTTGTTACAGTTACTTTTGAAAAATCTTTACTTGACTATGGAATTAAAGCGATTTGGATTGGTAATCCGGTGAAACAATTGTCATTAGCCGATCAAGAATTAAAAATAGAAGCAATTAAAAATAAGTATAGTTTGCTAGAATCGAAACCGTTGGTACTGGTCGTTGGCGGTGGAACCGGATCGGCTGCAATTAATAATTTAATTTTTAGGGCCGCCTCGGAGTTAAGCGAATTTTGTCAGTTACTGCATTTAACCGGGTCGGGTAAATTACCATCTAATATAAATGGTTCGGATTATTATCGGATCAGAGAAATTGTAACGCATCAAGACATCTTAGAATTAATGATGGCGGCCGAAGTGGTTGTTTCTCGTTGCGGATTAGCTTCTTTAACGGAACTGTCGGCGTTGAATAAGCCGGCAATTTTAATACCGATTCCGAAGTCTCATCAGGAAGACAATGCGGCCGTTTTTTCTCGAGCCGAGGCCGCCATAGTTTTGAATCAAAACGAATTAACATCGGAGAAATTAACGGTAGAAATTAAACGAATATTGAATGATGCCACCTTAAAAGAAAAGCTAAAAAATAATATTTCTAAAGTTATTAAAAAAGGAGCTACCCAAAATTTAACCGGAATAATTGAAGAAATATTAAGTCGAAATTAATTATGTCTAAAAGTTTTCAAAAAAATAAGGTTATTTATTTTTTAGGCGTTAAAGGCGTGGGTATGACGATGCTGGCGCAATTTTTAGCCAAACAAGGTAATTTTGTTTCCGGTTCGGATATTTCCGACATTTTTTTAACCGATAAGGTTTTACGCCGCGCGAATATAAAAGTTACTACTCCTTTCGCCGCGCAAAATATTCCCGCTACGGTTGATTTAATAATTTATTCTTCCGCTTATAATGTTGGCAATAATTCGGAAATGCTTTTTATTAAAAATAACCCCGAACGTTTTAAAAATATTCCGGTTTTATCTTATGCCGCCGCTTTAGGGGCAGTTTTTAATCAATATTATGGCTTAGCGGTCTGTGGCAGCCACGGTAAAACTACAACGTCCGCTTGGCTCGGTTATGTCTTATGGCAAGCCGGAAAACGGCCGAATGTTTTGGTCGGTTCGGCTGTGCCGCAATTCGGCGGTAGCGGTCTGCAGGGTAGTTCCCGCTATCTTGTGGCCGAGGTCGATGAGTATCAAAATAAATTACAATATTTTTTTCCGCGGGGTGTTGTTTTAAATAATATTGATTATGATCATCCGGATTTTTTTAAAACCCCGGCGGACTATGTCAAAGTTTTCGCTGATTTTATTAAGAAGATTCCGCCGACGGGATTTTTAGTCCTGAACAACCATGATAAAAATATAAAAAAAATAAAAAAATATTGTCGCGCCTCAATCATCAGTTATGATTTGGCGGATAATGAATATGGCGCCGGCGCCGATTATCTGGCCTATGATTTAAAAGCTTATCAAGCTTATCAGATTTTTTCCGTCAGTTATCATGGTTATATTTTAGGTGAATTTAAAATAAGTCTGGGAGGAGAACATAATGTTTTTAATGCGCTGGCCGTCATTGCTGCCGCTCGTCGTCTGAAAGTTCCGCTGCCGAAAATTAAAAAACATCTAGCCGGTTTTCTGGGAACACGACGGCGGGCGGAAATTTTAGGTCGGTATCGCGGCGCCGTTATTATTGATGATTATGCCCATCATCCGACGGAGATTAAGACGACTTTGCTCGGCTTGCGCGCGCGTTACGGTTCTCGCAATTTAATTACCGTTTTTCATCCCCATACCTTTACTCGGACTAAGGCTTTATTTAAGAATTTTGTAGAAAGTTTTTCTGAAACTGATGAATTAATAATTTTAGATATTTATGGGTCGGCGCGTGAAAAACAAGGCGGAGTCTCCAGTCGAGAATTAGTGGCGGCTGTCAATAAATTTAATAAAATTCAGCGAGTGAAGCAAAGAGTTAAATATATCGCCACTACTGCTCAGGCGACGGTTTATTTACGAAAAAAGTTAAAAAATACTGATGTTTTGCTGCTCATGGGTGCCGGTGATGTTTTTCGGGTAGGCGAAGGATTATTAAAAAAAGTGTAACCTTAGACTAATTTTTCCGTATACTATTATAGTTATTACGTCGCCCAGGTTTAAAATTGGTGACTATTTGACGTTTATAATTTTATGATTGTAAAAACTGGTTCACAAATAAACAGTAAGGAGAAAAAAGAAATTATACCTTGGAAGCGTTTTTGGGTAGAGTTTTGGCGGCTGCTTATTCCGTTTCAACATTATTTTTTGATGATCGCCGCGACCACCGTCGTGTCGGCGGCTTTAAATTTAGTTAAACCGTATCTCTTAAAGTTATTAATTGACGGTTTAAACGGTTTTGACGCGGCCAATTTAATATTTTTGGGGCAGTTAATTGTTCTATATTTGGCCTCGGGCGAAGTTCTTTCCTTTATTCAGTATTTTAATGATCGCCGGATTCTTAAAATGTTAGTGGATATTGAATATTTTCTAGGCGTTAAAGCCCAAGGAAAACTAGTCGCCTTGAGCTTGGGTTATCACGAAAAGGAAAACACCGGCAGCAAGATTATAAAAATTGAACGCGGTGTCGATAAAATTTCGGATTTTTTAAACAATGTTTTTTATGAAGTTTTACCGACTTCATTACAGTTGAGTTTTACGCTGGGCGCTTTATTTTGGACGAACTGGCGAATCGGCGCCTCGTTTTTGTTTTTCGCCACATTTTTTATTACCATTACCTATTGGTCGAATAAGCGGATGTATCCGATTCGAAAATCTATTTATCGCGATTACGAAATAGCTTCCGGTAAAATGGGGCAAGCAATCATTAATATTAATGCCGTTCAATCTTTTGTTCAGGAGAAGCGAGAATTGGCGGAGTTTGATAAGATTAAAAACCAGATTCGCGATAACGAAAACAAGCAGTGGGGTTGGATGATGAAAGTTGGTTTAAGCCGCAACGTTATTGTCGACTTAGGACGAGCCGTGGTGCTGTTCCTGGGAGTCTATTTGGTTTATCAAAAAAGTATTAGTGTCGGGACTTTAATTTTTGCTTTTACACTTAGCGAAACGGCTTACGGTTCCTTATATCGTCTTTCGCGTTTTTATGATCGAATGGAAGAAGGACGCGAAGGAGTTAACCGTTTACTCGGTTTGTTTAATTCCGAGAGCGAGATTATTAATAAGCCGAAAGCTTACAAACCGAAAACAATTATCGGCGAGATTAAGTTCGAAAATGTAGCTTTCTATTATGGCGAGAATAAACGACCGGCGGTACAGACTCTTAATTTTAAAATTAATTCCGGCTGCGTCACCGCCCTGGTTGGTCCTTCGGGCGGCGGAAAAACTACGGTCGCCCGCTTACTTTATCGTCATTATGATCCCCAAAAGGGTCGGGTGATTTTGGACGGTAAGGATTTGCGAGATTATGATCTCCCTGGTTTTAGGAAGTTTTTAGCGATTGTACCGCAGGAAGTGGAAATTTTTGATTTAAGCGTCGCCGAGAATATTGCCTATGCCCGGCCCCAAGCGAGTAAAAAAGAAATTTCGGCCGCCGCCCGGACGGCTAATGCGGAAGAATTTATTAATAAATTAGAAAAAGGTTATAACACCATGGTCGGAGAACGAGGGATAAAGCTTTCCGGCGGCCAGCGCCAGCGTATCGGTATCGCTCGGGCGGTTTTAGCTAATCCGCGAATTTTAATTTTTGATGAAGCGACATCCAATTTAGACAGCCAGAGCGAAGTATTAATTCAGGATGCGATCGAAAAGATTAGCCACGGCCGGACGATGATTATTATTGCTCATCGTTTGAGCACGATAAAACGAGCGGATAAAATTATTGTTTTAGAAAATGGTCAAGTCGCCGAAGAAGGCAATCATGCCTCATTAGCTCGAGCCAATGGCGGTTTATATGCCAAACTCTTAAAATTACAGTCTTTGGGCGATATTGAATAATTTAGACTTTTAATAATTTTTTTATTATAATATAAGTCATGTTAAAGTTAGAAAAAAATAAATCCCTAGCTCTTTATACGACTTTAAAAATCGGTCCGGCGGCCGAGTTTTTTGCAGTGATTAGAAGCCGGGAAGACTTACAAGAGGCGATTAGCTGGGCAAATAAGAATAACCAAGCCATTTGGATTTTAGGCGGCGGTTCTAATGTCTTAATTTCTCGAAAAATTAAAGGCTTAGTTTTAAAAAATGAAATTAAAGGCTTGGAGATAGTAGAGCGTAATAAAAATTATGTTTTAGTCGAAGGGAAGTCGGGAGAGCCCTGGACTAAGTTAGTTAATTTTACCGTGCAGCGCAATTTTTATGGTTTAGAAAATTTATTTTTGATTTATGGTACAGTCGGCGCCGCCCCCCTTCAAAATATCGGCGCTTACGGCGTAGAATTGAAAGATGTTTTTTATCATTTGAAAGCCATTGATTTAAAAACCGGTCAAGAAAGAATTTTCTCGCTGTCCGATTGCCGTTTCGCTTATCGCCAGAGTATTTTTAAGAATAAACTGAAGGGCCGCTACTTTATTTATTCCGTGACCGTTAAGTTAAAGATCAAAGGAGAGCTGAAGCTGGATTATGGTTCTATTCGCGAAGAGTTGTTGAAAAAAAAGATTAATAATCCTAAATTGCGTGATGTCATTAAGGTAATTGAAAATATCCGTAATAGTAAATTGCCGAACCCGGCAGTGTTTCCCAACGCCGGATCTTTCTTTAAAAATATTGAGATTAGTACGGCTAAATTTAAGAAGATTTTAAAGAAATATCCCGATATTCCACATTTTCCGGCCGCTCATAATAAAATAAAGATTCCAGCCGGCTGGTTGATCGAGATGGCCGGATTTAAGGGGAAGAAAATCGGTCCGGTCGGTATGCATGACCAGCAGGCGCTTATTCTAGTTAATTATCGGAACGCGAGCCCCCGCCAGGTTTTGGATTTTATCAAAAAGATAAAGGCGGCCGTTAAAAAAAAGTTTGCCCTTGATTTAGAGGAGGAAGTTAATATAATATAAATCTTATGACCTCAACCGAATTGCGCCAAAAATATTTAGATTTTTTTAAAAGCAAGAATCATACCGTGATTTCGAGCGCCTCTTTAATTCCGGAAAACGATTCGTCTCTATTATTTACTAATTCCGGCATGTCTCCCTTAATTCCTTATCTCTTGGGAGAAAAACATCCGGCCGGAGAACGCTTGGTCAATAGTCAGAAATGTTTTCGAACCGAGGATATCGAAGAAGTCGGCGACAGCCGGCACAATACTTTTTTTGAAATGCTGGGCAATTGGTCTCTCGGTGATTATTTTAAGAAAGAACAATTAACTTGGTGGTTTGAATTTATTTTTTCCGAATTAAAACTAGATCCGGCCAAAATTTATCAGACCGTCTATGTCGGCAGTTCTGATAGTAAAATTCAGTCCGACCAAGAAACTATTATAATTCTTCAGGATTTATTTAAAAAATATGGCGTGACCAATGATGTCGGGGCAGCAACAACCGGACAGGGGGAATTAGGCTCGGGGCAAGAAATTGATTTTATTAAACAAAGAATTTTTCCGTATCGCGATAAAAATTGGTGGAAGCGCGGTGACGCTATCGGCGAACTCGGCGGTCCGGATAGCGAAACTTTTTATGATACCGGCCAAGAGCATAATCCGAAGTTTGGAAAATATTGTCATGTAAATTGCGATTGCGGTCGATTTTTAGAAATCGGCAATTCGGTTTTTATGCAATACAAGAAAACCGCCGTGGGCTGGGAGGAATTAAAGAATAAAAATGTTGATTTTGGCGGCGGCCTGGAAAGAATTTTAGCGGTTGTAAATAAAGAAAATAATATTTTTAAAACCGACCTGTTTAATTCAGTTATTGTTAAGATTGAGGAATTGTCTGGAAAAAAATATAGTGACAACCAGCCGGCCTTTGAAATTATTGCCGATCATCTCAAGGCGGCAACCTTTATTGTTGGAGACGATAAAGGTGTCTCGCCCTCGAATACTGATCAAGGCTATATCGTTAGACGTTTAATTCGTCGGGCGATTCGTTATGGCCGTCAATTAGAAATTAATCAGTTATCTTGGATTAAAACCGTGGCCGCCGTAATTATTGATAATTACAAACAAGCTTATCCCGAGTTAACGTCTAAGCAAGATTTTATTTTTACGGAATTTGATAAAGAAGAAGCCAAATTTAATCGCACCCTAGAACAAGGCTTGAAAGAACTGGATAAAGTTATCAGTAATCAGGAAAATTTGACCGGTCATGATCTATTTACTCTTTATCAGAGTTCGGGTTTTCCTTTAGAATTATCGCTGGAAGAGTTAGCGCAACGCCAGCTGTTTATTACCGCCGAAGAAAAATTAAAATTGTCCCAAGAGTTTATGGTCGAGCTTAAAAAACATCAAGACTTATCCCGCACCGCCTCGGCCGGAAAATTTAAAGGCGGTTTGGCCGATGCCAGCGAAGAAACAACTAAATTACATACCGCCGCCCACTTACTATTGTCTGCTTTGCGTCAAGTTTTTGGCGATCAGGTAGTGCAAAAAGGCAGCAATATTACCCCGGAAAGGCTGCGCTTGGATTTTTTGCACTCGGAAAAAATGACGCCGGAGCAGATTAAAACCGTTGAAGACTTAGTTAATGGCGCCATTAAGGCGGATTATAAAGTCATTTGCGAAGAACTAACTTTAGAAGAAGCGAAAAAGCGGGGAGCGATGGGCGTTTTTACTTCTAAATACGGAGAACGAGTTAAGGTTTATACGATAACTTATTTGGATAATGCCGGTCAACCGGACATAAAACAGGCTTTTTCTCAGGAAATTTGCGGCGGTCCGCATGTGGCCGCTACCGGATTAATGGGTCATTTTAAAATTCAAAAAGAAGAAGCCTCAAGTTCAGGGGTTCGGCGGATTAAAGCGGTCTTAGAAAAATAGGCTGAGTTTAGATAATTTTTGTTTATTTTGTGATTATTTTGTTACTATTGACAACTTCTAATCTTATCCCTATAATAATTTCATTAAGATTAATATATAAGTAAATAATTTTACAGAATTTTGATAAGGCGGTGATGGTCTTTATCAAATTTTTTTGTGTTAATGTCAAAAGGTAAAGAAAATATTAATGACAGCGCGACCACTCTTAATGCTAAGGATTTTATTGAAGTTCAGGGAGAGGTAACAGAACTAATGCCGGCGGCCAGTTTTAAAGTCGCTCTGGAAAATGGGCATGAGATTTTAGCGCACCTATCAGGGAAGATGCGAATGAATAAAATCCGCTTGTTACCCGGTGATAAAGTTAAGTTGCAGATTAGTCCCTATGATTTAACTAAAGGACGTATTACTTATCGTCTGTAAGCGATTCGTTGGTTGACTTGAGATTTATAATTAGATAAATTCGTTTTTGCCGGATAAGGCGAAATAATAATATGAAAGTAAGATCCAGTGCTAAAAAAATTTGTAAAGATTGCAAAGTGGTACGACGCAAGGGTCGGGTCCATGTTATTTGTAAGAATCCTAAACATAAACAAAGACAGGGATAATTTTAAATATTTAAAGATATGGCAGTAAGAATTGCGGGAGTTAATATTCCCAACGACAAAAGAATTGAAATCGCTTTGACCTATATTCATGGAATTGGCCGGACACGGTCCAATAAAATTTTAGCTGAAGCTAAAGTTGATAAGGATATTCGAGTCAAAGATCTTAAGGAGACGGAAGCTAATCTTCTGCGTGAAATTGTGGAAAAGAAATATACGGTAGAGGGTGATTTACGCCGTGAAGTGCAAAGTAATATTAAACGTTTACGGGAAATCGGCTGCTATCGCGGTCTGCGCCATGCTAAGCATTTGCCGGTTCGCGGTCAGCGCACTAAAACCAATAGTCGAACGGTCAGAGGGAATAAACGCGTGACCATGGGCAGCGGTAAGAGCAAGGCTGGTTTACAGAAGACCTAATTATCAAAATAATTAATCTGCCTTTAATGGCGGAATGAACTTATGTCTGAAGAAGTAAAAGTAATAAAAACCGTTTCCGGTGAAGACAATCAAGAGAAAACAACAGAGCCTAAAGAAGAAAAAGAAGGCGCTGATTTTTCTTTTGATTCCAATGTCGAGGAATTACCGGAAGAAATTAAGCAGAAATTGGAAAAAAATAAAGCAGCTCGGACCAAAAAGAAATTAATCAAGAAGAAAAAAAAGAAAACATCCAAAGTTGTTAAAATTGGACGAGCTTATATCCAAGCGACCTATAATAACACCATGATTACTTTAACCGATGCCGGCGGTGATGTTATTTCCTGGGCGAGCGCCGGTTTGGCCGGGTTTAAAGGCGCTAAAAAAGCGACGCCTTATGCGGCGCAAATTATTACCAAAATAGCTACTCAGAAAGCGCGTGAAGAATATGGTTTGGAAGAAGTGAGCGTTTTTGTTTCCGGCGTCGGTACCGGTCGCGAGGCGGCTATTCGCGCTTTAAACGCCAATGGTTTAAATGTCGCTTCGATTAAAGACGTTACTTCGGTGCCGCATAATGGTTGCCGTCCGAAAAAACCGCGTCGAGTTTAATTAAATTATCAGCCCCAGGCTGAAGATTATAATGTTATAAAGATATGGGTAGAAATATTGATAATAAATGTAAACAATGCCGCCGATCCGGTGAAAAATTATTTTTAAAGGGAGAGCGTTGTTATACTCCGAAGTGTGCCATGGTTAAGCGTAATTACGCTCCGGGTTTTCATGGTCCGAAAGGCCATAAACGTCTGAGCGATTATGGTTTACAGTTAGCCGAAAAGCAAAAAGCCAAGAAATTTTATGGTTTAATGGAAAAACAATTTCGTTTAACTTTTGAAAAGGCGGCTAAGAAAACTGGTGATGCCGGTAAGAATTTCTTGCGCGCTCTGGAAATGCGTTTGGATAACGTTATTTATCGTTCCGGCTGGGCGACTTCTCGAGCGTTGGCTCGTCAATTGGTTAATCATGGACATTTTACCGTCAACGGTCGGAAAGCGGATATTCCGTCTTTTTCCGTTAAAGCCGGCCAGGTTATAAAAGTTAAAAAAACTAATCAGTCTTTGCCTTATTTTAAAAATGTAGGAGAAAAATTAAAGAAAGCCAATCGACCAAGCTGGTTAAATTTTGACGTGGCCGATCTTAGCGTTAAAGTTCTCCACGAACCGCAAGACGCCGATTTACCGCTAAATTTAAACGTTCAAGTTATTATTGAGTATTACTCAAAATAAAAAATATGCAAAACATTGCTTTGCCAAAAAAAATCGAATTTAGTGCTGGTGCCGACCCGTTAGAGGGAATCATTACTATTGGTCCATTATTTCCGGGTTATGGCATGACTTTAGGGAATGCCTTGCGCCGCGTTCTTTTATCATCTTTACCGGGAGCAGCGGTGATTGGCGTAAAAGTTAAAGGAGCCAGCCACGAGTTTATGGCCGTTCCGCATGTTAAAGAAGATGTCTTAGAATTGATTTTAAATTTAAAACAATTGCGCTTGAAGGTTTATACCGAAGAAGAAATTAAACTGGATTTAAAAGTTAAAGGTAAGAAAACGGTGACCGCCGGAGATATTGCTAAAAATTCTCAAGTAGAAATTAAAAATCCCAATTTAGTTTTAGCTCATATTACGGATGACGGTGGGAGTTTGGAAATAGAGATTACCGTTAAGGAGGGCCGGGGTTATAAAATGGCGGAGAACATTAAAAAAGAAAGTCGAGAAATTGGTTACATCGAAATTGATTCTATTTTTTCTCCGGTGACCTTGGTCAGTATTGACGTGGAAAATACGCGTGTCGGCAAAATGACGAATTGGGATAAACTGGTTTTAAAGGTAAAAGTTGACGGGACGATTACGGCCGAAGAAGCTTTTAACGAAGCGGTAAAAATTTTAGTTAATCAATATAGCTCTTTTTTATCTTCGGCTGAAAAGTCGGAATCGGAAGAAAAACCAGAAGAGGGAGCGACGGTTAGCGGTCTTTTTGACGGTAGCGCCGAGTCAGAGAATTTAATGATTGACGAAGTCGAACCGGCTAAAGCGGTTAAAGCCAAGAAAGAAAAAAAAGCCAAGAAAGAAAAAGTAAAAAAATAATTTATCAGCCTAAATGTTATTCCCGTGTAAACGGGAAATTAAACCGATATGCGTCACAGAAATAAAAATAAAATTCTTGATCGTAAAAAAGGACCGCGCGAATTAATGCTGCGTAATTTAGCTTCCAGTATTTTATTATACGAAAAAGTTAAAACAACCAGAGCTAAGGCCGCTGCCGTCCGTCCTTTAGTGGAAAGAATGATTACCGCTTCTAAGGCCGGTGATTTAAGCGCGCGCCGCGGTTTAATTAAAGTTTTACTCCAGAAAAATGCCGTGAAGAAAGCCATTGATGTTTTGGGAGTACGCTATAAGACCCGTCCGGGAGGTTATACTCGAACTGTTAAATTAGGAGCTCGAGCCGGCGATGGCGCGGAAATGGTGCAAATTGAATTAGTATAAATATGAATTAGAAAGAATTAGATATTAATAATTTTTGCAGCGAGGACTGTTTGAGCTCGCTTCATAAAGTTATTTATCACTCCGAGCGAGCGAGTTCCGCAGCCAGAAAATTATTAATATCTAATTCTTTAAGGCTATAATAATATATGAAAAATATTGAAAGAAAATTACATAAACTTGACGCTACCGGCCAGGCGGTCGGACGCTTAGCCACGAAAGTCGTCAATTTATTGCGTGGCAAAAACAAACCGGAATTTCAACCGCATTTAGATTTAGGTGATATTGTGGAAGTTTTAAATATCGCTAAATTAAAATTTACCGGAAAGAAACTGGGACAAAAACAATATCATCATTATTCCGGTTATCGCGGCGGATTAAAAAGTAAAAAGATGTCGGAAGTGTATGATAAAAATCCGGGAGAGGTTTTGGTTCGCGCCGTGCGCGAAATGTTGCCGGATACTAAATTACGCACCGGTATGATCAAAAGATTAATTATTAAATAATATGGCAGACAAAAAAGCTAAGGCAGTTAAAGTCAAAAAAGAAGAAATTAAAGAAATTTTAATTACCGAAGTGGCCGCCACTCCGATTGAAGAAGAGCACGATTGGGCTAATTCTTCAATTACCGGAGAAACCGCGGAATTTACCGGTAAATATATAAAAGCAGTTGGTCGTCGTAAACGTTCAGTGGCTAAAGTGCGTCTGTATGAGGACGGTAAGGGCGTTATTATGGTTAACGGCAAACGCGTTAACGAATATTTTCCGGGTGAAGGCGCCAATTTAATTTCCCAGCCCCTGAAAGTTACCGGCCATGGCCGTGATTTCAATTTTTCTGTTCTTGTTTCCGGCGGCGGCAAACAAGGACAAATCGGAGCGGTTCGTTTGGGTATTAGTCGAACTCTTTTAATTTTTGATGCGAATACCAAAGAGGCTCTGAAGGTTAACGGTTTTCTAACTCGTGATCCGCGCCAAGTAGAAAGAAAGAAACCGGGATTGCGTAAGGCCCGTAAAGCGCCGCAATGGAGTAAACGTTAAAAATAGATTTTATACCAAAAGCGTCCTATTTATCAGGGCGCTTTTTTGTTATAATAAAATTATATGGAAACTGTTTTAAAAAAATTAGAGGAATTGCGAGAGCGTTTTTTGAAGACCAAAGCGCTGTTAGAAATTGATCGCAAGGCGATTCAAGAAAAAGAATTGGGTTTGCAAATGGCAGAACCGGATATCTGGAATGACCGGGCGGCCGCGGTCAAAATCGGTCAAAAGGTTGAAGAGTTATCATCCGAGATTAGAGAGTGGCTTGTCATGGGAAGAGAAATAAGAGACGCTGAAGAATTAAGTGCCTTGGCCTTAAAAGATGGCGGAGGAGATTTAACCGTTGAACTGGAGAAAAAATATGAAGATTTATCAGAAAAATTTTCACATTTGGAATTTTTGTCTTTATTCTCGGAAAAATATGACCATGACAACGCTTTACTGGCGATTCATGCCGGTACGGGAGGAGTAGACGCTCAAGATTGGGCTCAAATACTAGAGCGAATGTATTTACGTTTTTGTGAACGTCAAAAATGGCGGGTAGAGCTTTTAGATAAAAATTATGGCAATGAAGCGGGGATTAAAAGCGTGGTAATGCGAATTATCGGACCGTGGGTTTACGGTTATTTAAAGAGCGAAAACGGCGTTCATCGGTTATTGCGTAATTCGCCTTTTGACGCCGATGGCGCTCGCCATACTTCTTTTGCCTTGGTTGAAGTTATTCCGGAAATAAAAGATAATGACACGATTATAATTAAAGATGAAGATTTACGGATAGATGTTTATCGCTCCAGCGGTCCGGGCGGGCAAAGCGTTAATACGACCGATTCAGCCGTGCGAATCGTTCATATTCCTACCGGAATTACTGTTACTTGCCAAAGCGAGCGGTCGCAACACCAAAACAAAGAAAATGCTTTAAAAATTTTAAAAACTAAACTATATAAATTAGCCCTAGAAGCTAAAGAAGCGGAAGAGCGGAAATTAAAAGGGGAAGTTCAGAAAGCCGAATGGGGAAAACAAATCAGATCATATTTTATGTACGGTAATCGTCTAGTCAAAGATCATCGGACCGACTATGAGACTTCCAATGTAGATGCGGTTATTGAAGGTGATTTAGAGCTGTTTATGGAGGCGTATTTAAGATGGTTGAAAAAGTAGTAGAAAATTTATTTTAGGCCTGACTTCGCGTGTAAAGACAGAAAATAACTTAATATTAGTCTATTTTTATAATATTTGACTTAATCTATAAATTATGGTATAGTAAAATGTTAAATTAATTATTAGCATGATATAATAAAGTCAATTATTAAATAAAATTTTCAATATGCCCATCTCCGAATCTAAGTTCAATAATCTCGGCAATTTAAAGAATCTCGGCTCCGAAGCGTCGACGGATAAGCCCGTTTTCCAGTCTGAAGTTTTGAGTCGGCCCGCAGAATCTTCTCCTG
>JBAZBP010000004.1:0-70174 GCA_041671365.1 Patescibacteria group bacterium
TGGGAGACTGCCCGTTTTAAATGGGAGGAAGGTGGGATGACGTCAAATCAGCATGGTTCTTACGCCTTGGGCAACACACGTGCTACAATGGGAGGTACAGAGGGACGCCAAACCGCGAGGTGGAGCCAATCCCTAAAAACCTTTCTCAGTTCGGATTGAAGGCTGAAATCCGCCTTCATGAAGTTGGAATCGCTAGTAATCGTGGATCAGAATGCCACGGTGAATACGTTCTCGGGTCTTGTACTCACCGCCCGTCACGTCAAGGGAGTTGGTAGTGCCCGAAGGCTCGCAATAGCGGGACGAAGGCAAGACTGATGACAGGGACGAAGTCGTAACAAGGCATCCGTAGCGGAAGCTGTGGATGGATCACCTCCTTTCTAGGGAGAAAATTTCTTACTTCTTCGGAAATAAGAAATAGTCGCCTCTGGTATGATGCCAGAGTGGCTATCGCAAGATAGCAACGAATTGATGCCAATTAGACTCGAAATTCTACTCATGATTATTCATAAAAAAACCGCTTTGAAGCGGTTTTTTGATCTACAAAATTTAATCTAGACTACTCTACGACCACCGCCGTGCCGTAACACAAGACTTCAGTAACCCCGCCCATTAATTCGGTAGCATCATAACGAACACTAATAATCGCATTCGCTCCTTGCTCTTCGGCATGGTTTATCATTAAGTTATAAGCATCTTCTCGTGTGCGTTCACACAATTCAGTAAATAAAGAAATATTACCGCCAATCAAAGTTTGCAGGGAACCACCGATAGAACCAAAAATAGAGCGAGATCGAACAACGATTCCTTTCACTAAGCCCAAATTTTTTATTATTTTTGCATTCGGCAACTCCAGGGCGGTAGTAATGTTTTTGTGGTCCATAAATTTAAAATTAATTTTAAAAATTATCTCACCCCGATTAATTTTCTAACTTTTTCCATTTTTTCGTTAGCAATTTTTTCAACTTTTTTCCGTCCTTCTTCTAAAACTTTTTTAACGTCACTATCAGATATGCTATTATATTTTTTCTGAAAATTTTCTAAAAACTTTCCAACCACCTCCGCTAAATCTTTTTTAAATTCCCCATAACCCTTGCCGGAATAATCTTTTTCCAAACGATTTATTTGACGAACGCCAAGCAACGCATAGATAGTTAATAAATTTGCCAACGCGGGTTTATTGATTGGATCATACATAATTTCATTGCCGGAATCAGTCACAGCGCGCATTATTTTTTTCTTAGCATCATCAATATTATCCAATAAGGTGATACAATTATTCTGATTAATATCACTCTTACTCATTTTTCTGGTCGAATCTAATAACGACATAATCCGGGCACCCTCCTTCTTAACAACCGCCTGCGGAATAGTAAAAACAAGGCCAAATTCATTATTAAAACGAGATGCAATGTCGCGCGCTAATTCAACATGTTGTTTTTGATCATCACCGACCGGCACAATATCGGTATCGTATAGTAAAATGTCAGCGGCCATAAGCACGGGATAATCATATAAACCCACGCTCACCGTCTCCTGGTTTTTTCCCGCCTTATCCTTAAACTGGGTCATCTTATTTAAATCGGCAATATGTGTTCCGTAACAATTTAAAACCCAAGCTAATTCCGTGTGAGCCGGTACGGTCGATTGTTGAAAAATAATCGAATTATTCGAATCAATCCCGGCCGCCAAATAAATCTTAGTAATCTCAATAATACGCCGACGCAAATCTTCAGGATTTTGTTTAACGGTAATAGCATGATAATCAACTACTGAAAATATACAGTTATATTCTTTTTGCATTTCTACCCATTGTGAAATGGCTCCAATATAAGTGCCGATATTTAAGTTTCCGCTCGGTTGAATTCCGGAAAAAATTGTTTTTTTTGTTGACATATTTCTAATTATTAACTGCTATTTTTTCTACTAATATTGTAATTTACTTACAAATTTTTAGCAAATAAGCTAAAAATTATCGGGCTTGAAAGTTTAAATATTTATGGTAATATAGGATAAAGGGTTCTAGTCCCTTTTTTATTCGCCCGGGGTGTAGTATAACGGTAGTACGCATGCATGGGGTGCATGTAGCCCGGGTTCAATTCCCGGCACCCCGACCTAAAAACTCGGGCTTGTAGCTCATCTGGTAGAGCGCTGCATTCGCATTGCAGAGGTAAGGGGTTCGAGTCCCCTCAAGTCCACTAATAATAAAGCATTCGAGCGAAGCTTGAATGATTTATTATTACTTAATATAGGACTCGAACTAGTTGGAAGCGAGACGCGAGTTGTTTCGGAAGAAATAACGAGTGAACGAGCGTCGAACGACCTGCCGGGGGCAGGTCGGGCGCCAACTCTGGACAAACGAGCCCGCCATGGGCGGGTAAGTGCGGAAGTCCCCTCAAGTCCACGTAAATATATTACGGGCTGTGGTATAACGGTATTACGCACGCTTCGGGTGCGTGTAATCCGGGTTCAATTCCCGGCAGCCCGACTAATTAATTTAAACGGTTCAATTTCGATCACAAATTAATTACTACCGGGTTTCCGCCGGAGGCGGACCCGCCTTTGGCGGGCAATTCCCGGCACCCCGACCAACTTATGATAGATTTCAAACAAAAAATAGAAGAAGAAGAAAAAAAACAAAAAAAATTCGGTAATCAAAACGAAGAAGACTTGTTAATCAGTCAAAAAAGTAAAAGGATTACCACTTATTCAATTGCGGTTATAGTTCTGGCTTTAATTTTTGCCGGTCGAGTTATGATGTCTAGTCTTAATGCCACAAATTGGTTCACGACAGGAATTTTTAATAACTTCAAACACCTGATACCCGTCGCCGATAAAAAAATGAACGGGGAAGAACTTGATCATATTAATATATTGCTGCTGGGTGTCGGCGGCGAAGGACATGACGGAGCTTATCTGACGGACACAATTATACTAGCCAGCCTTAAACCGTCGACTAAACAAGTATCCTTAGTTTCAATTCCTCGTGATTTAGTTACACCGGTCAGTAATTGGGAAAAAATTAATAGCATCAACGCTTATGCTGAAACCAAAAATCCTGGTAGCGGAGGACCAGTGACTACTCAAGCTATTAGTACCTTATTACAAATTCCTATTCAATATTATGTTCGCGTTGATTTTAATGGTTTTATAAATATTATCGACAAGCTGGGCGGAATTGAAGTTAATGTTGAAAATACTTTAGATGACTATAGCTATCCTATTCTCAGTCAAGAAGATAATCCTAATTATTTTGCCCGCTATGAGCACCTACATATAAAAAAGGGTCTACAAACAATGAACGGTTCTTTGGCCTTAAAATATGCTCGCAGTCGTCATGCCGCCGGAATTGAGGGCTCAGACTTTGCCCGCGCTCGTCGTCAACAATTAGTTTTGGAGGCTGTTAAGAATAAATTATTTTCCGCTCAGACTTTGCTAAACCCAATAATGATTGCTAAGCTAATTAATGAATTCAATAAAAACATTTCTACTAATTTAAGTGTTTGGGAAATATTACGAGTTTGGGATCTTTTTAAAGATGTCGACCGTTCACAAATGACAACTAAAGTCTTAAGCGACGCTCCTGATAATTTATTGATTTCCGGGCGCGGACAAGGCGGTGCTTATATTTTAATGCCTCGTTCTGGAAATTTTTCCGATATTAGAAATTTAGTTCAAAACGCTTTTTCATCAGGAACAACAACCCCCGCCTTAACTACTCCCGTTCATATTCCTATAACTATTACTGATCAGGCCAGCGTCTCAATTCTTAACGGCACTTGGATAAGTGGTTTGGCCAGCAAACACGCCACCCTCTTAGAACAAGCGAAATTCAATATATTAAAAATAGCTAACGCTCCTATTAGAAACTATACTCAAACTATAGTTTATGATTTAAGCAACGGAAATAAAAAATCTTCTCTAAAAGCTTTAGAAAAAATTACTGGTGCAGTTGAATCCTCTAGTTGGCCAGTCTGGCTGACAGAATACAGCACCAATAAAACAACACTGGCTACCAGTTCAACAACGGCATCGGCAACCGACTCTCCAATAACAACTAATTTAACCACCACAACAACAATTGATTTATCAACTACCACGCCGGCGACCTCGGAAACTTCAACGGCCACTGTTTTACCGTATGCCAACCCAGACTTCTTAATAATTCTCGGAACAGACGCTAATGAAGACAAATAGTATGGACAATATAATCAAACAAAAACTGCCGCTCGTAGTCATTTGCGGACGAACCAACGTCGGCAAATCGACTCTTTTTAATTGTCTAACCGAAAAAAAACAAGCCCTAGTTTCAAATATTGCCGGAACGACTCGTGACAGTAATCTAGGAAAGGTCGAGTGGGCTAGCGGTATGTTCGATTTAATCGACACCGCCGGCATAGTTGATTTTCAAATCAATAAAAACAAGAAAATATTGGATAAAAACGTGGATAGCCAAGCACAAGAACAAGCTCGTTCCTATTTAAACCAAGCGGATTTAATTTTATTTTTAGTCGATGCCAAAGCTGGTTTGCTGCCGGAGGATAAAGAGTTGGCGAAAGAGTTAAAAAATAATAATAATTACCGACAAAAAACTTTAATTGTCGCCAATAAAGTCGACAGCTTTAAATTGGCCTCAGAAACAGCGCAGTTCCACCGCCTGGATCTAGGTGAACCGTTAATAACCTCCGCGGCTAACGGCCTCGGTACCGGTGACTTGTTGGACATTATTATTGCTAGAATAGCTAAAAATAAAAAGAAAGAAATTTCCTATGAAAACGCTGGCGATAATCAAGAACAAGAAATTAACGCCTGTATTATCGGACAACCAAACGTGGGCAAGTCCTCATTGTTAAACTCTATTTTAGGCTATGAACGAGTAATTGTTAGCCCAATTCCTCATACTACCCGTGAACCGCAGAATACTGAAATCGTTTACCAGAAAAAAAAAATTACGCTAGTAGACACTGCCGGAATTACCCGGCGCAATAAGAGCATCATTGGTTTAGAAAAATACGGAATTATAAAATCTCTAAAATCTTTAGAAAAATCCGATATCGCTCTTTTAGTTATTGATATCAGCCAACCTCTAACCCACCAAGACGCCAAACTGGTGCAAGAAATTTTCGAACGCGGAAAAAGTTTAATCTTTATTGCCAATAAATGGGATAAAGTGGAAAATCGCGATACAAAAAAATGGACAGCTGTTTTATATGATAAATTACCATTTGCCACTTGGGCGCCAATACAATTTATTTCCGCTAAAACAGGAGAAAAGGTCAACAAAATTTTAGATTTAATTATAACTATAGCTACCCAAAGAAGACTAAGTCTAAGCGACTCACAATGCGATAAGTTTATGAAAGCAGTAGTAAAAATTCATAAACCAGCTAAGGGCAAGGGAACAAAAGCTCCTCATATTTATGAGTTTCGACAAATTAAAAACGATCCGCCGTCCTTTACTTTACGCATTGGACCAAACGATGATTTGCACTTTTCTTATGTCCGCTTTATGGAAAATCGTTTACGGGAACGACACGGCTTTATAGGTACTCCGCTCCACATTAAAGTCACCAAGAATAAAAAATCTCACACAACCTATAATGATTAACCAAAATATGATAATCTTAAAAGCGGCAATTTAATAATATCTATGAAAATTATTGTCGGTCTCGGTAATCCCGGGGAACAATATAAAAACACACGTCATAATATTGGCTGGCTAGCTCTAGACCAATATTTAGGCGAAGTCAAATGGTTAGAAAATAAAAAATTTCAGGCCCTGATTCACGAAGACCAAGATTTTTTATTCGTGAAACCTCTGACTTTCATGAATAATTCCGGTCAAACGATACAAAAAATTCTAAATTATTATAAACTATTGCCAAAAAATTTGGGCTTAATCGCTAAAAAAAATATCGACCTGAATGACTGTCTGGTAGTTATTCACGATGATCTGGATTTAAATTTTGGTGATTACAAAATAGCGACCGCTTCCGGCAGTGCCGGCCAACGCGGCGTTCAATCAATCATCGACCGTCTTAAAACCAAAAAATTTACTCGTTTACGACTGGGAATAAAAAACGAACTGCTGCGAGTCCATATTCCGCCGGAAAAATTTGTTCTGGCTCCGTTCAGTAGCGAAGAACGGAAAAAATTAATCAGTTTACTAAGCAGCTTAAATATAAAAAATCTAAAATAAACATAAAATCCCTCTAAAAAATTTAGAGGGATTTTATTTTATGTAATTTTATGTCTACTAATGAAAAAAATCGCCAATACCATGTCGGCTTTAGCTATTTTAACAAAATTGGTCCGATGAATTTACAAAAATTAGAAAATTATTTTCCGAATTTACTTGAAGCCTTTAAAGGAAGCTCGTCTGATCTGGCGCAAGCCGGACTCCATCCTAATATAATCAGTGAATTCATCAATTGGCGACAATCTTTTGATTTAGAAAATATCCTCGATAAATTAATAAAAAAACAGATTAATTTTGTTACGTGGCACGATCAAGCCTACCCCGCAATACTTAAAGAAATTCCGGCGCCACCGCCAATTTTATACTTTAAAGGAAATCTCGGCGGAGAGGAAAGAAATCGTTTAGCCGTTGTCGGTTCCCGAGAACACAGCGCTTATGCTGAAAAAGTTATCGCTGAATTACTACCAACAATCATTAAAGAAAAGATAGAAATCGTCAGCGGCCTGGCTTTAGGGGTCGATTCTTTGGCTCATCAGGCAACTCTAAATAATCAAGGAATAACACTAGCAATTTTAGGATCGGGCCTGGACTCAAATTATATTTACCCTCGCAGCAACTATCGTTTGGCGGAAAACATCATCAGCTCCGGGGGCGCTCTGATTTCTGAATTTCCTCCGATAACACCGCCTTACAAACAAAATTTTCCGCAGCGCAATCGTATTATTTCCGGTTTAGCACAAGCCACTTTAGTTATTGAAGCCAAGGCTAAATCCGGCTCTCTGATCACGGCTAATTATGCTCTGGAGCAAAATCGCGAAGTGGCCGCCATTCCGGGAAGCATCTTTTCTGAATTCTCTATCGGACCTAATAATTTAATTGCCGCCGGGGCAAAAACTGTCACCAATCCCAAAGATGTTTTAGAAATTTTTAAAATTAAAATACTAAATAACAAAACTCCTCTAAATAGTCAAAAAATAATAAAAAAACACCTAGAATACCAAGCAGAAAACAAAATCGAAGCTCTGGTTTATGACTTTCTTCAAGAAGCTGAAAGACGCACAGAAAAAATTACCGCCGACGAAATCATTAAAAAATCCAAACTTGACACGGCAATAATAAATAGTACACTAAGTATATTGGAAATTAAAGGGGTTGCTAAAAACGATGAATCCGGTTATTATTTAAATTAAATTATTTTTTTATGAATTTAATTATTGTTGAATCGCCTACCAAAGCAAAAACCATCAGCAAATTTCTAGATAAAAAATATCAGGTGGAATCATCCTTCGGTCATATTCGCGATCTGCCTAAAAGTGAGATGGGAATTGATATTGCTAATGGTTTTACTCCAAAATATATCATCCCAACTAAAGCCAAAAAAACTGTTTCTGTTTTAAAGACAGCAGCCAAAAAAGCGGAGGAAATAATCCTCGCTTCCGACGAAGATCGCGAAGGAGAGGCAATTGCCTGGCATCTGGCTCAAGCTTTAAATCTTGATGAAACAAAAACTAAAAGAATTGTTTTCCACGAAATTACCAAGAATGCTATTTTAGAGGCTTTAAAAAAACCACGACAAATTGACCATAATATGGTAGACGCCCAGCAAGCGCGTCGTATTTTAGATCGCTTAGTCGGTTACGAGTTGTCTCCGTTTTTATGGAAAAAAGTAGCCAGAGGACTATCGGCCGGTCGAGTACAAAGCGTGGCCACCAAATTAATCGTCGAAAGAGAACGAGAAATTCAAGAATTCCAAGTAGAAGAATACTGGAGCCTGTCGGCAGATTTTACCGGCGACAAAACAGTTGATAAATTTACAGCTGATTTATATAAAATTAATAACAAAACTTTTAATAAATTAACGATAAAAAAAACCGAGGCTGAAGAATTAAAAACCAAACTAATCCAGGCCGAATATCATCTGGATAAAATTGAAAAAAAACAAATAACTAAAAATTCGGCCGCACCCTTCACTACCTCGACCTTACAGCAATCTGCTAATCGTCATTTAGGATTCAGCGCTAAACAAACCATGGCTGTCGCTCAAAAATTGTATGAACAAGGATACATCACCTACATGCGCACCGATTCATTAAACCTTTCTCCTAAATTTATCTCGGAAACACAAATTTGGCTAAAAGAAAATTTGGGAACAGAATATGTAGTGCCGGCCGGTAGAATTTTTAAAAATAAAAGTAAAAATGCGCAAGAAGCACATGAGGCGGTCCGACCGAGCGAAGTAAACACTACGCCGGAAATGCTAATCGATAAATTAGATAAAAGCCAGGAACGCTTGTATCGTTTAATCTGGCAAAGAGCGGTGGCCAGTCAGATGCCAGCCGCCAAATTAGCAGCGACCACAATTGACATTAAAGCCTTAGTTAACAAAGAGACTTATATTTTTCGCGCTAACGGTCAAATCTTAATTTTTCCCGGCTACTTAAAGGTTTGGCCGGAGAAAACCAAGGAACAGGAACTACCGACTTTAACGGAAAAACAATTATTAATTTTATTAGATCTACGAACCAGTCAACACTCTACAAATCCGCCGGCGCGCTACTCGGACGCCAGCCTAGTTAAAGAGTTGGAAAAACATAGTATTGGCCGTCCTTCAACCTACGCCCCCACCATTAATACTATTATTGTACGTAACTATGTAGAGCGTGATGAAAATAAAAAATTAAAACCGACGACCATTGCCTTTGTTGTCGTCGATCTATTAATTAAACATTTCCCTAAAATAGTTGATTATGAATTCACTGCCAAAATGGAGGATGATTTAGACGCAATTGCCGAAGGAGAAAAAAAATGGCAACCGGTCATCGATGACTTCTATCAAGGGTTTCATGCCAATTTGCAAACTAAATACGAAGAAATTAATAAAAATGACATTATGCCTGAAGAAAAATCTAACGAAATTTGTGATAAGTGCGGGGCGCTAATGATAGTAAAAACTGGACGCTACGGGAAATTCTTAGCCTGCAGCGCTTTTCCTGATTGTCGCAACATTAAAAAGGTAGCCGGTGAAAGCGGATCTTACACTAAAAAAGAACCTGATGCCAAAACTTTAGAATTAGAAAAAAAATATTCCGGTGAGGTCTGTGATAAGTGCGGGTCACCAATGAAAATCCGAGTTGGTAAATATGGACCGTTTCTAGCTTGTTCGGCTTATCCAAAATGTAAAAATATAAAAAATATCGCCGAAGCGAATACGAGCGGAAAAGAAATTGCTTGCCCGCTTTGCGGCGACGGCAAAATTGTAAAAAAATTCAGTAAACGCGGAGCTTTTTACGCCTGTAATAACTATCCAAAATGCAAAAATGCTTATTGGGGCGAGCCGACCGGTGAAAAATGTCCGGATTGTAACGCTCTTTTGATAACCGACAAAACCGGAGAAATAAAATGCAGCAGCAAGGGTTGCGGATACCAAAAATAAATTTGTCAGACAACAATAATAAAAAACAGACCAATAGCGGTCTGTTTTTTTATTATCAAGCAATTAAACTATTTTTTTTTATTAACCGTTTTAGATTTTCTTTGTTCGCGCTTTTCCTCCACAAACGCTAAAGCTTTTTTAGCTATTTCCCCCAAGATCATAAAGTAAGCAGCACTATTCTTCAGTTTACCGCGAGCAAGATCAATAACTTCTTCCGCTTTAGTTACTCCAACCTCCACTCGTTTGATTAATTTATGAATTTTCTGAATACTGGCCACAAAATAATAAATAGCCCAACAAATAAAAAAAGTTAAAACTATTAAGCAAACGGATAATATTAAATTCAAAACATCATAAGAAGTGGAAAACATATAATTTTATTTTAAATATTAAAAATCTCTTAATTTGGCGGAAAATTTCTTAGCCAAGTGTTCAATTAACCCCTGCTGGATTATGTCAACCTCAGCCGCAACTAAAGTTTGCTTTTCCGATCGATAAGTTAAATGAAAAGCTAAGCTCTTTTGATTATTGGCTAATTTATTTCCATTATAAACATCGAAGAGTTCAGCCTCAACAATTAACGGATTAAACTTTACAATTTCCTGTCTTAAATCATTATATAATATTTCCGGCGCAACTACAAAAGACAGGTCTCTCACAACCGGCGGATATTTTGGCACTTCTTGAAAACAATTAGTCGGCAAACTAATAATTATATCAGCCAGATCTTTGAAATTAATTTCCGCCAGAACCACCGATTTTTTAAGATTAAAATTTAAGGCGATATCCGATCTAATTGCAGCGACTAAACCAATTTCTTTACCAAAAAGACTAATACTGGCTACGGAATTTTTATCGGCCCAACCCGGAACTCTTTCTAAAACTGAAAATTCTGCAATAGCCTTATAGTTTATTAAGTTTTTAAATAAGCTGCCAATTATTCCCTTAAGACGATCAAATAAGCCATCCTCGCCTGCCAGGATCAACCCTAAGTGTTTTTCCTGATAAGGCAAGGTCTCGGCGGCGTTTAAATCTTTCGATAAATTTCCCGGAGCCTTAAAAAAAACACTACCAATTTCTACAAAACCAAAAGTCTCTCTTTTGAATTGATTGGATTTAATATTAACAATTAAACCCGGCGCCAAAGATTGGCGCAACAACGTCTGAGCGTCCGACAAAGGGTTGACTAATTTTAAATATTGAGAAAAATCAATGTTTAGTTTTTTTAACTGCTCCTCGCCCACAAATGAATAATTATAAACTTCATTTAAGGCATGCTCCAAGGTTAAAATATTTTTAACTTTTCTTTCCAACAATCTTTCTTGATTGACTTCCGGTAAATTTACCGCCAGAATCGGTAGTTGCGAAACAATTTTTTCATAACCATAAAGACGTAATATTTCTTCCGCTAAATCTTCTTTAATGCTTATATCCTTGGTCGCTCTCCAAATAGGCACAGCTACTCCCAGGGAATCTATATTTTCATGAACTATCGTAAAACCTAATTTTTTTAAACTAATAATAATAAAGTCCCGAGGAATTTCTTGTCCTATTTTCGCAGTTAGCCAGGCCAAATTTAATTCAATAATTATTACCGGTTTCTCTTCTGAATGATAATCAACCAAGGAGCTAGCAATCTTCATTTGCGGACAAATATCTCTCAAAAGAGTTAAAAATCTTTTTAACGCAACTTCCGGCAACCGAACATCTAAGGATTTTTCAAAACGCACCGATGCTTCTGTCCTTAAACCCAAGCTCTGGGAGGTTTTTCTAATACTCGTGGCGGAAAAATTGGCTGACTCTAAAATTATAGATTTAGTTTCTGATTTAATTTCACTCTTTTTTCCTCCCATAACGCCGGCAATAGCGATAATATCCGGTCCATTAGTAATTACTAAATCATTAACATTCAACATCCGCTCTTTCTCATCCAATGTTTCTACGGACTCATGGTTTAAAGCGCGACGAACAATAATTTTTTCTACGTTGGCGGCATCAAAAGCGTGTAACGGCTGCCCGCAATCCAGCATAATATAATTAGTCAAATCTACAATATTGTTAAGCGGCCGCTGGTTAACAGCGATTAGCCTATTCTTAAGCCAATCCGGCGATTCTTTAATTTCAATATTATCAATTTTAATCGCCAAATATCGAGCACACTGCTCTTTCGCCTCGATGCGCACCTCTAATTTATTTTCTTTATCCGGAACAAAATCATGTTCTTGATCAAAAAATTTATCATAACTTTTTAAAGACAAGTCGAAAATCGCCGAAGCCTCCCGAGCTAAACCATAATGATTTAACAAGTCCGGTCGATTAGACAGAGATTTATTATCTACTTCTAAAATTGTGTCGTCTACTTGTAAATATTTAGCAAACGATTCTCCCACCTTAGCGTTATCTTTTAAAACTAAAATCCCTTCATGATTTTTGCCTAAACCCAATTCATCTTCGGCACAAATCATTCCGCTTGATTTTTCTCCGCGAATTAATGATTCTTTAATTTCTAAACCATTCGGTAGTTTAGCGCCGACAAGAGATACCGGAACTAATTGGCCGACCGCCAAATTAGGGGCGCCACAAACAATTTTTAATTTGGTTTTTTTAATATCTATCGTCGCCAGACGCAAACGATCGGCGTTGGGGTGTTTGCTTACTTCTAAAACACGCCCAACAACAACCTTATCAAATTGTTCTGCTTGACTGACTAAATTTTCAACTTCAACCGTATGACCGGTCAATCCGTCCGCGATATCTGAAGGTTTAATTTTGGCCGGTATTTTGACATAATCTTTCAGCCAATTAAAAGAAATATACATATAATTAAAATTGTTCTAAAAAATTAAGATCCCCGCCATTAAATAAACGAACATCTCCAATATTATACTTAAGCATCGCCAAACGATTTAAACCAAAACCGAAAGCTAACCCGGAATAAATTTCCGGGTCAAGGCCACCGGCACGCAAAACTTCCGGATGGACTAACCCGGCGCCGACGATTTCCAGCCAGCCGCTGTACTTACAAACCCGACAACCGCGACCGGCACACAAAAAACAAGTATATTCTCCATTATTGCCCGGCTCAACAAAAGGAAAAAATTTTGGACGCATTCTTAATTTAGTATTGGGCCCGAATAATCTTTGACCAACGATTTCCAAGAAACTTTTTAAGTGGGCAAAATTAATATTTTTATCAATCAACAATCCTTCGACTTGATAAAAAGTATGATCATGCCGGGCGTCGGTCGCTTCGCTTCTAAAAACCCGCCCCGGAACAAGAACTTTCAATGGCGCCCCGTATTTTTGCATTGCCCGAATTTGCACCGGAGAAGTTTGCGTCCGCATCAATAAATCATATTCTCCATTTTTATTCGGATAATCAACATAAAAAGTGTCTTGCATATCGCGCGCCGGATGGCTGGGCGGAACATTTAGAGCAGTAAAGTTAAAATAATCGCTTTCCAGTTCCGGTCCATCCAAAATCATAAAACCCATCGATATAAACAGATCCTCTAATTCGTTTTGCACCAAAGTAATCGGATTAAGATGGCCTTGAGGAAAATTAAATCCCGGTAAAGTAACGTCAATATCCGCTTCTTTCTTCTGAAAAGTATCTATGCTTTTTTTTGCTTCACTAAATTTATGCTGTAACTCAATTTTAAGATTATTGGCCAATTCACCAATTTCCTGACGTAAATCCGCACTTAAGTCTTTTAGGCTATGCATGACTTCACTTAACTCTCCTTTGCGCGCTAAAAATCTAATTTCCAATTGACGGAGATGATCCTCGTTTTTAACTTGCGCTAATTGTTGTAAAAATTCGGCGCGTAATTTTTGTAATTTGTCTTTCATATAGTTACCGGTTCTTTTTAAAACTAATCAAAACTAATTCTAAAATAGCAAAAATTATTACTAAAAGAGATAAATTTAACCAGTTGAATAACTCTTGCGCTTGTAAAATTAAAATAATAATAACAAATAATGAAAATAAAAATGATTGACGAAAGGCCACTTTAACCGAATTAAATGCTAATTCTTTTTTTAGAGCCACGAAACGAATAAGAAAACCACTAAGCGCCGCCGTTCCAATTAAGGAAATAAAAAGAGCCAAATAAAACAGCAAGAATCCCAGCCAATTGGTGGCCAGCGGATCAACTAGGCTGGCGACAAACAAAAAAATACCCCAACAGACAAAACTTAGAATCGACATAACCCCCAGATAATTCTTTAAAGTCATAAACTTTTTAAGCTATTTTCTACCTTAAATAATTCTTTTTTATAGCTAGCTAATTTTTCTTTTTCGATATTAACTATGCTTTCCGGCGCCCGAACAATAAACTCTTTATTTTGCAATTTTTTTTCTTGCAATCCAATGATTTTTTCTAAATTAGCTGTCTCCTTCTGCAAACGCTCTTTTTCTTTAACAACGTCTATCTCCCCGACTAGATAAATTTCTATTTCTCCAACAACAGCGGTTATTGCCTGTTCAACCTTCTCTCCACTTTCACATATTGTAACTTCCGACAAACCGGTTTTAAGATTTTTAATATTTTCTCTTTGACTCACCAATAGATCTAAATATTTATGACCATAAATAAAAGCTTTTAGTTTTTGGCTCGGCTCTATTTTGTTAACACTGCGAGCATTTCTTATCGCTGTTACGACTTCTATTAAAACCTTAAAAGACCCAGATTCTTTATTTTCTTCGGAAGTGTTCTTTGGCCAAGCAGTTACCATTAACAAATCGCTGCTTATACTCTGCCAAACGGTTTCAGTTACATAAGGAATAAAAGGGTGCCAAAGAATTAATAAATTTTTTAATAAATAAACCAATATTTCATCCTTATCTTTTTCTATTTTAGCAACTTCCAAATACCAATCCGCTAATTTACTCCAAGTAAATTCGCTTAGTTCGTCGGCGGCAAAAGAAAAATTTAAATCATCCAAATGTTTAGAGGCGCCAGCCACTAAATTGTTTAATTCTAAAAGAATCCACCGATCTGCTAGGGTTTTTGCTCTCGGACGAATGTTTAAATCTTGCTTTAAGGCACTTTCTGAAACCGATCCCAGAATATAACGAGATATATTCCAAAGCTTATTAATAAAATTACGTTTTATTTCCACCACTTCTTCATTATACCTAGAGTCATTACCGGGAGTCGAACCCATTAGCAGCGACAAACGTAAAGCGTCGGCGCCATATTTATCAATAATATCTAAAGGATCAACGCCATTACCCTTTGATTTAGACATTTTTTTACCATTTTTATCTAAAACAGTGCCGTGTAGATATACTTTTTCAAAAGGAATCTCCTGAAGAGCAAAGAAAGACATCATAATCATTCTCGATACCCATAAAGTCAAAATGTCATAACCGGTTTCTATTACTTGCGTAGGGTGAAACCTGGATAGATCACCGCTTTTAATATTATTTTTATAATTATCCGGCCAACCCAGCGTAGAAAACGTCCACATACCCGACGAAAACCAAGTGTCTAGCGTATCCTGATCATGTGTCCATCCGTCTCCCTCGGGAGTTTTTTCTCCGACATAAATTTCTTCTCCTTTGTACCAAACCGGAATTTCATGGCCATACCAAATCTGACGAGAAATACACCAATCGTGTAAATTAAACATCCAATCTTTAAAATTTTTACTAAATCTCTCCGGAAAAAATTGAATATCTTTTTTTTCAGCCGCCTCTAACGCTTTTTCTTTTAACGACTTTCCGCCCAGACGATCTAATTTTTTATCAACACTTATAAACCATTGCTTAGAGGGAAGAGGCTCAATCGGAGTATCGCAGCGATAACAAACCGACAGGTTATTTATAATTTCTTCTTCTTTTTCCAATAAATTCTCCTTGATTAAAAAATTTACAATCATCTCGCGCGCTTCTTCAATTTTCAAACCTGAATAAGCGCCGAAGTCGTTTCTAATTAAAGCATCTTCATTAACAACTTTAATAATGGGCAGGTCATTAGCTTGCGCCATCTGCCAATCAATCATGGAATGTGCCGGCGTAACTCCCAACGCTCCAGTTCCAAACTCAGGTTCAACATTATAGTCGCTAATAATTTTAATTTTTAGTTTTTGGCCGCAAAAATCAACTTCATACTCTTGGCCGATATATTTTTTATAACGCTCATCCTTAGAATTAACAGCCACGGCCACGTCTCCCAACTTCGTTTCTGGACGAGTCGTTGAAATGGCTATGGGAAAATTTTGATCATATTTAAAGGTGTATAATTTGGCTTTTTGTTCTCGATGTTCTACCTCATCATCGGCCAGGGTAGAGTGGCATTTTGGGCACCAATTTACGATTCTTTCTCCGCGATAAATAACTCCTTCGCGATACATGTCTAAAAACATAGTCTTTACCGCCCTTTTGCGCTCTTCATCCAGAGTAAAGGTAAGTCGGGACCAGTCCAAAGACGAGCCCATTTTTTTGGTTTGGAGCAAAATCGTTGCCTGAGTTTCGTTAACAAACTTCCAAACTTCTTCTAAAAATTTCTCTCTTCCTAAATCATGACGAGTTTTTCCGCTGGTCATTAAAATTTTTTTTTCTACCACGTTTTGAGTCGCAATAGCGGCGTGATCGGTGCCCGGCAACCACAAAGTTCTTTCTCCTAGCATCCGATGATACCTGATTAATAAATCCTCAATCGCCAGCATGGCACTATGACCAATATGAAGCTTGGCTGTGATATTCGGGGGAGGGAGGACAATCGTATAATCTTTTGCGCTTTTTGGCAAATTTAAATTATCAGGGTTAAAAAGGCCTGATCTTTCCCATTTTTCATAAATTTTATCTTCATTTTCATTAGGACTATAAATTTTTTCTAATTCTTGTTTCATGATTTAAAATTACCAAAAAACAGCCCTTAAGTCAACTAAAATAAAAGAGAAATTAGCTTGACTTTAGCTCCTAATAATTATATATTTAAGGGTTGAGTTAATAAAAATCAGAACAATTCCTAAAATTAATTAATGCTTAATCTAGAGCAACAAATTGTTAACCAATTAGAAAAATCTAAGAATATTCTCATTGTTTTTCCGATTGACGGAAGTGGTGATGCACTAGCTTCAGCCCTGGCACTTTTTTTATTTTTGAAAAAAACGGGAAAAGAGGTAGAAATAGCGAAATCCGAAACCATAGAAACACGCCAATCCCTATCTTTTTTACCGGCCTATTCAGAAATTAAAGACGATTTAAGCAATCTTCGGCGCTTTATTGTTTCGGTAAATATTCATGAATCAAAGATTAACCAAATTAAATACACCATCGATCAAGATCGACTTAACTTTATTATTTCTCCGGCCAGCGGCTGGTTTAAGCCGGAAGACGTTACAACTCGGGCCGGTGAATTTAAATACGATTTAATCGTCACTCTTGGAACAGCCGATTTAGAGTCTTTAGGCGAACTCTATGATACTAACGTCGAATTTTTTTATAAAACAACCATCATAAACATCGATCATCAAGCAAGCAACGAAGGATTTGGACAGATTAATTTAATCGATTTGAATGCCGTGGCAAATTCGGAAATTCTGTTCTATCTTTTAAAAAATCATAAACCGGAACTTATTACCGAGGATATCGCAACCTGCCTCCTAACTGGAATAATTCAACAAACTAAAAATTTTAAAACCGCCAACCTAACTCCGCGCACCCTATTAATCACCTCTCAACTTATTACTCTGGGCGCACGACGCGAAGAAATAGTTAACCATCTTTATCGTTCGCGCGACATCTCCTCTCTTAAGCTCTGGGGAAAGGTATTAAATAATTTAGAAACTACAGAAAATAACGAATTATTATGGTCAAAGCTAAATAATTCTGATTTTCAAGAGACCGGTACCAATAACAACGATTTAACGGAGGTGATTGACGAATTAATTGCCAGCGTTCCGAACGCTAAAATTATCGCTATTTTTTGTAAGGAAGAAACTGACAAAACTAAAATAATTATTTTTACTCTAAAAAACATAAACGCCTTAGAGCTAATGAAAGAATATGCCCCGTCGGGAACAATTCGACTTGCTCAAGCACTAGTTAATAGAAGTTTAAAAAAAACAATGGAGGAAATAATTCCTAAGCTCCAAAAAAGCTTGATAAATTAGCCTTATAATGATATAAAATAATTAATCCTGAAACAGCAACAAATGATACTTGCAATCTTCCGAGACGATTATTATAATAGGGCATATAGCTCAGTTGGTTAGAGCACCGCTCTTATAAAGCGGGGGTCGATGGTTCAAGTCCATCTATGCCCACCTAACAATTCAAAGACAATTTAAATCGGGCTCGTAGCTCAGTTGGTTAGAGCGTTACGTTGACATCGTAAAGGTCGCCCGTTCGAATCGGGCCGGGCCCACCGTCCAGAAACACATCGAACCATTGATGTGTTTTTGATTGGCGTATTTACTTTTTACTAAATTATTGATAAATTATAAATGAAATATAAAATATGCTTTTCAATAAAAAAAATAAAAAAATTAATTTGCCGGCTAACAACATTTCCAAACCAGAAACCGACTGGTTTGATTATAAAGAAACAGAGATCGAAGGTCAATTAGCGATTGATGTTTATCAAACTACTAAAAAAATCTTTATAAAATCTACTATCGCCGGGGTTAAGCCGGAAAACTTAAAAATTGCCCTACAACACGACCTTTTAACGATAAATGGTACTCGCTCGTCCGGAGCCGACCTCAAAGAGGAAAATTATTTATATCGCGAATGCTACTGGGGGGCGTTTTCTCGATCTATCATTCTTCCTGCCGAAGTTGACCCCAAACGAGTTGAAGCGGATCTCGAGAATGGTGTTTTAACAATAACTCTCTATAAAAATAATCCTGGACAAATCGAAGTTAAAGTAAAAGATTAGAAAACGTGGCGATAACCGCCGGATGTATGAAAACAAAAAATCGAATAATCATAATCATAACCGTATTGGTGTTTTTTTTATTAACAGTTTTTTTTATTTATAATTATTGGAACTGGAAGAATAACTATAGCGACAAAATCTATCCGGGAATAAAAATAGGGGAACTAGATCTCGGCGGAAAATCGATAATCGAAGCCAAAAATCTGATTGACAATCAAATTAAAAAAATAAGAAATTCCGGATTACAGTTCCGATATAACGCCAAAATCATAACTATTCCTATCGAAACAAACTCTTTCGATGCCGACCTGTCTTACTCGTTATTAACTTTCGACCAGCAAAAAACAATCTTGCTCGCCTACGGAGATGGGCCCAGCCGAACTTTCGGTTATTATTTATTAACTTATTTTAAACTAATTAGCCCGAAAACCATTAACGTTGCTTATCTTTTAGACGAAGAAAAAATTAAAACACTCATTAATAATAATTTTCCCGAATTAAACATTGAGCCGGTAAATGCTTATTTTTCGGTGAGTGGCAATAATTCGTTAGAGTTTAAGCTGCAAAGCAATCGCGAACAACCGGGAAAAGAAATCGACTACCGACTGGTTCTGAGCAATCTTAATAATAATTTAAATAATTTAAAAAACGACCAAATTATTATTAAAACAAGCTCGAAATATCCAACCGTCCGGCAGATCGATTTGCTTGGTTTAGATTCAAAAATTAAAGAAATCATTAATCGCGGCGACCTGACCCTACAACTAAATCCGGCTACGTCAACTATTAAAAATATCGAAGAAACCGCCACTTCAACTCAACTTTGGGAAATAAGCTCTTATAAGATAGCCGCCTGGATCAGTGCTCAAAACATTAATAATCAGCCAAGCATTTCTTTAGATCAAGATAAAATTAAACAATACTTAAAAACTTACGTCTCTCCGGCCATTGATCAGGAGCCGGTCAGATCGCGCTTTAAAATCGTAAACGGCCGAATTTCTAGCTGGCAAAAAGGAAAAGACGGACAACAACTTGATTTAGAAGCGACCGCCGCCCAAATGACCAAGAATATTCTTAACGGCCAGACCAGCAGCGATTTAATAATTAAAATAATACCGGTCGAAAATCTAATTACCGACGACTATTCAAACATTAAGGAGCTTATCGGCACGGGCAAGTCCGTTTTTACCGGCTCCCCGGCCAATCGTATCCATAATATCAATGTCGGGGCGGCCGCTCTGCACGGTTTATTAATTAAACCAGGAGAAGAGTTTTCTTTAATTAAGGCTTTAGGTGAAATCGATGCTAAAAGCGGTTATCTACAAGAATTGGTAATCAAGGGCGATAAAACTGTGCCCGAATATGGCGGGGGTTTGTGCCAAATAGGAACGACAATTTTTCGCACCGCTCTGGCCTCCGGACTACCGATAACCATGCGACAAAACCATTCTTATCGTGTTTCTTATTATGAGCCGGCCGGAACTGATGCTACTATTTACGATCCGAAACCGGACCTACGCTTTATTAACGATACGGGTAATTATATTTTAATTCAGACACGCATCATTAAAAACAATCTTTATTTCGATTTTTGGGGTACAAGCGACGGCCGGACAGTAACCACCACAACCCCAGTAATCTACAATATAGTAAAACCGGAACCTGCCAAAATAATAGAGACGGACTCCTTAAAGGCCGGCGAAAAAAAATGTACCGAAAGTTCTCATAACGGAGCTGACGCTTATTTCGACTATACCGTCGTTTACCCGAAAAATTCAACAACCACTCCAATACAGAAGCGTCGATTTAGTTCACATTATATCCCTTGGCAAGCGGTCTGTTTGGTTGGCAAAACTAACGACACGACCGCTACCTCTACCGTTTCTACTGCCAGCTCGACAATAAACGCTACTACCACTAATCAAAAAGCGCTCGAAACTTCGAACGCCTCCAGCACAACTAATCCTTAGTTTATTTAACTATTTCTCCTTCAATCGTTTTGCTGGCATCATTCGTGTCAGTTTTTTTATTGAAAGTAATAAACTGTTGCAGGGCCGTTAATGTTGTTAGAACAAACCAATATAAGGTTAATCCGCCAGGCAAAGATACGCCGATAAAAATAGTAATCGCTGGCATAAAATACAGCATCTGTTTATTCATAATTGCCGCCATACTCTCATCTTTTGAGCCCGGCGTATTAACCGCTGGCTTAGTAGTAATCATCATTTTCGCTTGCCAAAATTGAGCCAGTCCCGCTAAAACCGCCAAAACAATATTTGGTTTTGCTAAATTAAGAAAACCAAAAGAAATTGTATTGATGGTTTCCGGCCGGCTAATGAAAGAATAAACTAAATCCAATTTTCCGTTCATTCCGTCATTAAAAACTCGATAAACCGCGAATAAAAAAGGTAATTGAATTAACAAGGGAAGACAAGATGAGAAGGGATTAACATGGTTGTTTTTATACAAATCCATAGTGGCCCGACTTAACTCCGCCTTGTTATCGCCATATTTCTTTTTTAACTCTTCCATTTTTGGCTGTAAATCTTGAAGAGCCTTCTGCGACTTAATCGCTGTCCGTCCGAGCGGCCAAAAAATAAATTTAATAGCTATCGTTAAAAGAATAATAGCCACCCCTAGATCTTTAAAGGAAATAGTGTTATACAAAAAAACCAACAAATTCAAAATTGGTTGATAAAATACGACAGTAAACAAATTAGTCATAACATTAGGGTTTTAAAAATAAAATTACTTATTATTTTACGGGATCATATCCGCCCTTGCTCCAAGGGTTACAACGCAAAATTCTCCAACTAGTTTTTAATCCTCCTCGAATTATACCATATTTCTCTAGCGCCTCTACTCCATATTGTGAACACGTAGGAGTAAAACGACAAAAACCGTGGGGATAAAAAATTTTCAATGGTCCGCTATCAAACGATAGGGTTTTTTGATATATTTTTATTAAGGCGATAATTATTTTTCTTGGCCAATATTTAAAATAATTATACATAATAACCAATTATTTTAGAATTATTTATACAGCCTTAGATTCTTAAGGCTGTTTTTTAGAAAAAATTTAATTTCCTCAAATTTTTTATTTAATATTTGAGGAAAAACAATAATAACTAGATCTTTGCCGTCTTTTAATAACGGCAATTCCGATTGGATTATTTCTCTAATTTGACGTTTAAAATGATTTCTTATTACTGCTTTTTTGCTAACTTTAGTGCTAATTAAAATTCCGAGTCGACTCACTTTTAGATCATTATTAACGGCTTTAATCCCTAAAATTTTTCCATAAAAAGATTGACCAATCTTAAAAGCTCGGTCAAACTCCTTATTGCGCCCCATTCTGTTAATTTTTTTTAACATGTATAGCCCCCAAAGTGTTTATTTTGATAGTTTTTTACGACCCTTCTGTCGTCGTCTCTTTAAAACTTTTCGTCCGTCTTTTGTTTCCATTCTATTAATAAAACCGTGTTTCTTTTTAGCTCGATGTTTATCCGGCTGATAGGTTCTTTTCGGCATATAAGCAAAATTTAATTTATTATTATTTTATAACATAACATCTTTATTTACTCGAGTCAATAAATAAAAAAATGCGCCTCCAGAAGTTTTCCCCTAGTTATTAACACATTCTAAACAAGAAGCAAGCTTGTGATAAACTAATATATTTAATATAATAGAATTATTACAGACAATCAAAAAGGTTAATAAAAATCTAGCCCATCACCTCAACTATTATGACTAATGAACAAATTTGGCAGGCCGTCTTAGGAGAAATAGAGGTAAATTTGTCTCGAGCCAATTTTGTTACTTGGTTTAAAGATACTTTTATTTCTTCTTTTGAAAACGAACGAATTGTTATTTGCGTGCCTAACGCTTTTGTAAAAAAATGGTTAGAAGAAAAATACCATAAAAACATTGTCAGCGCTTTAGAAAATATTAGCAAACAAAAAATTAAAGAAATTATTTATAAAATTGAAATTCGCCACGGATCAAAAACTATTTTTCAAACAAACAAAATTGAAACAAAAGACGTTATAAGCTCTTCATCGGAAAAAAGGACGCCAGAAAATATGGTGCACGAAAATAATAGTGGCGGCGTTAATCAATATGGTCTGAATCCGCGTTATGTCTTTGAAAATTTTGTCGTCGGACGAGGAAATGAATTGGCTCATGCCGCCTGTTTGGCAGTGGTTGATAATTTAGGAAAGTCTTACAATCCTTTATTTATTTATGGTGGCGTTGGTTTAGGAAAAACCCATCTCCTCCAAGCTATTGGCAACGCCGTCGCTAAAAAAACTAACAAAATATTATATGCGACTAGCGAAAAATTCACTAATAACTATATCCAGGCAGTAAAAGGCGGCAAAGGAAAAGAGTTTAAAAACTTATACCGTAATGTTGATCTCCTCTTAGTTGATGATGTCCAATTTATGGGAGGAAAGGATGGAACACAAGAAGAGTTTTTTCATACTTTCAATGAATTGCAGCAAAACGACAAACAAATTGTTTTAACCTCTGATCGTCCACCAAAATCGATCCCAGCCATTGAAAATCGATTAATTTCCAGATTCGAATCCGGAATGGTGGCTGATGTCGGTAAGCCGGACATTGAAACTAAAATAGCTATTTTAGAAAAAAAATCTATTGAACGTGGGTATCCTTTAAACAAAGAAATTTTAACCTATATAGCCGACCGAGTTCAAAACAACATAAGAGAATTAGAGGGCGCGCTTATTAAGGTAATTGCCTCTCATCAATTTAAAGGAATTACGCCTGACATCAAAAGCGTCAAAGAAATTCTTAACGATTACGTTTCGAATATTAAAATAAAATCTCTGACACCAAAAGAGATTATCGAGGCCACCGCCAGATTCTATAACGTTACCTACAAGGATTTAACCGGCCAGGGTCGAAAAAAAGAATTAGTCTGGCCCAGACAGGTAGCCGTTTTTTTAATCCGTGAAGACATTGGAACTTCCTATCCGTCAATTGGAGTAGAACTGGGCGGACGCGACCACACGACTGCCATGCATTCATATAATAAGATAAATCAAGAAGTAAAGGAATTTAATAATGAAAAGGTGAAACAGGAAATTGCTTCAATTCGACAAACCCTTACTAGCGTCTACTAAATTCTCTGTGGTTTTTTTGTGGATAAGCTGGTTACTACTTGGTGAAAAAATTGTATAACCTGTTAATAATTGTAGACATTATAAATTTATCAACAAAACAAAAAAAATAATTAACAAAATGATCAACCAAATATTAACAGAAAAAACAGCAAATAATTCCTTTAAATAAAAGAGTAAACATAAAAAAACAAAAGTTATCCTCGCCCTTATTACTATTATTAATTTAATATATTAATTAATAATATAATAATACAACCCAACTATATGCACTTCATTAGTCTACAAGAAAACTTAAAAAAAGGATTAAACATCGTTGGACGTGTAACCGCTAAGAATGTCAACTTACCAATCCTTAATAATATCTTAATAAAAACGGATAGTGGCAACATTGAGCTGGTAAGCACAAATTTAGAGATAGGCATGGTTTACAAGCTTCGAGGTAAAATTGAAAATGACGGTCAGTTTACGGTCGATTCTAAATTAATAACGGAGTATGTTAATCTGCTCGGAGGAGGGGAAAAGGTAGAACTGGTTGAAAAAAACGGTGAACTTTTAGTTGAGAGCGGAAATTATAAAACAAAAATTAAGGGAGAATCCGCCAAGGAGTTTCCTTTAATTCCGGTAATTTCTAAAAATAGTTATTATAGCTGTAGTCCGGAAGAGTTAAGAAAATCTTTAAATAGTGTAGTTTTCTCGGTTTCAACCAGTGAAAACCGTGTCGAACTTACCGGGGTTCTTTTTTCTTTTAATAAGAATAAGCTAAGCCTGGCGGCCACCGATAGTTATCGCTTGGCCGAAAAAGAACTTCAGGTTAATTGCTTTGAAATAACCGAGGATCGAACGGCTATTGTTCCCGCTAAAACAGCCCAAGAACTTCTAAGGGTTTTAAATAGTTTTGACGAATCAGCTATAGATGGTGATTTAGATATTAAAATCTATCTTACAGAAAATCAAATACTGTTTACGGTTGATTCTGTTAGTCTGATTTCTCGTTTAATAAATGGCCATTATCCGGATTATAAACAAATTATACCAAGTAAGAATCAAACCGAGGTTCTGGTAGAGCGATCAGAGCTGATTAGAGCTGTTAAAGCGGCTGCGCTTTTTTCTAAAACAGGGATTAATGATGTTTCTTTGCAGTTTATAAAGAATAAGATTATTGTTTCCGCGTTTTCTGGGGCAAGCGGGGAGAGCCAGATAGAAGTTGAGGCTGAGATTAGTGGTGGAGATAATGAGATTACTATTAACTATCGATATTTGATTGATGGATTAAATAATATAGAGGGACAACTGGTTAGGCTTGGTGTTTTAAATAACAACACCCCATGCTTACTAAAGCCGGAAAAAGATGGTAGTTATTTGTATATTGTTATGCCGATCAGACAGTAAAGGCTACTGTTCTGCGATTACTAGAGCTTCGTTACTTTTTATTGTATCTCCGTTCCAGTTTTTTAATTCAGCATAAATAGTATAGTTACCAGCACTTGGTGCGGTGTTCCAGACTAACTGTATGTCGTTTTCGCTCGGATTATTAACACTATTAATGACCGTTGAGGTTCCGCTAATAGTGTTTTTTATTATCAAATTAACTTTAGCAATTTTTTGAGGAAAGGCTACGGTTAATTTTGCGTTTAAAGGAAAATTGGAAGCCTTAATCACGGCGCCAGATAGGGGGTAGTTTAGATTAATAGAGTTTTTTTCGGTTGTTAACGGGTTGTTATTGATTAGTAAGTTAAAATTAACACTAGCCTCGGTACAATTTTCTACATCATCACAAGTTTTAACTTTCAGAGAGTGAAAACCATTGCTTAAAAAATTTATTGCCTCAGTAAAAACCAATGGAGCTCCCCAACGGGTTTGCCAAAGGTTATTGTTAATAAAATATTCTGTGCGGTTGATACCGCGTGGAGCCGCAGCTTCAATATTGACCTCGAGATTGCTGTCGTTAATTATCTGATTAACCAAGGGGCTATTAATTTTGATGGTTGGTTTATTTTCTGGGTTGTGCAGATTATCATAGGTTGTTGGTAGTGTCGATGTGCCAATTAGAGGAGAAGAGCTCCCATTTTTGGTCGCCCAGGCCAAAACAGCGCTTTCCCAGGAAGAAAACTGAGGATCTTTAGTTGGATCTTTGGGGGCTGGACCTAGAGGGTTTGTTCGGTCAATATAATATAAAATGCTGTGATAAGCCGGAATGGTTTTTTCTTCTATTAGTTCTGGCGGAGTTGAACTAGTAGCTAACAACTCTGAGCTTTTATCAATTTTTATTATTTCTGGCTGAAGCTGACCGTCTAGTATGGCCTTACCTGTTTTATAGTCGCCGGGAGACTGAAAGGTTTCTATTGGCGTGTTGCCTAAAACTTTTTGCATAAAATAGTGCCAGATTGGTGCGGCCACGACACTACCGTCCGCCCCGCCATTCATTTTTTTATTATCATTATTTCCAACCCAAACCCCGGCCACTAAAGAAGGAGTAAATCCAAGCGTCCAGGCATCATGGTAGTCGTTGGTTGTTCCAGTTTTTGCGCCTACCGGACGACTTCCTAAATTAAGAGAATTTTTAGTTCCAAAAATAAAAGAGCGAGCGTTGTTGTCGGTTAAAATAGAAACAACCATTCGAACAATTTTGGAGTCTAGCGCCTTTTTGCTCGAGGGTTGATATTCTTCGAGGATTTTTCCTCCGCTGTCTTCTACTTTTAAGATGCCGACAATAGGGCTGAGCTGCCCGTCACGAGCGAAAGCACTATAAGCGTTAACATGCTCTAATAATTTTACCTCCGCTCCACCCAGGACTAATGAGAGGCCAAAACGATTACGCGGGTAGAGCGTAGTATAGCCCAAGTTATTGGCTAAATCTATAACATCGTTAACACCGGTTAAGTAAAGAGCCTTAACCGCCGGAATGTTTAATGAACCGGCCAGAGCCTGTCTGATTGTAACCGGGCCGCGCTCTTTTAGATCGTAGTCGTGCGGAGTATAGGGGTTTTTAGGATCGGTTGAAAAGTTAGTATTAACGTCATATAAAATTGTATCCGGGGTATAACCCTTTTCAAATAATGACGAATAAACAATTGGTTTCATTGATGATCCCGGTTGTCGAGGGCTGGTGGCCACATTAAATTGTCCTTCAATAGAATCATCAAAATAATCACGGGAACCGACCATGGCTAAAATTTGTCCATTTTTAGGATCAATCGCTACGAGAGAGGCGTTGTTAGCGTTAAATTTTTTAGGGTAATCTTTGGTAATGGTGGTGATCGCTTCTTCGGCGGCCTGTTGCTTGTATAGATCTAGGGTGGTATAAATTTTTAAACCGCCCTGTTCAATCATTTGTTCGCCGTATTTAGTCGTTAGAATGTCTTTAATATACATAACGAAATGAGGAGCGATGATATTTGTTCCCGGATTTTTAAATTTTATTTCTTCTTTTTTAGCTATATCGCGTTCAATTGTAGAAATATAACCCTGTTCGGCCATTAAATCTAAAACATAGTCTTTTCGGTCTAATAATGTTTTTTTATTAGAGCCGTAAGGAGAATAATAGCTTGGTCTTTGAACAATCGCGGCCAAGACAGCCGCCTCAGCTAGAGAAATATTCTTAACATCTTTACCGAAATAATTTTGGCTGGCCGCCTCGACGCCGTAAGCATTTGAACCATAAGGAATTTCATTCAGATACATTTGTAAAATATCGTCTTTTGAAAATTTCTGTTCTAGACGGTAAGCTAAAACCAACTCCTTAATTTTGCGGGAAAAAGTTTTCTCTGAAGTTAAAATAGCATTTTTAACAAATTGTTGAGTAAGTGTGGATCCGCCAGCACTGCGCTGGAACAAAATATCAGTAACGGCCGTTCGGAACATTGACCACAGACTAAAAGCACCATGTTTATAAAAATCTTTATCTTCTATGGCAATCGTCGCCTCCTTCACATAATTAGGAGTGTCTTTGAGGGCGACTAGCGTTCTTCTTTGGTTTCCGCTGATTTCATATAAGACGGTTTGTCCGGTGCGGTCATATATTTTAGTGCTTTGAGCCACTTCTCTATTAATGAGTTGGTTAGGATTAGGTAGATTTCGTGATATTAAAGCGATATAAATCAGGCCAACAACTAAAGCAATAATTCCCAGCAAGAAAGCGGTTATTACTAGTTGTTTAATCAAGTGTTTTCTTTTTTTAGGTTTTTGCGACTTAATACCGCGAGATTTTTGATAATCGCGCCAGGGAGCAGAAAGTTTTTTTTGTAAGACAGGTATGGGCATATAGTAATTGTTTAGGTAGTATTCATTATACCATAGTTAATGAATTATTTAGAATTTTAATATTTAAGGTAATTGGTATATAATAGAGTTGTTTTTATTAAAATTGTGTTATGAAAATTATTAATAGTTTAAGTAACGTCGCGGTCAAGGATCTTGTCAGACTGAAAAAAACTGGCGAAAGAAAAAAAAGCGGCCTAATTATTGTTGATGGTTGGCGAGAAATTAAGCTGGCAATTGAATTTGGTTGGGAGGTTTTTGAAATATTTTATTGTTCTGGTTTTGATAAAAAAAACAAGAAAAATGAGGATGGTATTTTTTTTCAGAAAGAAATTAAAACAACCGAAGTTTCCAGAGAAGTTTTTATAAAAATTTGTTATAAAGACAAACCCGACGGCTTTTTGGCTATAATTAAATCACGCGAAAGTTATTTGAAAGACATTAAGTTGGTTGACGAATTGCCGGTAGTTGTCTTAGAAAATATTGAAAAACCTGGTAATCTTGGAGCAATCATTCGTACCTGTGCCGCCGTTGGCGTAGCGGCTATTATTATTAATGATAACCAGACTGATGTCTACAATCCTAATGTTATTAGGGCCAGCGAGGGACAAATCTTTACCCAAACATTGATTAAGGCTTCGGCCGAAGAAACGCGTAAATGGTTAAAGGCTAATAAGATTAAAAGTTTTGCCGCCGCTACTAGCGGCTCGCAAGCGTATACCAGTGTCGATTTAAGTGGCTTAGTAGCTATTGTTTTGGGGTCAGAAGCGAATGGTCTCAGCTCGGAATGGTTAAGCGGAGCTGATAAATTAATTAAAATTCCCATGCTTTCAGGCATTGACTCGTTAAATGTTTCGGTCGCGGCGGCAATTATTTTATTTGAGACATTAAGACAAAAAAGACTTAAATTAAAATAGTGATTAATCCGTATTGTTTGACAATAAATAGTTTTTTTATTAATATTAACCTAAATTATTAGTTGGTTTTTATTAATTAATAATAAATTTGCGCCCGTAGTTCAGCGGATAGAACGGGAGCCTTCTAAGCTCTAGACGCGGGTTCGCCGCCCCCCGGGCGTACGTTTCTAAAAAGAAACAAGTATGGTGCCTATGGTTTAATGGTAGAACGGCGGGTTGTGGTCCCGCTAGCCTGGGTCCGATTCCCAGTAGGCACCCAATATGTTTTTCTCTGTTTTTTTAATTATAATAGTGGCAGCTCTGTTATCGTTTACGGTCGCTCAATTTTTTAACGTGATGGTCCGTGGACTGCCGCCGTTTTTATCCACTAAAGACAGTATCATCACTAAAGCCATAGAGGGAGTTAGTTTAAACTCAGAAGATGTGGTTTATGAGTTAGGCTGCGGTCGAGCTAAATTCCTGAGAAGTTTATATAAAAAATTTTCGGGAACCAAATATGTCGGGATGGAATATTCCTTTTTGCCGTATTTATTAGTTAGGCTAGAGCTTTGGCTTACTAATAGTCGAATCAAAATAATTAAGAATAATTTTTTTAAAATTAGCCTAGACGACGCCACTTTAATTTATTTTTATTTGTTACCGGAAATAATGACGAGGATGGGGCAAAAAATTAAAAACGAGTGTCGCCCGGGAACCAGAATAATTAGTTATCAGTTTTCTTTGCCGGGTCTACGCCCTGAAAAAATTATTATAAATAAAAATGATCGACTCTATTTTTATCAAGTTTAGACAAACGGAATAATAAAAAATTTGACAAAAAAAGATAGTCTATGATATATTTTTTTATTAACTAATTGTTCATTTTGTTCATTAAAATTAAAACAAAAGAAATTATAAAATGGAGTAGATCATGAAAGTCGTAAAAAATGTTCTCAGTCGGGCATGGCTAGTGCTCGTTGCCGCTTTATCTTATTGGCTGTTTAAAATACGAAACAAAGTAATAGTTTGCGGTAAAAACAATATTCCGAAGGATATTGGCGGTGTATTATTTGTTTCTAATCATCAAACACTAATCGATTCGTTTCTAATCGGTATTAGCATCGTTTCGGTATTCGATATAATTTTTAATTATAATCGGATACCATGGAACGTGCCCGATAGTAAAAATTTTTTCAGAAGCAGGTTTGGTAGGTTTTTGATGTCTCTGTCAAAAACCGTTCCGGCACATCGGCATAGCCTGAAAAAAGAAATAATCACTCAGGATATTAATAGATTTACAGATATTTTGAAAAAAAGTAATTTAGTTCTGTTTTTTGAGGGGACAAGGACGAGAAATGGCGATATAGGAGACTGTAATTATGGAGTGGCGGAGACCATAAGGACGGCCAAACCCCGAAAAGTTATTCCGATTCGTCTTGAAGGCGTTCAGGCAATAATGCCTATAGAATCGGGATTCAACTTCGCTAAAATATATGGCGGAAATAGAGGAAAAATAATTTTTGGTCCAGCTATTAAATTTAGCGATATAACTAATTTAGAAAAAATAAAAATTGAAGTCAAAGAGGCGGTAAAGAGGCTGAGCAGTTAGCCTCTTTTTTATTTCGATGTTTTTCGGTCGCATGCTATAATTGAGAGGTCAGAAATAAAATCGGAATAATCTATGAATGATAATAAAAATAAATTTATTGTAGCTTATTTTAGTTTAGAAATTGCCCTGGAAAATGGACTAAAAACCTATGCTGGCGGCCTGGGTGTTCTGGCCGGCGATTTATTAAGTTCGGCGGCCAATTTAAAATTTCCGATGGTTGGCCTGACCCTGCTTAATCGTCAGGGTTATTTTAAACAAGTATTAACCGGTAGTGGAGAGCAAATTATTAAACCAGATTCGGATTACGATTTTTCGAAGTTAAAAAAACTGCCAATCAACGTGGTGGTTAATATCGGACAAGAGTCAGTTAAGGTCGGAGTTTGGCAGTATATAATTAAGGGGCGAGATGGTTTTAACGGTTCGGTTTATTTTTTAGATACTGATTTTCCGGAAAACAGTGAAGTTAATCGTCGTTTAACCGATAATCTTTATGGCGGTGATTTAGAATATCGTTTAAAGCAAGAAATAGTTTTTGGTCGAGCGGGAGTTAAAATGCTGCAGGCTTTAGGGTATAACAAGATTAAAAAATTTCACCTTAATGAAGGGCATGGAGCCTTGGCGGCAGTTGAGCTATTTTTGAGCTCCAATAAAAAAAATAATACAGAAAAAGTGGCAGAGGTGCGCGGACGGATTGTTTTTACAACACACACTCCGCTTAAAAAAGAGCAGGATGTTTTTTCTTTGACCTACTTAAAAGGGTATCAACCGGACTTTCCGGACTATTTAAACGGACTGGTTGTTCAGGAAAACATTAATTTAACCGTGGTTGGTCTTTACTTTAGCGGTTATACCAACGCGGTTTCCAATCTTCATCAGAGAGTGACTCAAAAAATGTTTCCGGATTATAAAATTCAGGCGATTACCAATGGAGTAAATTCTTTAAATTGGGCGTCTCCAGAATTTCAAAAATTGTATGATAAATATGTTCCCGGCTGGCGCACTTATAACCCCTTGCTTTTAAATGCTAGTCGAATTCCACTAGAGGAAATATGGGCGAAGCATCAACAAATTAAAAAACGTTTGCTAGAATTTATTAATGGACGTTCGGCGGTTAAACTGGAAGAAGCGATTTTTACCCTGGGATTTGCTCGTCGCTTTACTTCGTATAAACGTCCAGAATTTTTATTTAATGATCTTAAAAGATTGTTAAGTCTGCAGCAATCAGGAGGGCGGATACAAATTATTTATGCCGGGAAGGCTCATCCTCGAGACTTAGAAGGACAAGAATTAATTAAATTAATTTATCAATTTAAAAAAGAGTTAAGCTCTAAAATAAAAATAGTTTTTTTGGAAAACTATGATTTAGATCAAGCCAAATTGTTAACGAGCGGTGTTGATTTATGGCTTAATACCCCGTTACTTCCGAACGAAGCATCGGGTACGAGCGGAATGAAAGCAGCGCACAATGGAGTGCCACAGCTGAGTACACTAGACGGTTGGTGGCCGGAGGGTTATAAAAAAAATAAAACCGGCTGGGCAATTAAAGAAAGAAAAATGAGAAACGGAACGTCGGAAAATAATTTATATGAATTATTAGGAAACAATATTTTGCCGCTGTATTATAAAGATTCAGAGAAATGGAAAAAAATTATGCGCTCGACGATTAGTCTTAATGCCTCTTATTTTAATACGGATCGAGCTTTGGAGCAGTATATTAAAGAGGCTTATAAATTAGAAAAATTAATAAAATAAAAAAGGTCAACGTTGAGCTGACCTTTACGAACATTTTTTATTGTCTTCGCTTAATAATAAATAGCGAAATTTCTCGTATTTCTTGTTTGGTATATGTGCACGGAGTAGCAGTAAATAGTTTTAGAAATTTTTGTCGTGAATTTTTATAAAAAATTTTTTCAATAAAGTCTAATGTGTTCCGGGCTATTTCATCGCCCAGCATTGTCAGTCCCAAAATTTTTCTTACTTTATTAAAATACTCCTCCACGCTGTAGCGTTTTGGCATTTTAGCTTCTAAAATAGGAAAATAAAAGTGTTCCATATTTCCTAAGCTTCTTAGGTCATCGTAACAAACCGAAATCTTTTTTCCATTCAACACTTCTTTCAACACGTCTCTTTCTGAACTGGCGGTTAATTTGCCGCAGAGTAGACATACTTTTGCTGGGTCGGGTTTTGACAAATAGTGTTGTTGGTTGCCAACACAACTGCCACTTTGATAACCTTTTCCAGTTTTTCTGGTAAGAGGTTTTTTATCATTTTTTTTCATTTTTAACGATCCTTCTTTGTTTGTTAATGAATGTTTTTGTAAACATTATATTTACATAAAAATTATTTCTTGTCAATACGGCCTGCGTAGAGTATAATAAAAGAATAATTAATTAACTCGTTATTTTATGCCTAAAAAAATTAAAAAAACTAAAACTGTTTCCGGTCAAGAACAATTTAAGGTTTATGGTCATGACGCCTTAAAGAAAGTGAAAGAGTTGGTTAAAGAAGGAAATGTTCGTCGAATAATTATTAAAGATGAAAAAGGGAAAGTTATGATGGAAATTCCGATGACGTTGGCGGTAGTTGGAACCGTCTTTGCTCCGGTTTTAGCGGCAGTTGGCGCGCTAGCGGCCTTGGTGAGTAAATGCACGATTGAAGTAGAAAGAAAATAAATAACCATTGTTTAAACCAGTAATAAAAAAAGACCCTAAATAATAAGCGGTCTTTTTTTATATTTTTTAGCTAATAAATTCTAAAACCTCATTTCTTTTGGCTTCCATTGTTTTTTGATCGACTGCTTCTAAATTTAGACGAATTAGCGGTTCAGTGTTTGAACCTCGGACATTAAACCAAAAATCGGGGTAAGTCACTGAAACGCCGTCAAGTTCGTTTAGTTGGCCATCGGCATATTTAGTTCTAATTTTTTGGAAAACGGTTTCTTTGTCAGCGACGGTTCGATTAATTTCGCCAGAAGAAAAATATTTTTTATATTGATTAACATAGTCAGCCACGCTTTGATTGGCCTTAGAAAAAAGAACTAATAATTTTAAAATCATAACGCCGGGATACTCGAAACAGCCGGCCTCGCCCTGAAGATAAAAATGTCCGGAAGATTCTCCGGCAAAATAAATATTCTCCTTGATCATTTGCTCCTTAATTAAAGAGTGGCCAACATGGGTAACGACCGGTTGTCCGCCGTTTTCTAGAATTAAATCAACAGTGATTTTTCCTGGTCGGACATCATAACCAATTTTTGCTCCCGGTTTATCAATTAAAAATATTTTAGCCAGTAGGCCGCGAATGATAGCCGGGTTAATTGTTTCTCCGGTGTTATCAACAAAAAATATACGATCGCCGTCACCATCGGTAGCGATGCCCAGATCGGCCTTTTCTTGGAGAACCCTTAATTTAAGTTGCTGTAAATTTTCTTCTTTTAAGGGGTCGGCTTCGTGCGACGGAAATGATCCGTCTAATTTAAAATTAAGAGATAATAATTCTCCAGGCAATTTCGTGAACAAGGCCTCTAAATATGTCGCCCCCATGCCGTTGGCTGTATCGGCGATAATTTTAAAAGGTTTTATTTTATTAAAATCAACAGTAGAGAAGGTGTAGGTCATTTCTTCTTTTAATGTTTGATCGTTTTTAATTATTTGACCGGGAGCAGAGGCAATTAAAAAATGATTGGTTAAAATTTTTTCTTTTAAAAAGCCTAGCCCGGTTTCGTAGCTGACCGGAGCACCCTGAGTGCGAACTATTTTAAAACCATTCCATTCTTTGGGATTGTGTGAAGCTGAAATCATAATCCCGCCGTCATAATGGTAATGGCCGACCGCAAAATAAAAAGTTGGAGTAGACACCGTTCCTAGATCAATTACATCTGCTCCTGCCGCTATTAGGCCGTTGATTAGATTATTTTTCAGGGCGGGTGAAGATAAACGCATATCACTCCCGACAGCTATTTGTAGTTTTTTTGTTGATAAATAATCTGGATCGACTTTTCTTAATTCAATATAAGCCAAGCCCAAAAGGTAGGCCAACTCATTATCAAAGTCTTGACCGTAAATTCCGCGAATGTCGTAAGCTTTAAAGATGTTTGAGTTGATAGGTAGCATAAGTCCAAATACCCCCCAAGCCCAAGCAAATAGCGACTAAACTTATCAGCCAGCCGACCAGGGGAATAGAAAATATTAACCAACAAATAGTTACTCCTAAAATTAATGACCAAAATAAAGACGATTTACCCTTTTTGTTTAGAATTTTAATAATAGTTTGGCCTACTAAAATAGCGGTTAATATTTTAGCCACATAAATCATGACTAGCCACCAAGCGGTAATTATTAAGGCCAAAGATAAACCAATCATGGTAAAAACTAAAATCAGGGCGAGCGGCGGGAGAACAAGCATTAAAATCAGTCCCGGCAGAAGTAATTTAACCGGAGATTCGGCCATATTGGATAAAATTTTGGTGCTAATATTTTTTCCAATAAATATTAAGACTAAACCGACAACTAGTGCTGAAAAAATAGCAAAAATCTCTCCCCACAACCAGACTATCCACCAATCAATTTTATTTATTGGGGGATTGTTTTGCTGCACTTTACCGGCAATACTGGCCTTGCTGGAAATGTCGGCCAGATTTTTAGAAGTATAAATCACATCACCGCTGATTACAGCTTCCGGAGCTATAACCAAAAGTTTTTGACTGCTTTCTTTGTTGGATAATTTTAAATTAATGCTTTTTCCGATTTTACCGGCAATAAGTATTTGTCCGGCCTGACCGCTTAAATCGCCATCAATAATACCTCGCGTTTCGATATTTTGACCGGCCAGATAAACATCCCAACCGACATGAGAATTAGCGCCTAGGATGATGCTGGCGCCAAAAGCATTTACATTACGAATGACGGTGCCGTTGATGGTTAAATTATTTCCGGCAATACGAATATTCCCGCCTACCGAACCATTAACCGTAACATTTTGCGCCAGGACAATAACGTCCCCGCCTACCGAACCATTAACCGTAACATTTTGCGCCAGAGCAATTAGATCACCGCTGATTGTTCCGTCGACGGTAACAGTTTGTCCGGCCGTATAAAGATTCCCACTGATAATTTGTTCTTTGGTAACATAAACAGAATCTCCGACTTGGGCATCGGCCGCTTTAACTGCCGCTAAGGGGAAGAAGAAAAGGAGAAAAAAAAGAAAAAAACCTAAAATTTTATTGTTCATAATGATATTGTTTAATCAAAAAAAATGTTATATTGTTAGATAATGACAAAATTTTGATATTTTAATTATAGCCTAAATATATGAGGGAAGCAATAAAAGAATTATTGGAAAATTATGCCAAGAATATAAAAAATCGGGAGGATCTAGAAGAAGCGAAAAGGATTATTTGTAAAAAATATCGCCTGGCCACTGTTTTGAATTCGGATATTTTAAAAGAATATAACTATTTATTATTATCTGGTTTTCCGTCGTTAGAGTTATTGGAAACTAGTTTGCGTAAACGGACGATTAGAACTTTGTCCGGTATTGCGCCGATAGCGGTTTTAACTAAACCATACACTTGTCCCGGTACCTGTGCTTATTGTCCGCATGAAAAAAATGTTCCCGCCAGTTATTTATCAAACGAACCGGCGGTGATGCGAGCGATTCGTTGCGGCTATGATCCGTATAGACAAGTCGCTTGGCGTTTAAAATCTTTAGAAAATAATGGTCATCAGCCGACCAAAATCGAATTAATTGTGATTGGCGGGACCTGGAGCTATCTGCCCACCGGTTATCAATATTGGTATATTTTAAATTGTTTTCGGGCAGCGAATGATTATCCGAGGGTAAAAGATAAAATTTTTAAACGTCCGACAAAGGAAGAAAAATTTACGACCGATCTGCCGTCGCCGTATAAAAAAAATTTAAGTCTAGACTATTTAAGACGAGCGTTAAAAGCCGAACAAAAGAAAAATGAAACGGCTGAGTATCAGATTATTGGCCTAACCCTAGAAACCCGTCCGGATTATATTAATCGGGAGGAATTATTGAAAATGCGTGACCTGGGTTGTACGCGAGTAGAAATCGGCGTCCAAGTAGTTGATGATGAAATTTTAAAATTAAATCGACGCGGACATGGTGTTAAAGAAATAGCCGAAGCTACTAAACTGTTAAAAGAATATGGCTTTAAAGTAACTTACCATTTAATGCCGGCTTTGCCGGGGGCAACTCCTGCTAAGGATTTATTTTTATTTAAAAAATTATTTAATGATGCCAGATTTCAACCGGATCAGATTAAATTTTATCCCACTGTAGTTACAAAAGGGAGCTTGCTCTACCGTTGGTATCAGGCTGGAAAATATAAACCCTATTCCGATCGAGTTTTGCAAGAATTGATTGTAAAGTGCAAGGCGGCGGTTCCTCCTTACGTCCGGATTATGCGTCTGATTCGAGATATTCCGGGCGAATCGATTATCGCCGGCAATAAGATTACCAACCTAAGGCAGATTATGAAAGACCGCGGCGTTAAATGTAATTGTATCCGTTGTCGCGAAGCTAAGCATGAAAAAATTGTTTATTATAAAATAAATTTGCTTAAATATTCCGCTTCCGAGGGAATAGAGTATTTTATTAGCGCCGATAGCTTAGACGGGAAAACTTTATACGGATTTTGTCGTTTACGGCTCGATAAAAACAGCCCGATAGCGCCGGCGATTATCCGCGAATTGCATGTTTATGGTGAATTAGTTTCCATCGGAAAAAGTAAAAAAATACAACACAGTGGCCTAGGGACGGAATTATTGGTTTTTGCTGAAAAAATCGCTAAAGAGAATAAATGTGCTAATATTTCAATAATTTCTGGAGTAGGCGTTAGGGGGTATTATAAGAAATTTGGGTATAAATTACTAAAAAGTTACATGGTTAAAAAATTGTAATCTATATTTTTGACAAAAGAGGGTAGCTAATTTAAGATTAAAATGGTAGACTGGGCTGCGAGTATAAAGAGAAAAAATATGAAATACGATCACTTAAAACAACAAGATCCGACCGTTTGGGCAATAATTGAAAAAGAAGAAAAGAGACAAAGCGAAGAATTAGAGCTTATCGCTTCGGAAAATTATGTTTCCCCAGCGGTTTTAGAAGCGATGGCCACGGTTTTGACTAATAAATATAGCGAGGGTTATGCCGGGCATCGGTATTATGGCGGTAATTATAATATTGATGACATTGAAACTTTAGCGATTGAGCGCGCCAAAAAATTATTTGATGCCGAACATGTTAATGTCCAGCCGCTTTCCGGTTCCCCGGCCAATGCGGCGGTTTATATGGCCCTCCTTAATCCTGGCGATAAAGTTTTGGGTTTGAAGTTAGATCATGGTGGACATCTATCGCATGGCCATAAAGTTAATTTTTCCGGTCGTTTATATAATTTTATTCAATATGGCGTTGATGAAAAAACAGGAATTATTGATATGAACGAGGTCCGAGAGATCGCTTTAAGAGAGAGGCCAAAAATGATTGTTGCCGGTTTTTCTGCTTATTCCCGGGAAATTGATTGGCAGAAATTTAAAGATATTGCCGATGAAATCGGGGCTTATACTTTTGCGGATATTGCTCATATTGCCGGCTTAATTGCCGGTAAACAGTTAAAAAATCCGGTACCGATTTTTGATGTTGTTTCGACCACGACTCATAAAACTTTGCGTGGACCGCGTGGAGCGATAATAATGTGTAAGGAAAAATATGCCAAACAAATAAATAGCGCGGTTTTTCCGGGCATGCAGGGCGGACCGCATGATCATATTACGGCAGCTAAAGCCGTAGCTTTCGGCGAGGCGTTGAAACCGGAATTTGTAGAATATTCTAGACAGATTATAAAAAATGCTCAGGCAATGGCGCAAGAATTTATTGATTGTAATTATGAAATTATTTCCGGCGGAACGGATAATCATTTAATGGTTATTAACCTAAGCAATAAAGGTTTAGCGGGAAAAGAAGCGGAAAAGATTTTAGAGAAAATTGGGATTTCAGTTTCTCGTTCCACCATACCTAATAATCCAAATTCGCCAATGAATCCGTCGGGCATAAGAATTGGCACCCCGGCCGTTACGACACGAGGGATGAAAGAAGAAGAAATGAAATTAATCGTTAAATTTATTGATCAAGCTTTTAAAAGTAAAGACAATGAAATAGAATTAAATAATTTGAAGAGAAAGATTAAAGAACTGTGCGAAAAATTTGAAATTCCCACTAAATAAATTTTGGTCAAATAATATGGTGCAAAAAATAGACGGTCGCGCGATTGCTGAGCGGATAAAAGGTAAAATCGCCAAAGAAATTTTTAGGCTCGATGGACCAAGACCAAACTTGGCCATTATTTTAGTTGGGGAACGCGCGGACTCTCAACTGTATGTGAATTTAAAAGAAAAGGAGGGAAAAAAAATTGGGGTGGACACTCATTTATATCGATTGGACGGCGACGTGTCGGAAGATAAACTATTGGAAGTTATTAATTTTTTAAATCAAGATGAAATAATTGACGGTATTTTGGTTCAGTTGCCGTTACCGGATAAATTTAATACAGATAAAATAATTTTAGCGCTTGATCCGGAGAAAGACGTCGACGGATTTCACCCCAACCATCCGGAATATTTATTGTCGCCGGTTTTGGCTTCAATTTTAGCTTGTCTGGCAGAAATAAATTTTATGCCTAATGGGAAAGCCGCCTGTGTTTTATATAATTCCGATATTTTTGGATTAAGTGTAAAAAAGGTTTTGGAAGATCAGGGAATGATAGTTAGCCTAAGAGATAACCCGGAAGGCGCCGATTTACTGGTTAGCGCTCTAGGGGAGCCGCATAAAATTAAAAAAGAAATGATCAAGAAAGACGCGGTCATTATTGATATTGGAATCACCGCCGTTGAGGGCAAGGTTCAGGGCGATGTTGATTATGAAGATGTTCAAGAAAAGGCGGCCCTTTTGACTCCGGTTCCAGGAGGAATCGGACCGATGACCATTGCTTTTTTATTTAAAAATACCTGGGAAATTTTTAAACGACGGAAAAAATAAAAAAACGAAAGACATGTTCCAAAAAAGAAAACAACAATTGCGTGAACTGCTAAAGATTCATTTTGGTTATGAGTCTTTTTTGCCTGGACAAGAAGCGGCGATTGATAATATTTTAATCGGTCGAGATACGATTGTGGTTTTGCCGACCGGCGGCGGAAAATCTTTGATTTTTCAATTACCGGCTTTGATTTTAGAAGGAATTACTATTGTCATTTCGCCACTCATTGCTTTAATGAAAGATCAAGTTGATTCTCTGGAGCGCGTGGGTATTCCCGCCACTTTTATCAATTCATCTATTTCGCCACAGGAAACAGATAAGCGTTTAGAGCAGCTTAAGCAGCGTGTTTATAAAATCGTTTATATCGCCCCGGAACGTTTTTATAATCATAATTTTTTAAGCCAGTTAAAACAGATAAAAGTTTCTTTATTTGCTATTGACGAAGCGCATTGTGTCAGTCAGTGGGGACATGATTTTCGACCTAGTTATTTGCGTTTAAAAGAGGCTATTAAATTTGTGGGTTCACCGGTTGTAGTGGCATTAACGGCCACGGCGACGCCGGAAGCGCGCGATGATATTATAAAACAATTAAATTTAAAAGATCCGGAGTTGGTGGTCAGTGGATTTGCCCGGCCGAATTTACAATTTGCGGTTGTTCCGACCGCCAATGGTCAGAAAATTGAGAATATTCTTAATCTTTTTACGACTAATTCGGACATGGGATCCGGTATTATTTATGTCGGGACACGCGCCAAAGCCGATGAAATTTTAGAAGCGTTAACAGATAATAATATTAAAGCGGTAGCTTATCATGCCGGGATGGACGCTAATAGCCGCGATTGGGTTCAAGAACAATTTATGAAAGGAAAAGCTCAGGTAGTCGTGGCGACCAATGCTTTTGGGTTAGGAATTAATAAACGGGACATTCGTTTTGTGATTCATCACGATTTACCGGGAACAATCGAGGCTTATTATCAGGAGGCGGGACGAGCCGGTCGCGACGGTCAGCCTAGTTTTTGTCTGTTATTTTATCATCAGCAGGATCGTTATCTGCGGGAATTTTTTATTAAAGGGGATAACCCTGATCCGCAAATAATTCTAGAAATTTATGAATTTTTATTGCGGCGGGCGGAGCTGGAAATTGATCCGCAGGTTTCAATTTTAATTACCTATGCGGAAATCGCTCAAAATTTATCCGAGACAACTCCGGAGATGGCCATCGGAACCGCTTTAAAAATTTTGGAAAAAGAAGGTTATATTACGCGGCCGAACGAAAAAAATTCTAATTCTTATTTAAAAATAAAAGCCAGTTGGGCGGAAATTGTCGCTTCGCTAGGTAAGCGTGCCAAGAGTCAACTGGAAATCATCGGCAAACTAGAAGAAAAATATAAACAAAAATTAATTGACGGCTGGGATTTTAGTCCGGAAGAGGTAGCCGTGGTCTTGCAGGTTAAAAAAGATTCATTACTCAGAACGGTTAAGAAGTTAGCGGAGAAAGACTTGGTCGAATATCGACCGCCTTGGCGCGGAACCGAGATTAAAATTTTAAAAATAGTCCGCTCGGAAGATTTAAATTTAGACTTTAATGCCTTAAAAGCGAAAGCCGCTAGGGCCTATGAAAAATTGGACGAGATGGAAAATTATGTTTATCATTTAGGCTGCCGACAAGAATATATTTTAAAATATTTTGGCGATTTGCAAGCTAAGCCTTGCGAAAAGTGCGATAGTTGTTTGCGCTTACGTCGCGTTAAAGATCGTGGCGGGGACGACTACACTCATAAAGAGTATTTAGGATAAATCATTGCCAATTTATAAATCTATGAAAAACGAAGTGGCTGAAAATTTATTAAATTTAGTTAAGCGTAATTATAAGGAAATTGCGGCCGAGTTTGATGCGACTCGAAAAAAAGAAATTTGGCCGGAGATTAAAAATTTAGTGGCCGACATTAGGGACGGTGATAAAATTTTGGATGTTGGTTGCGGCAATGGGCGCTTGCTGGAAACGCTAAAGGATAAAAATATTAGTTATCTGGGGGTAGACAATAGCGAAGAGTTAATAAAAATTGCTCGTCAAAACTATCCGGATTATAAGTTTTTGGTTGGCGATATCTTAAGTCTTCAGACAATCACTAAAGATAGTTTTGATTATATTTTTTGTGTGGCGGTTTTACCCCACATTCCCAGCAAGAAATTACAGATCCAAGCCCTAGAGGAATTAAGAGGCCGATTGAATTTGGGCGGTGTAATTATTTTGAGCGTTTGGAATTTATGGAATCGGGCGGTTGGCAAAGAAAAATATCGGCGTTTAATTTTTAAGAACGGCCTGCTAAAACTTAGCGGTCGGAATAAATTAGATCTTGGTGATCTGGTTTTTCCCTGGAAAAATGCGGCCGGCGTGGCCGTCAGTGATCGTTATTACCACGCCTTTACCAAGTTAGAATTAAAAGATTTAGCGAAGAAAACTGGGCTGAGTGTAAAAAAAATAAAAAAAGATAAATTTAACTATTGGCTTATTTTGCAGTAAGAAGAAGCTGTTTTAACATTGCCTTGGCACCCCTTAAAGATGTATTATTAATTAATAATTAAAATAATTAAAAAATAAATTTATGTCTAATGTTTTAGAACTTACTAAGTCTAATTTTTCAGACCAAGTATTAAATAGTGATTTACCGGTTTTGGTAGATTTTTGGGCACCCTGGTGCATGCCTTGCAAGATGATGGCCCCAATTTTGGATGAGTTGTCGATTGATTTAATCGATAAACTTAAAGTTGCTAAGGTTAATACCGAAGATGTTAATAATCAAGAGCTAGCTATCCAATATCAGATTCAGAGTATACCTAATATGAAACTTTTTAAAGGCGGAAAAATAGTAGCCGAATTTATTGGTTTAAGAAATAAGGAAACGCTAAAAGGAGAGTTGGCCGCATTTTTATAAAGAATAATTGATTATTGTGTCAAAAAAGACGAACCGTCTGGTTCGTCTTTTTTGTTTTGTTTCTGTAAAATTTATTGTCCACAATCGGCGGCGTTAGTGCCGGCGGCTTGAGTACCGGAGCCGAAACCGGGAGCAGGAGAGGCGCTAGATAGTGCTGTTTGACATTCTTTCGGCTGAGTGCTGAAAGCGCTGCAGATTGTTTTTAAGAGTGAAGCAGAGTCGCGGTTACTGTCAATTTGTTCGCCGTTAATAATTAAAGTAGGTGAACCGGCAACATTATATTTTTGATTATCGGCCTGGTCAATAGGGAAGCTAGGATAAGTACCCTGGTAATTAACGTTATTGGTGGCATTTTCCGTAACTTTGTATTGTTGATCGGTCGCGCTAACGCAGCTGCTCAGTTGAGCTTTGTTAATACCAGCGGTAGTCAGACAACCGGTCGAATCGCTGGCTTCCAGAAAACAACTTAAATATTTTTCTAGTTTTTGCGATTCATTTTTTCGGATACAGTACTGAGTTAAATTCTCTGTTAATTCTTTTTGACCATGCATGGCGTAGTTAACAAATTTTAATTGAAAATTGATTTTATTGCCTAAAGCCGATATGACCGGTAAAATGCCTTTTTCGATTTGCGTGCCATAAGGACAATAACTCATAACAAATAATTCCACGCTGGGCTTGGCGTTCTTACCGGTTACGGTAGCCGACGGAGTTGCTGCTGCCGCACTGCTCGGAGTTGAAGAGGCACTATTACTGACTTGATCGATGTTTAAAGCTTGCGGAAAAAATAATTTTCCGTCTTTAGTCAGATAAGAGTCTACGGCACTAGTGACAATATCAATCTTTAACTTATATAGACCATATTCCGTAGTAATGTCTTTTACTGTCGCCTTATTGCCATTTTGCATCAAAAATTTATTAATAAAAGTTTCAGCCTGGGTTTTAGCTTGATCCGGAGTAAGGTCGACGATCGCCGGTTTTTTAAAGGAAAAAAACCCGATGATGGCCAGAATAATAACTAAAATAACGGGGAGAGTAATTCGCGTGAACCGCTCACGACTAAATAGATTGTCTATAATTTTTTTCATAGTTTTTATAATTATAATTTTATTAAATTTATATTATTCTTGTATTATAGTTAAAATCAGGAGGGACGTCAAAGTTAGCGATAAAAATTAATGTCGAGGGAGAGCGACTGATAATTCATTTGGTAAATCTATTATAAAACTTTGAGTTTTTTCCTGCAAGTCTTGGAAACTTAAGCTGGTAGCGACCAAAAAAACTCGGCCGAGATTAAGTTTTTCGTTTTTGGTTTTAGTTTTTTTGGTACAATATAGATTATCGCCGACGAGCGGATAGCCATAAGCGAAAAAATGAACCCGAATTTGATGAGTGCGTCCGGTTTTGATAATTATTTTTAAGAGGGTATAGTTAATGAATCTTTTTAAAACATTAAACTCGGTTAAAGCGGTGCGAGATTTGAACCAACCGGTAATATTTCCCTGGTCTCGTCCTTGTGGGTGGCGGCGACGAAGTAATTTTGTGGTATTGGCGGGCAGAGCGGCCATGCGATATCCGTCTTTAGATCGAGTAATAGGGAAATCGATTGTTCCGTCATCCTTCATTAGGCGGCCATGTACCAGGGCAGTATATTCTTTAACAACCTCTCTGTTTTTAAATTGATTTTTTAAACTGGAAAAACTTTTATTATTTTTAGCCACAACCATTAAACCGCTGACATCTTTATCAAGACGATGGACGAGTCCGGGACGGGACGGGTCGTCGCCGACAGTTTTTATTTTTGGGTAATTAACTATTAACCAATCAACTAGGGTTGGTTCTTGGAGATTACCTCCGCCATGGGCCGCTAGACCGGCCGGTTTGTTTATTACCAAGTAATCGGCAGTATCGGCAATTATTTGAGGAGTAAGTGAAGGAATATTTTTCATATTTTATAAGTTAGAACCGCCGTAGGTTGGTCCAATATTTTTGTTTTGACGTTTTATAATGGCAGCAATATCGGCTGATTTAATGCCGCCAATCAAGAAAAGTATAACAAAATAAATTAAACTGGCAAGGACGAAGGTTGAAATTAAGCCGCCTAGAGTAGTTTGATCTGATCCGGCAAAAAAGTAAAGAAAGACACCCATAATTAGGCCGCTTATTATTGATTTAATCATTGTTTTTAGATTAGGCAAAAAATTACTATATTTCCAGACGCAGTAGCCCGAAAAAACAGCGATCAGGGTTTCGCTGTAAATTGTTACTCCGGCGGCGCCAAAATAAGAAAAACGCGGGATAAAATATAAATAAGCCAGTAATGAACTAAAGCCGGTAAAGACATAAAAGCTAATCATGGTTTTTTGTTTATCCAAGGCAACAACGGCATGAGAAAACATTGTGCCTAAAAAAATGGCGGCGACAGCAAAAATTAAAATTTGTAAAATTGCTCCGGAAGCGTAAAAATCCTGGCCGGCGACGAATGACATAATCGGCTGGCTAAGGAACTGAGCGCCGATAATGAGAGGAATAGCCAGAATAGTCATGAAATCAAAAGATTTTTGTAAAACTTTATGAAAATACTTGGGGTTGTTTTCCAGCCAAGCAGCGGTTAAAATTGGCAAGATTAAACCGGCAAACATAAAAGGAATGGACGTTAAAACATCGATTATTCTATAAGTGGCTCCATAAAGACCAACTTCTGATTGGCTGTTGAAAATAGATAAAAGAAGGGTATCGGCTCGCAGATAGATTAGATTTAAAACAATGGTAATAGCGAGCGGCCAGGATTTATGTATAATTTTTTTCCAAATAAACCAATTAAATTCTAATTTAATTACCGTAAATTTTAAGGAAAAAATATAATGAAATACGAAGCTGCCGGCCGCCGAAGCGGCGGTGCTTAATAAAATTCCGTTCAAACCGAGATTTAATTTTTTAGTTAGAATAATTCCCAGAAGCAGTATTAAGCGACTAAGCATTTCGGCGATAGCCGCTCGGCTCATACTCAACCTTTTTTGGAATAAACCGATTATAATCTGGTTTAATGCCGGAAATAGGAAAGAAATAAAAGTAATTATGACACCGAATTTTATCGTAGCACCATAAGGAAAAAAGGAGATGGTTAGCGGAGCGAGCAAAAGAAAAAGCAGGGCGGAAACTAGGCGCAGGCCAAAAAGATTGTTGAGAATCTTATTTTCTTCCGCGTCATGGCCGCTAATCATTTGAACGGTCACCAGGGTTAAACCAAAATCAGCGGCAACGGCAAAAAAGGTGAGGAAAGTTATAACCGTGGTATATTCACCGAAACCATCGCGACCGAGATAGCGAGTTATTAGGGCGATGGCTAAAAGACCCAAAAACGTAGAAATTATTTTTCCGACTATTTGGATAAAAGTATTATGGGCTACTTTCCTGGTTAAATTCATTTTCTTGTATTTTTAGATAGATTTTTATATAATATTAAAGTCTGATATAATTATACCATATATATGGGAATCTCTAAAAAGCACATCTTAAGTTTTATTTCTTTAACGATATTTAGTTTGTTGGTTTGTGTTACTTATCTACCTTTTAGAACAAATGTCCAGGCGGCTTCTGATTCTTTAATTAATAGCCAAGAGGGAATGACGGAAATCGGCAGCGTCTACGGCGGCAGCGAGCCGACTGATATTAGAGTTACAGTCGCCAAAATAATTGTTGTCAGCTTGCAGTTCATCGGAGTTATTTTTTTAGGTTTAATTATTTTTGCCGGTTTTAAGTATATGACCTCCGGTGGGAACGAAGAAAAAACCAAAGAGGCTGTTTCACTGCTTAGTAATGCGATTATCGGTTTAATAATTATTTTGATGGCCTGGGGAATTACGAGTTATGTTATTAATAGATTAAGCCGGGCGGCCAGCGGTGCGATTTGGCTTGGCCCCTAGAATGAAAACGGCTAGCTTTGACAAAGATTAAAATTATGTTATCATGATAAGTAGAAAGCTAGTTGTTTATTACAATTAGCTTTTTGTCTTAATTAAGTTAAACAAGATTAAAAATATGTCGGAAATTAGCGCTGCCATTAAGCAGCTATGTGAAGAAAAAAATTTAGATTATACGTCGGTAATTGCTGCCGTTGAATTGGCGCTCGCCGCCGCCTACCGTAAGGATTATGGGGAACGTAATCAAAATATCCATGTTAAATTCGATCCGGCGACCGGCAGTTCGCAAATTTTTGATGTTAAAACGGTGGTAGAAAATTTACCGGAACAAGAAGAAGCGGAAATGCTGCAGAATTTATATAATCCTAATATTCAAGAACTTCGTAAAGAAGAAATCCGCAATGAGTTTGCTCCGCAAACAAAAGGAGAAATAAACGAAGAAGGAAAGAAAAAATTTAACCCCAAAACCGATATTCAGGTTAAAGAAGCGCAGATTTTAAAATTTGGTGTAAAGATTGGTGAAGAAATAATGACTGATTTGCCGGTGCCGGAAAGCTACGGTCGCATGGCTGCGCAGACCGCTAAACAGGTTATTATTCAGAAACTTAGGGAAATGGAAAGAGATATGATTTTCAGTGAATTTAAGGGTAAAGAGAGAGAAGTGGTTTCTGGTGTGGTCCAGAGACGGGAGGGACGTTTTGTTTTTGTAGATTTAGGCAAGGCCATTGGACTATTGCCGGCGGAAGAACAAATATATACCGAACATTATAATGTCAATGATCGAGTTAAGGTCTTTATTAAAGAGGTTCGCGAGGGCCATAAGGGACCAGAAATTATTTTGTCTCGTCGGAGCGAAGAAATACTCCGAAAAATTTTTTATTTAGAAATTCCGGAGATTGCCAATGGTTTAGTAGAGATCAAGGCAGTGGCTCGTGAAGCCGGATCACGCTCTAAAGTGGCGATTTGGACGGATGCCGACAATGTCGATCCAGTCGGTTCTTGTGTTGGTCAACGCGGTTCGCGGGTCCAGACAATTATTGGTGAACTCGGCGGGGAAAAAATTGATATTATTGAATATAACGAGGAGCCGGCGAGATTTATTGCTAATGCCCTAGCTCCAGCCAAAGTTATTTCGATTGATTTGGATAATGTGGGACACAAAGCCATTGTTAAGGTCAGCCCGGATAAATTGTCTTTAGCTATCGGCAAGGCCGGACAAAATGTTCGTCTGGCGGCCCGTTTAACCGGTTGGAAAATTGATATTATCGAGGCGTCGGAAGCCGGAGAAAAAAAAGTTTTAGGCGTGGATGATGAAAATATAGAAATAAATGAAGAAAACGAAATTATCAAAACTGAAGTTGGCGCCGAGGTTCAAAATTTAAACGAGAAGCAAGAAGCGGTGGAAGAAACCGGGGAAGAAATAAAAAAAGAAACCAAAAAAGAAGCTAAACCCAAAAAAGAAAAAAAAGAAAAGAAGAATAAAAAATAATTAAATAAATTATAATTTTATCAAGTTAGAATTTTATTATTTTATAATTTTCTGACTTTCGATCTAAATTTATGATCATCAACTTGTTTATTTTTGGCAGCGCTTTAGCCGCTCTTGTTTATGGAGTGATTGTTATCGGGTCTATTTTGCGCTTGCCGGAGGGCAACGACAAAATGAAAGAAATTGGAGCGGCCATTCAGGCCGGCGCCAAAGCCTTTTTGAATCGCCAGTATAAATCCGTAGCTCTCGTGGCCTTATTTCTGTTCTTGCTTATTGGTTTTATTCCTAGTTTAGGCTGGTTAACGGCCTTAGCTTTTTTAAGCGGCGCAGTTTTATCAGCCTTAACCGGTTATATTGGTATGTATGTTAGTGTTCGCGCCAATATTAGAACGACAGAAGCGGCGCGGGGCGGACTAGCGAAAGCTCTTAATGTGGCGGTTAAAGGGGGTAGCGTGACCGGCATGTTAGTAGTCGGTTTAGCCCTGCTCGGAACAACCAGTTTTTATTTTTTAAGCAATTATAATTTAGAGGCGCTTATTGGTTTTGCTTTTGGTGGATCATTAATTTCAATTTTTGCCCGTTTAGGAGGAGGAATTTATACTAAAGCAGCCGATGTCGGCGCTGATTTAGTTGGTAAGGTTGAAGCCAACATTCCGGAAGATGATCCTCGTAATCCCGCTGTGATTGCTGATAACGTTGGTGATAATGTCGGTGATTGCGCTGGGATGGCGGCAGATTTATTTGAAACTTATGCCGTTACTTTAATTGCCACCATGGTTTTAGGCAGCCTAACTTTTACTGATAATTCGACGATTATTGTGTACCCCTTAGTTTTGGGAGCGGCTTCAATTTTAGCTTCCATTATCGGGATATTTTTTATTCGCTTAGGTAAGAATAATAATATCATGGCTGCCTTGTATAAAGGCTTAATCGCCGCCGGAGTTTTAGCGGCTCTAGCTTTTTACCCGATTACCAAATATTTAATCGTTGGCGGACTAAGCTCCAAAATTTATTTAGCTAGTTTAATTGGTTTAGTAGTCACTGGTTTATTAGTGATTATCACGGAGTATTATACTTCAACGGCTTATAGTCCGGTTAAAAGTATTGCTGAGGCCTCTAAAACCGGTCATGGAACAAATGTGATTGCCGGTTTGGCGGTTTCGATGAAATCTACAGCTCTACCGATTATTGTAATTTGTTTGGCGATTCTAGGTGCTTATTCGCTTGCCGGTTTATATGGTATTGCCGTAGCGGCTATGTCGATGCTGTCGATGGCCGGAATTATTGTGACGATTGACGCTTATGGTCCGATAACGGATAACGCCGGTGGAATCGCGGAAATGGCTGAACTAGGTGAAGACGTTAGAAATATTACTGATCCTTTAGACGCTGTCGGCAACACCACTAAAGCGGTAACTAAAGGTTATGCTATTGGTTCGGCGGCCTTGGCAGCTTTAGTTCTTTTTGCGGATTTTACTTCTAAAATTAAAGCAGCCGGAGGAAGCGCGCAGTTTTTAATTGATAACCCTTATGTTCTAATCGGTTTATTTATTGGCGGACTACTTCCTTATTTGTTTGGAGCTATGGCCATGAAAGCGGTAGGTCGAGCGGCCGGAGCAGTGGTGGAAGATGTGCGCGCTCAGTTTAAGGAAAAAACCGGAATTATGAGTGGAGCGGAAAAGCCGGATTATGGACGGACAGTCGATATTGTAACTAAAGCGGCCATTAAGGAAATGATTATTCCGGCGTTAATTCCAGTGGTTGCTCCGATAATTGTCGGTTTTGGTTTTAATTTTTTCGGAGCGGGTCATGGTTTAGAGGCTTTGGCCGGTTTGCTTGTGGGCTCTATCGTTACCGGAATCTTTGTGGCTATTTCTATGACTTCCGGCGGTGGCGCCTGGGATAACGCTAAAAAATATATTGAAGCTGGTAATTTTGGCGGTAAAGGTTCAGATGCTCATAAGGCAGCAGTTACCGGCGATACCGTCGGTGATCCTTATAAGGACACAGCCGGTCCGGCTATTAATCCGATGATTAAAGTTTTAAACATTGTGGCTCTGCTGATTGTCGGTTTGCTCTTATAAAATTAAAACAGTTTATTATGCAAGTTACAAAAAAAGATTTGGACAAATCACAAATAGAATTACTCGTGGAATTAACGCCGGAAGAATTTGCGCCTTATATTGTTAAGGGCGTGGAAAAAGTTTCTAAAGATGTAAAAATTGAAGGCTTTCGTCCCGGGAAAGTTCCGTTTGATATCTTAAAACAGAAAATCGGTGAGATGACGATTTTAGAGGAAGCGGCTCATATCGCCATTAATAAAACCATTGACGAAGTAATCATGCAAAATACTATGGAGCGCCGAGCTATCGGCCAGCCTCAAGTTAATGTTACTAAATTAGCTCCCAATAATCCTCTAGAATATAAAATTATTTTATCTTTATTGCCAACAGTGGCCCTAGGAAAGTATAAAGATTTAGAACTAAAAACAGAAGAAGCTAAGATAGACAATAAGGAACTAGATAAGGCTTTAAACGATTTGCGAGAAATGCGAGCCAAGGAAGAAGTAGTAGAGCGAGCCGTCGAAGAAGGGGATAAGGTAACGGCGGATATAAAAATGTTTTTAGATAAAGTTCCGCTAGAAGACGGCCAACACAAAGATTTAGCAATTTTGTTGGGTAAAGATTATTTTGTCCCCGGGTTTGACCATAAATTAATTGGAGCTAAAAAAGATGAAATTCGGAAATTTTTATTGCCCTACCCCGACGATCATCATCAAAAAAATTTGGCCGGTAAGATGGTCGAGTTTGAAGTAAAAATAAAAGATGTTTATAGCCGAACACTACCGGGTCTGAATGATGAATTGGCGGTCATATTTCAGCTTAAAGATTTAGAAGAATTAAAAAAGAATTTGCGGGAAAGTTTATTACACGAAAAAAAACATCAGGTTGACGCTAAAAACGAAGCAGCCCTGCTCACTAAAATAATTGAAGATACTAAGTTTGGGGAATTGCCGGAAATATTAATTAATGCCGAGTTAAAAAATATGTTGGAAGAATTGGAGCAGAATATTACTCGTCAGGGCGGAAAATTTGACGATTATCTCCAACACCTTAAAAAGGATCGCGCCGCGTTAATGTTAGAGCTAACCCCCAACGCTATCAAAAGAGTTAAGTCCGCTTTAGCCATCCGCGAAATGGCTCTAGTTGAAAAGATTTCCCCGACCGATAAAGAAATCCATGAAAAGATTGAAGACCTGAAAAAACAATATGCTAATAATCAAGAGGTTTTAAAAATGCTGGAAGAGCCCGGTTATCACAGTTATTTAGAAAATATTTTAACTAACGAAAAAGTTATTGCCAAGCTAAAAGACTGGAACTATGCCCCAACTGACTCAAAACAAAAAAGCTAATTTCGATTACGAACTCCTAGAAAAATATGAGGCGGGTTTAGTTTTATATGGACACGAAGTTAAAGCGATTCGCGCCGGTCAAATCAGTTTAAAGGGAAGTTTTATTTCCATTCGTACAAAAAATAATAAAACAGAATTATATTTAATCGGTTGTCAGGTCTCACCTTACAAAAATGCTGGACCACTTCCCGAGTACAATCAAACCAGAGAAAGAAAGTTGCTTTTAAAACGTGAAGAAATTAAGCGTTTATTAGGGAAAAAACAAGTTGAGGGCTTGACACTAATCCCTCTCAAAATATATACTAATCATAGTTTTCTGAAGTTAGAATTCGCCTTAGCTCGCGGTAAAAAACAATACGACAAGAGAGACACTATAAAGAAGCGAGAAGTTGAACGCAGTTTGCGGTCTTTAACAAAGAGACGTTAGGGGATGCCAGGCATCGACAGTCGGGACTTTGGCTAAATATTCGAGACGTGCTTAGCTGTCACGTTAAACCGGTTAAAAAAACACAAATGCCAAAACGGCAAGAGCATTCACTTGGTTAACTCCGAGTTATGCTCCAGTTATGGCCTAATAAATAAGGCTATAACCATCGAGGGTGATAATTTCTCATGGTCATTTTCTCGGTGTTATTCGCTCGCCTCGTTTCGGCGAAGCGGGTATGAGGATAAATGTTTTTTGCTCTTTCCGGAAAACATAGAAACAATAGGAAGATCGCTTTAATTGCTTTTTGTTCGGTTATTGATAGTTAAGGCTAAAAAAATAAATCGGACTATTCTTGTAAATGTATTTAGGCAAACCGATTGGACATGGGTTCAATTCCCATCATCTCCACAAGTATAAGGCCGCGGTGGCGGAACTGGTAGACGCGCTGGACTTAAAATCCAGTTGTAGCGATGCAGTGCGGGTTCGATTCCCGCCCGCGGCACGTAAATTTAATTATAGAGATGCGGGTATCGTATAGTGGCTATTATGCGACCTTGCCAAGGTCGAGAGACGGGTTCGATTCCCGTTACCCGCTCTAAAATAAAAACACAGGATTTTATCCTGTGTTTTTATTTTCTGGTACGAGCCAGGGGATCGAACAGGTTGGAAGCGAGGCAAGCCCGAGCCGCCCTTCTGAGCGGCGAGGGCAAAGATTAGCGTCGGACGCCAACCCAGGACGAGTGAGTAACGCGGAAGCGGTGCGAGTGAGAAGTTACCGTTACCCGCCCAGACACATTAAATATACTAATATTAGTATTTTTTTGTTATATAATTAGTAGCGGACCGGTAAAATGATGGTAAAATAGATAGTTGTGATGCTAGTGTGAAGAAAAATCAATATTTTTATGTATTGACAAAAATTAGTAATAGTGATATAATAGTTTCGTTAAAATAGTCCATTACCAAACAAGTTAAATTGGGTTAATTGTTAAATTTATCTGAGTTTCAGGTGTATTTAATAATTAACCTAAAATCGATTAACTTCAAAAAAGGATATAACAATGAAACAATTATTTTTTTCTCTCATCTTCATTAGTCTTGCCTCCATGTTTTTCACCGCTTGCTCTAAAGAAGATCAAGTCGGCAAAAAAATTAGCATTAGTTCTAATTTTCCTGATTCATCGTCAGTATTATTTCAAGGCGCTGTAAAAAATGCCGAATCGGAAAATTATATGGGATCGGTGTTTGTAAGATGCCGATATAAAACAGAAATTGGACTCCCGGCAGGCATAGATGTCGTAGTTCCAAAATCAAGAGCGGCTAATCTATCCGTAGGCGATACTCTGTATTTTATAAGAGTCTCTGTAAGTTCAGAGGGCGGGATGGATCATGAGCCAAAATCGGCCTATATGGGTATGTTTTATTCTACTGACACCTTGGATTTATCTTTGTATGGTATAAAAACCGTGCATAAATTGTAGTTAGCAGTGAAAATTAATAATTAATCATTTAACAAAAAAAAGGATAATTACGTGAAAAAAATTATAAAAATATCATTATGGATATTATTGGATATTTTTCTTTTAGTTTGCCTGGTCGGTCTCTTGCTATTTGTAAATGACGAAAGCAAGATTGAGGTATTCAAAGTTGATATCTCTAAATTTTCCGGCAGAGTTATTAGTGCCGATAACATAAAGCCTGGAACTTTCACAATTAAAGTCCCCATGCTTGAAGCCCTAAAATTTGGCAAGGACGCCATATTGTCTTATGGAGTAAACGGAGTAAGAATCTGGAAGCCCGATACTTCTACAACGGGCGTATTTCTTTATTCATCAATAACGCCACGGAATATTAATGTGAAATATTATGACGCGTTTCTCGTGGGTAAAGAAATTATATTGAAAGGCCACCTAAAACCCTTTGCTTATTTTGTTTACACAATACTTTCTCTTATCTTTTTTGGACTCAATCTCGGTGGAGTTTTTTACACCAAACAGGCGTTTAAAAGATAATTTACATTAGTTCTTAGTGTTTCTCAGTTTTTAGTAAAAACCTAAAGAAACAAAAAGCCTAACGCTATTCGCTAGGCTTTTTTATTACCGCCATACCCTCGTTGTCACTCTAAAAAATAAATTCTGATGTTATCGTGACTTAAAATTTTGATTCTATTATATTATGCTCGGGACAACTCCCAATAGTCGTCTCGTTTAGAAGCAACTTCTCTGTATTTTGTAAACAATTCCGCGGACTTTTCGAGTGAAATATTTTTTTCGTCAATTTTTCCATTAAAAATAAATAACTCAGGATTTTTTTCTGGAGTCACCATAAAATATTCTTGATGGTCCCTTTCCCAGTCTTTGCCGGGAGTTACATCTATTTCTACTCGTTGGCCGTTAATGACGCCTTTTAAAATTAAACTGTCCGGTACATCTTTTTTCCCGAACCATTGGTGTATAAAATTAATATTTGTCTTTATTTCCTTCAGATATAAGCTAGCATGTTTTTGTTTTTCAAGTTTGCTTGCTAATTTTTCCTCCTCGTTCTGTAGTTGTTGTTTTTTTTCATTATCGCTATCTAAATTAGCTATTTCATTTCTTGTTTTTTCTAATTCTCTTTTAGTTTTTTCTTCTTCCTTAGCCTCCATTTGAGCGATCCTTTCGCCGGTATAGTGTTTATAGTCTTTAGGTCGACTGTCGCCCGATACGATATCCAATAAATCGGGGTTTAATTCCTTGGCCATTCCCGCTTAATGCTCAGTATAGACTTTTTCATTTTTTTTATGCTCTGGGGGGAACGGATTAGTATCGAGCACGTTTTCTTTTATCATATTATTAATTATTATAAAAAGTTGTATATATTATTTAATAATTATAACAGGTTTAGATTATTTAGTAAATTTTATATCATAACTCCAAAAAGAGTTCATAAAACATTAACAGACAGAGACGCCTGTTTTTGTTTGTCCTTTTGGTGGTATAATTAAGTTGTAATGATGCGTAAAAAATATGTTTTTATGCCCACCGGGCAAACCAATTAAACTAAAAAAGGTAATTTATTTGATTAGTTTTATAATTCTTGGTCTTTTGTTAAGTTTAAATCTACATGCCTTAATAGAAATGAGATATTTATCTTGGCTTTCAAGCCAAGGCCGAATAGCACTATTTTATGGAGGTTGTGCTCTTCCGCCACTCATTCAGTTTGCAATTTGGGCCTTAGGAATAATTAGCGGGTATTTTTTCGGACATTTTTTCTGGCAGAAGATTTATATAGAAAGATATTGGGAAAAAACTAAAGTTATAGATAAAAAGTAATCGCCAAAATACCAAAATTATTTTTTGGCGCTACCCTGATAAGTGCATCTCCTAAAATAGAAATAGTTTAAAATGGCTATTTTTTTTGTTCTCTTTACGGGTGAACAAATGTTTACTATAATGTTCTCTGTAAGTTAAACTCTATGATAGAAAAATATAAAAAACAAATTTTGCGATTTTACCAAAGGAATCGTCGGATGCCTAACTACGCCGAGATAATGATGCTTCTCGGTTTTAAATCCAAGAATTCTGTTTTTAAATTGGTGGATAAACTAAAGAAAGAAAACTTTTTAGGTAAAGATATAAAAGGTAAATTAATTCCTAAGAATATTTATGGCGAACTAAGAGTCTTGGGTCAAGTGGAGGCTGGTTTTCCTTCTCCAGCCGAAGAAGAGTTGTCTGACACGATGAGTATGGATGAATATCTAATTAAGAATAAAGAAGCAACCTATATGCTTAAGGTTAGTGGTGAGTCGATGATAGATGCTGGTATTATGCCCGGCGACATGGTTTTGGTGGATCGTAGTTTAACCGCCGTCGATGGTAACATCGTTATCGCCGAAGTAGACAATCAATGGACTATAAAATACCTTAGGAAGAAAGGGAAAGACGTTTATCTGGAACCGGCTAATAAGAAATTTTCTATTATCCGACCGAAGGAAGAATTAAAGATCGCGGCAGTGGTCAAAGCGGTAGTCAGAAAGTATTAATATATGTCTTTCAATTTATTTTCTTTTCCGCAAGCGATTCTCCACGTCGACGGTGATTGTTTTTTCGCGTCCTGTGAAGTCGCCCGTCACCCCGAGCTCAAGGGTAGGCCGGTTATAACTGGTTTAGAGCGGGGAATTGTTTCTTCTTTGACCTATGAAGCTAAGGCTCGTGGCGTGAAACGAGCAATGTCTTTATGTGACGTCAAGAAGATTTGTCCCGACGTGGTATTTCTACCATCGGATTATGAGACCTATAGTTTGTATTCTTTACGGATGTTTAATATTGTTAGGCGCTTTACGCCAGATGTAGAAGAATATAGCATTGATGAATGTTTTGCCGATTTAACCGGACTCCAACGACCGCTCAACATGTCCTATGAGAAAATGGCCGAGAAGATTAAAGCTACTTTAGATAATGAATTAGGTTTTACCTTTTCCGTCGGATTAGCTCCAACCAAAGTCCTGGCTAAATTGGGTTCTAAATGGAAAAAACCTTCAGGCTTAACAATTATTCCCGGCCGGGATATTCATCTTTATCTTGATAAATTAAGTATTGATAAAGTTTGGGGTATCGGTCCACAAACCACCGCCTATTTAAATAAATATGGAATTAGAACTGCTCGGCAATTTGCTGAAAAGGATTTGGATTGGGTTCAAACCAGATTAACCAAACCGCATCAGGAGATTTGGCAGGAGTTAAGGGGGAATATGATTTATAAGGTTGACCCCGATAAAAAGAATAGTTATCAATCAATCAGTAAAACCAAAACATTTACTCCGCCGTCTAAGGAGAGAGAATATGTTTTTAGTCAGTTATCTAAAAATACTGAAAATTCCTGCATTAAATTGCGCCGCTATCAGTTAGCGACCAAGAAAGTGTTTTTTTTCTTGAAGACTCAAGACTTTCACTACCATGGGTATGAGTTTAAACTTATTAGGCCGACCGATAATCCGATTGAGATAATTAAAATGATTGATAAGTATTTTAATCAAGTATTTCTTCAAGATAAGTTATTTCGGGCGACGGGGATAATACTAGCAGATTTAGTCGAGAACACATCTCGTCAGGCCGACCTATTTAATGAAGTAATAACCGCAGAAAAGATTTCCAAAATATTCGGCAGCGTTGATGGTATTTCTAAACGTTACGGTAAACATACTTTATTTCTTGGTTCCAGTTTCGAGGCGATGAACAAATCTCAACACGAAGGAGATAGACAGATAGCGGCCGAACGCAAAGAGGAATTGTTTAAAGGAGAAACATTCAGGAAAAGATTGGCTATTCCTTTTTTGGGAGGGGCGGTATAGAGTTATTTCTATAGGAAAATATAAAGCCAATAAACATGAAGAGAGCCCTTATACTATGGCTTTTTTAAGTTTATTTTGGAGCGCTATTTTTTTTATACTAATCAGCCTAATGAAAAATAGTGCGTTTATTTTTAAACTTGCTTCTTTGCCCACTTTTTCTATTAGAGCGATTCTAGAAGTTATTCAGTTGTATGTTTCAATTTTCGCCGTTATAAAGGCTGATAGAACTACTTTTAGTTTCGTCAGAACAATCACCATCCCTCTTCTTTTGCTGGTTGATTTTATTGTTGGTTATAAAATAGGTACCGCCCCTTTAATTGGGATAACTTTAATAATCGTGGCTCTTTTGTTAGCTTCTTCTCAGAATGGTATAAAAAAGAAAGGTCTGAGGTTTGTTATTTTTTCGGCCGTTAATGCCGTGATAACCACTTCTTTATTTAAGTATAATATTATTCATTATAATTCAATTGTCGCCGAGCAATTAATAATAACGTTAATATTATTAATTTGTTCGGTATTTTTTATTCTGATTAAGGAAAAAGAAAACCCTTTTGCCTTCTTAACTAAACCCGTATTTTTTTTACAATCTATAACCACCGGCCTCGCTGGAGTCATTGAAAGTTTTGCCTTTAATTTTAGTGTGCCCACAATTTTAATGGCGGCTAAGAGGTCCTCAGCTATATTTTGGTCAATTTTATCGGGCCAAGGATATTTTAAAGAAAAACATATTTTATTTAAATTCCTTATTTTTTCTATCATGCTTTTTGGTTTGGTTCTTTTATCGTTTAATTAGAAAATTATGGATTTTTAATTTGATATATAATCATATAGGCGCTGTGCTTACCCGCTGAACTCGCTTATCTGAAGTTGGACGAGGGCACATTTATGTGTTACGCTTCTAGATCAAATATGAACATTAATAATTAAATAAATAAAAATAAAAAGGAGCATTGAAAGAGATGAAAAAAGTGAAAAAAGAATCAGAAAACGAAGTGTTTGACAATAGTTCTGTAGTAGAACAAATAATTACTAGCGCACACGAAGGGATTATTGTTTATGGTCCCGACTTGCGCTATCAGTTTTGGAATCAATACATGGAAAATCTTACAGGCAAGTCGGCCGGTGAAGTGTTGGGTAAACATCCCTTAGAGGTGTTTCCTTTCTTACGGGAGGTCGGCATTGTTGAGCGCTTGCAAAAAGTTATTGTCGGAGGAAAAGTCAACTCTATTGATTTTTCTTATGATGATTTGAAGACTAACAAACGCCGTTGGTCTCTAGATTCCAATATTGCCTTGAAAAATAAAAAGGGTGAAATCGTTGGAATTCTAGGAACAGTTATCGATATTACTGATCGTAAATTGATGGAGCGACAATGGCAAGAAAGCGAGGAAAAATATCATCAAGTTTTTTCTACGGTAAACGACGCGATAGTTCTTGTTGATTCGGCAACCGGGAAAATAATAGATGTAAATATGTCGTTTTTAGATTTGTATGGATATTCTAGAGAAGAAATATTAAGCATGAATATTACGGATATCTCCGCGGAAGAAGAAAAAACTAAGGATAGTATAGCCGGAGTTATTACCGGTGAGGTTAAATTTGTTCCTGTGCGTTATCATAAGAAGAAGAATGGAATTATATTTCCGGTGGAGATATCCTCTTGTTTTTTTATAACCAATGGCCAAGGTGTGGTTTGCGGGATGTACAGAGACATCTCTGAGCGTGAAAAAGTTAATCAAATGATAGCAGAAAAAAATAAAGAGTTGCTTAAAGTTAATGAAGAAAAAGATAAATTTTTTTCTATTATTGCTCATGATTTGCGAAGTCCTTTCGGCTATTTTCTTAACCTAACAGAAATCCTTGTAAAGGAAACGCTTGACATGAAAAAAGACGAAATTGTTGAGATAGCCACTGGTCTTAATAACTCTGCTCGGGGCATCTATATTCTCCTAGAAAATTTATTGGAATGGTCAATGATTAATCGAGGAGTCGTTGATTGTTATTCGGAAATATTTTCGCTTGGGCAGATAGTTAAAGAGTGCGTAGAGTTGGTTAAAGGGGCGGCGTTGATAAAAAAAATAGATATTGAAAACAAAATAGATCAAAATTTTCAAATTTATGGGGATCAACGTATGTTAAAATTGGTAGTTCGCAATCTACTTTCTAATGCTATCAAATTTACACTACCGGGCGGTCGAGTAATTATTCGTGCGGAAAATTCAGTTGTTATGATAAGTGATTCCGGCATAGGAATGAATAAAAAAATGGTTGACACTCTTTTCCAGTTTGGAGCCAAAAATGGGCGGAGAGGGACCGATAACGAAACAAGCTCAGGATTGGGACTAGTCCTTTGTAAAGAATATGTCGAAAAAAATGGTGGAAAACTTTGGGTAGAGAGCGAGGAAGGAAAAGGTGGTACCTTCTTCTTTACTATCAAGAAATAAATATTTTATTAATTATTTTATATACCTCGCAGATAATGCAGGGTTTTTTATTTAGGTTTAAATTATTAAATAGAAATATTGCTGCTTTTTGCTGGCACCAGTATAATTAAGTTAGAGAAGTTTTTGGGTAAGATTTAATTAAGTTTATCGTCATAGATAGTATCAATAGGAGCGTCTATTAAATGAAAGCTTATTTTCAGGAAAAACAGATTTTAGCTAAAATTAATCAAGGCGATGAGGATACATTTTTAAAAATGTATAATTATTATGCTCCTAGGTTGTTTAAGCATGCTTGTTTTCGTCTTGGTTCTCGAGAACAAGCCGAAGACATGGCTCAACAGGTTTTCTATAAAACCTGGCAATATATTATAAATTCCGAGCATAAAATTGATAATTTAAACGCTTTTCTCTATAAAACTCTAAATAATTTAATCGCCGATTATTATCGTAGACCGGGAAATGAAAATATTTCGCTTGATAATCCCAGTAATGGCCTGGAGGAAAAATTGTCTGTCGAGCCGTTATACGAAGAGGCTATCGATCAGGATTTAGAAAAAAATAAAGTGAGAGAATCATTAAAACAGCTAACGGTCGACCAACAAAAATTAATTATTTGGCGCTACTTTGATGATTTATCGGTTTCTGAAATAGCCAAGGTTAGCGGAAAATCGTTTAATGCGGTTTATGTGGGAATTCACCGGTCCCTAAAAGAATTAAAAAAAGTAACGAACGAAGTATATGAAAAAATTTAGAATAATCGAGAATATTAATAAATTGAAAGAAATTTCGGTTAATTCCGAGTGGATTAATAATGGTCAAAAGAATCTTCAAAACTTTATGGCGGAAAATCCGGTAAGAAATTTTGAGCCGGATCGTCATAATTGGCAGGAGGGAATATTTAAAAAACTAATTTTAAAACCTATGCCAATCGCTATTATCGCCATTATCGCTAGTTTAATTACCGGCAGCGGAGTAGTAACCGCTTCACAAAACAGCTTACCAACCGACAGACTTTATCCTGTTAAATTAATAATGGAAAAAGTCGAAGAAGCGACAACTTTTGATAAGATTAAAAAAGTTGAATTACAGACAAAGTTGGCGACGAATCGTTTAGAAGAAATAAAACAACTGCAGCTTCAGGGTCGAGCGACCAAAATAATCGTCGAGAATAATTTGCAGAAATATCAAAGCAACTTAACTAAAGCTCAAGTATACCTAGCTAATATTAATACGGATAAAGCAATTTCTTGGCCAAAAGTTATTGAGGTTTCAAAGAATTTAGAGAAGGATATTAATAGCCAGGGATCGTTTATTGCGACGATAGAAGCGGGGGCACCAGTTGAATATAAGACTGTTTTATCCCAGAAACGAGAAAGTGTTTTGGCCGGCTCACCAGCAATACCAATATTATCTGCTGTTTCAACTGTTCCCAGTGTAGTTTCAACTGTTATCAACACTTCGTCGATAACCGCAGAGACGCCAACAACCCTATCAATCCCAGCCATTTCTATACCGTTAACTGTTTCTTCAAGCTCTATTACGTCGGATCAATCTCGACTCGATGTTATCAGCAAAGATCAAGCCTTAGAAATTGCCAAGAAATCAGGTTTAGCTAAGGGAACAAAAGAGTGGACAGCCGGGTTATATTGGTATTATGGAAAAATAAATAATTATGTTTGGGCTATTTCTAATAATCTTTCGGAATTTAACGGACAAACAGTAATTATTAATGCTAAATCGGGAGAAGTTTATCAGATCTCTGACTATCAAGTGATTAATAATTCGACAACCCCGAGTGTTAAACCGCCAATTACAGTTACACCAATAATTACTTTGCCGCCGACGCAGACAAGTATCACGCCAAAACCGGATAATTGCCCTGAATATATTAATTGTATGCCCGGCATCATTAAGACATCGCTGGATATTAATGGGTCGGGAGAGGTAGCGACCAGTTCTTGTCAAATTCCGATCGGTTGCGAAAAAATTACTAAGATTGCTTATTAAAATATAAAAAAAGGTATTACTAAAACTCAGTGATCTTGTCACTGAGTTTTTGATTTTACATGATCTGAGTATGTATGATAATAATTTATGGCACCTAGAATTTAAGCTCTTTGATTTGAATAATAAAAATTAATTTTTATTTAATTTCGTATTGGAGAGTAACGCTGACGCTTACTTCTTGCGAGCCGGGCTGGATAACTGGCGCCGGGGCCGACTCCGAACCTGTCGCCGTCGTTTTCATCATCAAGCGATCATTATATACCGGATATTGAGATCCTTCCTGAATACCCAGAAGGCGTCCGACGCTGAAACCGCCGGTTTTAGCGATAGCTTCGGCTTTAGCTTTAGCTTTAATCATGGCTTCGGTGCGAGCTTGACCTTGGGCTATAGTCGGATCATCGATAGTAAAGGAAAGCGCGCCTACTTGGTTAGCGCCATTTTTGACGACTCCGCCGACAATATCCCCGATTTTAGTAAAATCACGAACCTTAATATTAACCGATTGGGTGATGGTATAACCGACGATAGACGGTGGCGGGCAAGACTTAATGGCCTGTCCTCCGATTACGCTATAAGGAATAATTCCGCAATTTGAAGTTTCGTAGCGCGGGTTAACGCTATAAGCTTCGGTTTTAATATCTCTATCTTCTACTCCTTTTGATTTTATGAAAGCGATGGCCTTATTAGTCGTGTCAGTATTTTTTGTTTGTAGAGACGTCATGTCATTTCCTCCTTCGGTGATTACTTGAAAATTAAATTCGGCGACATCGGGAATAGAAGTTACTTTAGCGTCGCTCGTGACCGAGAAACTTCTAAAAGAAGAAGGCTGGATCATTTTACTGTAAGAGTCGACGTAACTTAGAGCGGCGTAACCTAAAGCCAAAACGACGATAGCGGCGCTTACTCCTAATAAATCTTTGATGATTTTAGTCATAAATTTAATGATTATTTTTTATATTTTATAGTATAGCATACTTAGTGGGTCAGGGTTAAATTTATACAAACTTAGACGATTGACAAATTTTGATTTATCGTCTATTATTGTCATTATAAATTAATATCACCTTTAATAAAACTTACGGATTTAATAGCTTCTTTAAAACAAAGAAAGCTAAAGGTGGCCGTAAGGCTAGATGTTAAACGTCGGGCTAAGGAAGCTTTTTTTATTAAAATCGGTAAAAGGAGCAACCTCAAATATATGGAAGAGAAAAAAATAGAAGAGCTTAGCGAGTTTGAAAAATTATTAGCCAAAGACAATATTAAAATTCCTCAGGTTGGTGATATTGTCAAAGGTACTATTGTAGCCGCTTCTAAAGCGGAAGTGAAATTAGATGTGGATGGTGTTTTAATGGGTATCATTCGTGGACCGGAACTTTATAACGAAGTTGAGGAATTTTCTAGCTTAAAACCGGGCGATGAAATTGAGGCCGCGGTTATTGATGCCGAAAACGAAAACGGAGAACTGGAACTATCCTTCCGTTTGGTCGGTCAAGAAAAAGCCTGGAAGAAATTACGAGAAGCTCTTAAAGATAAAACGACGGTTAAAGTTAAAATCATGGATGCCAATAAGGGCGGCCTGTTAAGTCGTTATTGTCAGATTGACGGATTTTTGCCGGTTTCTCAATTGGCCCCGGAAAATTATCCGAGAATATCCGGAGGCGATAAGAGTAAAATTTTAGAAAAATTAAAATCTTTTGTCGGACAGGAATTTGAAGTTACGGTTATTACTTTAAGCGAAGAAGATAATAAAATTATTTTCAGCGAAAAAGATGTTTGGAATAAAAAACAGAAACCGGCCCTAGATAAGTATAAATTAGGCATGGAAGTTGAGGGACGAATTACCGCCATTACTAATTTTGGAGTCTTTGTTTCTTTTGGAGAAAATATTGAAGGTTTAATTCATATATCCGAATTAGCTTGGCAGAGAATCGATTCGCCGAGTGAAATGTATAAAGTCGGTGATTCTATAAAAGCGGCCATTATTTCTATTGACGGCGCAAAAGTATTTTTGAGCGCTAAAAAATTATTAAAAGATCCTTGGATGGAGGCCAGTGCTAAATATCATATCGGTCAAATCGTCAGCGGTACGATTTTAAAGATTAATCCTTTCGGTTTGTTTGTTAAACTGGACGAGGAAATTCACGGGTTAGCTCACATTAGTCAATTAAATTTAGATGCTAAGGAAAAAATTACGGATTTATTTAAAGCTGATGAAGTACTAGATTTTGAGGTGGTGAGTATTTCTCCCAGTGAACATCGTTTGGGTTTGAAGTTAGGATTGGTCGGCTCTAAGAATAATAAATCAGAGAAAGAGACTAAAGTTAGTTTGGACGCTAAGAAAGAAAAAAAAGCGGATAAAGAAGAAAAACCAAAAAAAAGCGAGAAACTGGTAAAAATTAAAAATATTGAAAAAAAAGAAGAAACTACTCCGATTGTCGAAGATAAAATAAAAAAAGTTAAAACAGTTAAAAAAAATAAATAATTTTTAAATCGTTTTGCTGAAAATGCCCAAAAATTGGGCATTTTTAGGATTTATTTAATTTTTAGCAATTGCCAAGCCGCTTATTCTGTTCTATAATAAAGATGCTTATTTAAGTTTAATTACATGAAAAAATTAATTAGAAATTTTTTATTATTTTTTATCGTTTTTTTGTTGATTGCGGCTATTTTTAGCTCTTTTTCCGGATCGGGTACACCACCGGAGACGGTTGGCGTTGAAGCTTTGATTAACCAAATTAATTCTGGACAGGTCTCGGAGTTAGTGGTTGTCGGCAACAAGATTAATGTGACCCTAAAAGACGGGAAGAAAGAAATTATTCAGAAAGAAGCTAGTGAGTCTTTATCGACGATGCTGAATAATTTTAAAGTTGATCCGGCTAAAACCGTGGGAGTAAAAATTTCCGTGGCCGACGAAAGCGGCTGGAATTATTGGTTGACTAACATTATTCCTTTCGTTGTACCATTTCTGCTGGTTGGAGTATTTTTATTTTTTATGATGCGCGGCTTACAAGGCGCTAATTCTAAGGCTATGAGTTTTGGCCAGTCAACCGCTAAAGATTTTAGTCCGGATGAAAAGAATCGAGTAACCTTTAAAGATGTGGCCGGAGCCAAGGAGGCTAAAGAAGAGCTGCAGGAAATTGTAGAATTCTTAAAATTTCCTAAAAAGTTTCATGATTTGGGAGCTAAAATTCCTCGGGGCGTCTTATTGTTGGGCGCACCGGGAACCGGAAAAACATTATTGGCTCGTTCTGTGGCCGGTGAAGCGCAAGTACCATTTTTTCATATGTCCGGCTCAGAATTTGTGGAAATGTTTGTAGGTGTCGGCGCCAGTCGGGTCCGATCTCTATTTCAAAAAGCCAAAAAAAGCGCTCCTTGTATTTTATTTATAGATGAAATTGATGCGGTCGGCCGTCGTCGCGGTTCCGGTTTAGGCGGCAGTCACGATGAACGTGAACAAACCTTGAATCAAATTTTAGTGGAGATGGACGGTTTTGAACCGACACAAAATATTATTGTTATTGCCGCGACCAATCGACCCGATGTTTTAGATCCCGCCCTGCTGCGCCCCGGACGCTTTGATCGACGAGTAACAATTGATTTGCCGGACCTAAAAGACCGTGAAGCGATTCTTCGGGTTCATGTGCTTAAGAAGCCGCTAGCTAAAAATGTTAATTTAAAAACTATTGCCGAAAGAACGGCTGGGTTTTCCGGAGCGGATCTGGCGAATATTTTAAATGAAGCGGCGATTCTGGCTGCTCGTAATACTCGTAAAGAAATTATTAATGAAGATCTTTTTGAGGCGATCGAGAAGGTGATGATCGGTCCGGAGCGTAAGAGTCGGGTCATTACCGATAAAGAAAAAAAGATTACCGCCTATCATGAGGCCGGGCACGCTCTGGTGGCGCACTTTTTATTCGACATGGATCCAGTTCATAAAATTTCCATTATTTCTCGGGGATCGGCTGGCGGCTATACTTTAAAAGTTCCTTCCGAAGACCATCACATGCATGCTAAATCGGAGTTTATTTCCGAAATTGCCGTGCTTCTAGGCGGTCATTTAGTAGAAAAAGAAATTTTTGGAGAAGTAACGACCGGAGCCACTTCGGATTTACGACGCGCCACTGCCTTGGCTCGCAGTCTGGTGACAGACTATGGAATGAGCGATAATCTGGGTCCGCGTACTTACGGGGAGAAGGAAGAAATGATTTTCTTGGGCCGAGAAATTCACGAACAACGAGATTATAGTGAAAAAATAGCCGAGAAGATTGACGAGGAGATCTCCGGTTTCATTAAACAAGGAGAAACTAAGGCGGCCGCCATTATTAATGCTCAGAAAATTTCTCTGGAAAAAATTGTCGCGGTTCTCCTGGAGAAAGAAACCATTGAGAAAGCGGAGTTCGAAAGTATTGTCGGTCCCAAGCCTCTCATTTAAGCTTCCCAGTGTTTGAGTTTGACTAATACTCGTAATAAGTTATACTAAAAATATATTAATAATAAGAAGATTATAAATTTTTTTGGAATTATAAATTGTTAAGATTTTAGAATTCTAATAATATTCATAACTCGAGACTAATATGGCTAATCCTAAAAAACGTAAGACCCATAGTTCGACCCATAAAGGTCGTTCTCACTTGGCCTTAAAGAAAATAGTTTTAAATAAATGCTCAAAATGTGGTAAAGCCGTAAAACCGCATACCGTTTGTGTTTCTTGTGGTTATTATAACGGGAAAGAAGTTCTCAAGATCAAATTAAAAACCGCTAAGAAAAAATAGATAATTTCTTAAATAAAAATAAATTATGTCCAATCGTCATTTAGCCCGGACAATCGCTCTGCAAACTCTGTTTGCCTGGGATTTTAATGGTCAAAAAAAGGGCGATATTGAAAGAATAATCGTAGATAATTTTGCTAATTTTGCTCCTAATTTTGATGACGGTGGATTTGTAAAAAATTTAGTTATCGGCGTTAAAGATAATCTAGCGACGATTAATAAATATATTATTAAATATGCCACCGAGTGGCCGTTAGATCAGATTACTACTATTGATCGTAATATTTTGCGTATCGGTATTTATGAATTATTGTATACGGCTATCCCGCCGCGAGTAGCGATCAATGAGGCGATTGAAGTTGCTAAAACTTTTGGTAGCGACGCTTCGGGGAAGTTTATTAATGGGGTTTTAGGTGCGCTATATAATGATGAACCGGAAATTCAAACTCGAGATAACAAAGAAGAAGTTGAAGCGGCTAAACAGGAAGAAGAAAAAGCTGACGAATCAGCCTCCACGCCGCCGGGCGTGATCAGCAAATAATTGGAGTGCCTGATTTTTAGGCCACCGAATTTTATATGAATACTAATGATTTAGTAAAACTACAGAAAAGATTGGGAGTAAAGTTTAAAAACGAAGGATTTTTAAAACAGTCTTTAGTCCATCGTTCTTATTTGAACGAGCATCCAGATTTCACTATCGGCCATAATGAAAGACTAGAATTTTTAGGCGATGCGGTTTTAGAAATTGTCGTGACGGAATTTTTATATTTAAATTTTACCGAGACGCCGGAAGGAGATTTAACTAATTGGCGCGCCTCTCTGGTCAACGCTAAAATGCTGTATGAAATAGCGCGGGAATTAGGGATTGAAGAGTGTCTTTATTTGTCCAAAGGAGAATCGCGTGATAAAAATAAAAAATCACGTCAGTTTATTTTAGCCAATGCCGTGGAAGCGATTATCGGCGCGATGTATTTAGATCAAGGATTGGAAGTAGCTAAAAAATTTATTTTAAAAAATGTTGTTTCTAAACTTGACGATATCTTACGCAACCAGTCTTACCTTGATCCTAAATCTCGTTTTCAAGAAAAGGCTCAAGAAATTCGCGGCATCACCCCTCATTATCAGATTTTGGACGAGAAAGGTCCGGATCATGCGAAAATTTTTACCGTGGGGCTTTATATAGAAGAAGAACTGATTACGACTGGAGAAGGATCGTCCAAGCAGGAAGCCCAGGTTGATGCCGCCGCCAAAGGAATTAAAAAAATGAATTGGTAATCGATATTCGATTGGCAATTAATACTGGATAAATAATAATTATTTATTATTATATTTTAATTTCTAATTAATCTATGGATATAAATAATCTTTTTAAACTAGCGGCTGAAAATAATGCTTCCGATATTCATCTGCTCTATGATCAGCCGCCGATTTTACGAATCGACGGAGAGCTTTTTGATATTAATAAAATTGTTTCCGGTACTATTTTTCCTCCCCTAACTCCTACCATGTTAGGGCTTTTCATTGATAAATTATTAACCAAAGAACAAAAGGTGCGTTTCTTAGATAAACGTGATTTAGACTTAAGCTATCAGGTAGATGATTATCGTTTTCGGGTTAACCTAGCCTATGAAAAGAACAATATTATGATTGTCGCTCGGGTAATTTCGGAAAAAAAACAGACCTTAGAAGAATTAGGTATGCCAACCGTAGTTAATGATTTATTAAATTTACCCCAGGGTTTTATTTTGGTGACCGGACCGACGGGCTGCGGAAAGTCTACGACGCTTGCCGCTATGATTCATCTCATTAATAGTACACGCAGCTGTAACATTATTACTCTGGAGGATCCGATTGAATATGTTTTTACGTCCGAGAAAAGTATTATTTCTCAGAGACAACTCGGAACAGATATGTTAACTTTCGGCAGCGGATTAAAGCATGTTTTGCGCCAAGATCCGAATGTTATTATGCTTGGAGAAATGCGTGATCTAGAAACAATTTCTACGGCTGTGACCTTGGCGGAAACTGGACATTTAGTTTTGGCGACCTTACACACTTATAGCGCGGCTCAGACGATTGATCGAATTATTGATACTTTTCCGCCCTACCAACAAAATCAAATTAAATCACAATTATCGGCCGTTTTAACGGCGGTTATTTCTCAAAGGTTATTATCTAAGCAGGGTGGCGGCCGAGTAGCCGCTCATGAAGTTTTGATCAATAATAAGGCAGTGGCTAATTTAATCAGAGAAGGGAAACTAGCCCAGATCAAAAGTACCATTGAAACCAATTCCGGTATCGGTATGATTACTCTGGATCGCCATATCAAGCAGTTATATCAGGCGGGGGAAATTAGCCGGGAAACGGCCGAAAGAAATATGGAAGACTCGCAGATGCTAAATGATTAATCTGATGATGCAAAAAATATAATAAATTTTTTATAAATGGCCAAATTTTGGCCATTTTTTGCACACTTTGTCCCCCTTGACATTCTTTTTAAAAAGGTTATAATTGTTAACAGTTTTAACAGGGCTGTAAAAGCTCAGAATAATATGAAAAAACTCTTAAGTTTCCGGTCTAATAAGCGATTCTAATTAATTGGCTATTTTGCGATTACTTAGAACCGCCTAACAGCGGTTTTTTTGCGCCCTGTGTCCCTTAACAATTAATGTTAGAGTAAAGACATCAAAAATATAAAGTAAAACTAATATTTTATCCTTTGTATCTCAAATTTTTCGTCCGAGAAGCAAGGGGCTGTAATAAAATATTAAAAAACGCGCTTTTTGTAGCTTTAAAAATAAAAGCGTGGGAAAATCACAGTAAGAGTGTATGGTGGATGCCTTGACATAAGAAGACGATGAAGGACGTAGCAGCCTGCGATAAGCTGCGGTGAGGTGGCAAGCAACCTTTGACCCGCAGATCTCCGAATGGGGAAACCCCCTCTATTGAAGATAGAGGAAGCTCAGCCTTTTAGGCGAGCTGGAAGACCCGGTGAACTGAAACATCTTAGTAGCCGGAGGAAAATAAAATAATAATCATTCCCTAAGTAGTGGCGAGCGAAAGGGGAGAAGTCTAAACCCAAATAACTGAGAAACCAGCTTGGTTCGCCAAGTTAGTTTCAGAAGGCTCTGGAGCCATATGTTTTTTCGGGGTTGCAAGACCTAACGCCTGTTTCCAGACAAACGGGGCGAAGTAAAAAAAGACATTTCTTAGTTGAACGAGTTGGAAAGCTCGGCCAGAGACGGTGATAGCCCGGTAAGCGAAAAGATTTGACTCTTCGTAGTTAGTGTTCTTAAGTAGGGCGGGACTCGTGAAATCCCGTTTGAAGCCAGGTCGACTATGACCTAAGACTAAATACTTCTTATGATCGATAGTGAACAAGTACCGTGAGGGAAAGGTGAAAAGCATCCCGTTTAGGGAGGTGAAATAGTACCTGAAACCATATACTTACAAAGAGTCGGAGCCCCGCAAGGGGTGACGGCGTGCCTATTGAAGAATGAGCCAACGAGTTTGTTCTACGTGGCTTGCATAATCTCCTACGGAGAGCATGCAGAGTGAAAGCGAGGGTTAATAGCCCGTTTGTGTATCGCTTGTGCTTCGCACGAGCTGAAAAGCTCGCGCAGCGCGAGTGATACATTCGTCGCGTGGACAAGACCCGAAGCCGGGTGATCTAGCCATGACCAGGTTGAACTTCATCGAAAGATGGAGGAAGGACCGAACCCATTAGCCGTGCAACACTATGGGATGAGTTGTGGTTAGCGCAGAAATTGTAATCGAACTCGGCAATAGCTGGTTCTCCTCGAAATAGCTTTTGGGCTAGCCTCGAACGTTGACCTCAGGGGGTAGAGCACTGGATGAGGGCGGGTCGCAAGATACCGTCTTCAATCAAACTCCGAATACTTGAGGGTATAGTTCGGGAGTCAGACTATGGGCGCTAAGGTCCATCAGTCAAAA
>JBAZBP010000005.1:0-40339 GCA_041671365.1 Patescibacteria group bacterium
CTAAAAAATTATATGCCGACTGTCAAAAAGTAATGACGGAAAAACAGCACCCCAAAAAGAAACAGCCTCATTTTCATTTTAGAGGTTTAATGATTTGCGCCAAGTGTGGCTGTCTGCTAACAGCCACACGTAAGAAGAATAGATATGTTTATTACTACTGCACCAACGGCCGAGGCGGATGTAGCGAGCATAATCATTACTTAACCGAGAAAGAAGTTATTAATGCCTTGTCTGGCGTATTTGACCGTTTATTTATTAACGAGGACGAGGTAGAACGAATGCACGATAATAGTCTGGAATTGTTGATTAAGCATAATCCGGATAACCAGGAATATTTGGAATCTAAAAACCATTTGTTAAATGAAATTAAGAAACGAGAGAACAGAAAAAGCGAACTATTTAATCTCTTACTGGATAAATCACTTACTAAAGAAGACTTTGAGACTAAAGAGGTTGTCATAAAAAATGAGATAAAAGAATTTAACGACAGCCTAAAAAAGCTGAAAAACGAGCAGGAGGTCGTCCTGACAAAAGAAACTTTGGAACTCACCAAAAAATTCTTTTTAGCCCCGAAGTCAATGAAAAAAGCGTTTTTCAAAATATCCTTGGACGACAAACAAAAAATGTTAAATCAGATACTTTGGAACTCTGAAATAGAAAACAAAAAATTAGCTAAGATTAACTTCAAAGAACCCTTTGAAGCCTTAGCTAATTGTTGCGTCAACAGTGATATTGACAATCTGCGGAGAGTGAGGGATTCGAACCCTCGATGCCTTGCGACATACAGACTTTCCAGGTCTGCGCACTAGACCAACTATGCGAACTCTCCTAACAGAATCGTTGCGTCCGAAACGGACACGCGGATTCTCCCAACTTATCTAAACGCAATTATTTAACGCTCAGTTTTCTTTCTACGACCTGCTTTAAACCTTCAATTTTATCACCATTAGAATCAACATAATTATCATACGGCCGAGCTCCTAAAATCATTTCTTCGCCGACAAACATTGTTGGCGCACCTTGAATTATGGTAGCTATCTCATCTTTAGTTGTCTGTTCTATTTTTCCTGATTTCTGAACTTTAGTCAAGCAAGCTTTATAACTATCAACATTCAAACCAATTTGCTGGGCTTCCGTGTTAGAATCTGCAGCCATAAACTTTCCATTTTTAACACCCGAAAATATTAAAGAGCGCATTTCCTGCCACTTCCCTTGCGCTCCGGCGCAATCAACGGCAGCCGCGGCTAAAAAAGTAAATGACGAACCCTTAGAATATGGCCGAACAATAACCGCTACTTGATTACCGTACTCAGTGCTAATTTTATATAAAGTATCGGCTAAATTAGCACTGTAAATACTGGCATAATCTTCATAAACGAATATTTTAAGCGGAGCATTTGAAGAACCAAATATTTTATCACCATCTTGCCAAGTCGGTAATTTCTCGGCCGCATAACTTTGGGCAATGATTCCGGTGGTACTGATATTAACCGAAGACTTACCGCTATCTATTAAACTAACAGATTTTCTGGCAAAAACAGAAACGACAATGACTATGATTAACATGGTCAATATTGCGCTAATGATTAATAATTTTTTGTTGATTTTCATATATGTTAAATTTATTTTTTATTTTACATTTCATCATGACTGTTTTGTTATACTGAATGATGTGGGGGCGGTGGGCACGAGCTGAGGATTACCACCCATGGCTTTCGGGTTCAACTCCCGGCGCCTCCACCGGCGACGATTGACTAAAATTTTATGAATGCTATAATTATTTTTAGGTGGTAATCCGTGCTCGTAAAAAAATTGAACTCTTAAACATCTCTCCGCGCGGAGGGATGTTTTTTATTCTAAAAATTTGGCCACTTTTAACAACAATCCCTCTTCCAGCCGCGGCGCAATCAACTGCGCGCCAACCGGCATTTTCTGGCCGTCGGCCGTATCAACTAAACCGGCCGGGACAGACATAGCCGGCAAACCGGCCAAGCTCGCTCCGGTAACAAAAACATCTTCTAAATACATCGTTAAGGGATCATTAATTTGTTCTCCGATTTTAAAGGCGGGATGTGGCGCGGTCGGTGTTAATAGTAAATCTACCTGCTTAAAAGCGGCGACAAAATCTTTAATAATTAAAGTCCGAACGGCCTGAGCTTTTTTATAATAAGCGTCATAATAGCCGGCGCTCAGCGCATAAGTACCGAGCATAAGGCGACGTTTAACCTCCGGACCAAAGCCGACACCGCGATTGGTTTTATAAAATTCCTGTAAATTTTTCGCTTGATCTTGAGACAGACCCCAGCCGATACCGTCAAAGCGCGCTAAATTAGAACTGATTTCCGAGGGAGTAATAATATAATAAACGGGGATGCCGTATTTAGTATAAGGTAAACTAACGGTTTTTAATTTTACCCCGGCGGCCTGTAGTTTTTCCGCCGCTTTTTTAATTTGGACTACGACGGCGGGATTTAATTCTTTTAAAAAATATTCGGATGGCAAACCGATTGTCAGGCCCTGTAAATTTTCGGATTTAGAAATTTCTTGATCATAATCACCGACTGTATCCGGCAAAGTCGTGGCGTCCAGTTCATCTCGGCCGGCAATAACTTTTAAAACTAAAGCGGCATCAACCACAGTTTTAGTTAAGACGCCGATAACGTCAGTGGAAGAAGTCATAGACAATAAACCAAAACGAGAAACCCGGCCGTAACTGGGTTTTAAACCGACTATCCCACAAAAACTGGCCGGCTGGCGAATAGAACCGCCGGTGTCGGAGCCAATAGAAAATATACACATGTCACTGGCGACCGCGGCGGCGCTGCCGCCCGACGATCCGCCGGGAACGCGGCTAAGATCGTGAGGATTATGGGTTGGACCGTAAGCAGAATTTTCCGTAGAGGCGCCATGCGCGAACTCATCTAAATTGGTTTTACCTAAAAGCACTGCTCTGGCCGCCTTTAATTTTTTAACCACTGCCGCGTCATAAGGCGCCGTATAATTTTCTAAAATTTTAGAAGCAGCCGTCGTTCGCAGGCCCTTAGTCATGATATTGTCTTTACACAAATAAGGAATACCTAAAAGATCGCCTTTTTCACCTGCTTTAATTTTTTCATCCGCTTGGGCAGCGGCGGCTAAGGCACCAACTTCATCAACCAACAAGCAAGCATGAATTTTCGGATCTAACTTTTTAATAGCCGCCAAACAAGCTTCGGTTAATTTTCGCGAAGTTATTTCACCGCTATCTAGTTTGGCTCGCGCCTTTTTAATGGTTAATTCGTTTAAGTTCATAATATTTTACCGGTAACTCTATTTGTTTATTTTTTTACAGCACACGCTTTACTTTAATCTGTCCGCCTTCTAACTTTCCTTGGCTTAAAGCATCTTCGACTTCTTCTCTATCCCAATTTTTCACTGAATCATTGCGCCAAACATCTTCCAAGCCGCTGACCTGGGCGGTTGGTTCGACATTGTCGGTATTAACTTCATTAAGCTGTTCAACATAATTTAAAATAGAGTCCAATTGCGCCCCGAATTTGGTTTTTTCTTCCGCGTTTAATTCCAAGCGCGACAACTCGGCGATATGTTCAATTTCTTTAATATTTATGGCCATAAATTTATTTTATATACTTTAGACAAATTTTATTTTTATTTTAACGCCACATCAGGAGTGTTTTGCTATACTGAAGTAGCTGTGGGCTCGGGCCTGGCGGTCAGACTAAACCCGACATTTATGTCTCCGGGGTTCGATTCCACGCGGGTCCACAGCGGTTGACCGTAAAAAAATTATTTGCTATAATCTAATCAAATGTCAGGTTTAGTCCGATTATAATCACCAAGCTGTAGACAATAAATTCCCCCGAATAGGGGGTTTTTATTAAGGTAAACTAATTAATTATTTTTAAGAACTCTTTCTCGTTAATTATTTTAACTCCTAATTTTTCCGCTTGCTCTTTTTTTGATCCTGGATTAGTTCCTACAACGACATAGGCGGTATCGCGCGTGACACTTTCTTTTACTCTTCCGCCCTTAGCTTTAATTTTATCTTTCGCTTCGCCTCTTGTCAAACCGTTTAATGTTCCGGTGAGAACAAAAATTTTACCGCGCAGCGCCATTTTATCTATATTTATCAGGGCTCCGCCGCTATTCTTTTCGGCCAGCGGATTAAGGGATAAATCCACGCCATTATTTTCAAATTTTTCCAATAATTTTAGACTAACATTACTGTGCCAAAAATCACTTAAGCTGCGCGCGACAATCGGTCCGACATCGGGCAAATTTTCTAAATCTTCTAATTTTATATTTTGAAAATATTTAATTAATTCGGTAATCGCCAAATGAAATATTTTTTCCCTCTTAGTTAAGTTTAAATAATCACTAAATTTATCCGCCAATAATTGCGCCGTCTCTTCGCCGACATGTCTGATTCCCAATCCATAAATAAAACGATCTAAAGTCAGGGATCGGCGAGCATTAATCATGGCAACAATTTTATCGGCTTTTGTTTCGCCATAACGGTCGAGACTCAGTAAATCAGATTTTCTGATCGAATATAAATCGGCGGCATCTTTAATTAGCCCGGAGGTTAAAAACTGTTCAATTAATTTCGGTCCTAAGCCCTCTAGATTGGCCGCTCCTTTAGAAACAAAATGAATAATCTGACGCAGATTAACGGCATAACAACGAGAATTGGCGCAACGATAGGCGACCTCGCCCGCCACTCTCACTACTCGGCCGCCGCACATCGGACAAACAGACGGCGGCATAACTTTTTTTTCGCGGCCAAGACGTAAATTTTTTAAAACGGAAATGACTTTGGGAATAACGTCGCCGGATCGTTCGATGATAACCGTATCACCGAGACGTAAATCCAGACGATTAATTTCGTCAAAATTATGCAAAGTTGAACGACCGATAATCGCCCCGCCTACTTTTACCGGTTCGAGAACCGCCGTCGGAGTCAAAGCACCGGTCCGTCCGACCTGCCAAACGATATCCAAAATTTTCGTGGTCGCCTGTTCGGCCGAAAATTTATAGGCCATCATATAACGCGGCGCTTTACCGACGACGCCGAGAATCGGCCACATTTTTAAATCATTGAATTTCACAACCGTGCCGTCGATTTCAAAGGGTAAAGACGATCGATATTTTTCTATTTCCCGATAAAATTTAAATACGGCCTCCAAATCGGCCGCCACTGTGTTCTGCCGTAAAGCTTTAAAGCCAAGAAGATTAGCTAATTTATCGGCCTGGTCGCGGCGCTCGATCAGTTCGCCGCGTTCCAGTAGTCGACCGCTGTCTGAATCGGTCAAAAGTAAATCATAAGCATAAAATTCCAGTTTTCTCTCCGCCGTAATTTTAGAATCCAGCTGGCGGATAGAACCGGCCACGCCGTTACGAGGATTGGCTAGCGGCGCGCGTCCGGCGGCGATATATTTTTTATTGAGCGCCGCCATAACCGCTTTGGTCATAATCGCTTCCCCGCGAATCTCGATCGTACCGGAGGAAACTAATAATAAAATTTGCTGACACACGGCGGAACTTAAACCAATTTTTTTTAATTCCTCCGTAGAGGGGACGCGTAATTTTAAAGGTATGCTGCTTATAGTTTTAACATTATTCGTTACCTCTTCCCCGACTTTTCCGTCGCCGCGCGTCGCTCCTTCAACCAGTAAACCGTGAGAATATTTTAAATTAATCGCTAGTCCGTCCAATTTTAATTCACAATAATATAAATCCCGACGAGACAAGACAGCACTGTCGTTACTATGATTGCTTTTTAAATAATTTCGATTTCTCTCTTCCCAGCTTCTCATATCCTCTTCGTTAAAAGCGTCAAACAGCGAAATCATCGGTGCGGAATGGGTCGTTTTTTTAAATTTAGCGAGCGGTTGGCCGCTAACGCGCTGCGTCGGAGAATCCGGCGTTATCAAATCCGGCCATTCATTTTCAAGACGAAATAATTCATTCTTTAAACTATCCAGAGCCGCCGCGGAAATAGTTTCCCGGTCCAGAACATGATAATTATAACGGTGATAATCAATCTCGGATTTAAGTTTTTCTAGGCGATTTTTTGCCTCTGATTTGGTCATATAAATTAAAGCTGACGGATTTATTATAACACAAAAACCCTATCATTAATAGGGTTTTTGTTAAAAATTGAAGTGTATAGATTCTTCTCCGCCAGCCGGCGGATCGGGATGACAAAGGAAAAAACTATTTTACGCTCGGGGTAGTTGCTCCACCGGCAGCCGGGGCATTTTTCTGAGTCGCGTTATTAATAAAGGTAACGATATCACCGACGGTTTTAGTATTCTGAGCGGTGGCCTGATCTAATTGAGTTACGCCAACAGCGATATTATTTAGACGAGCATTAAATTGCCAAAAAATCATTACTAAGGCGCCTAGAATAAGTCCGACAACTAAAGGAAAAACAAATTCTCTTTTCATAGTTTTATTATTATAATTATTTAATGAGCGGCGAGAACTAATAGTTCCGGCCGAGTTATTTATATTACTATTGAGCGGCTTGCGTGTTGGCTTGAGCATTGGTTTGAGAGTTATTTCCAGCATTAAAAAAATTAACAATCGACGTAATCTTGCCCGAATCGGCGATAGTGGTTGTTTGAATGGTCATTAATTTACTATCCAGGCGATTAAGCGAGATGTAAAAATAAACGAACATGGCGCCCACTAAAATTATGGCAACAACTGCCAAAATGGGTCCAATTAATGTTTTTTTCATAAAATAAATAAAATGCTTAATAAAAGAAACACTAATTAGTTATCTTTCTTTTAAGCTTAATTTAAAAACTTAATTTTATTATAGCAATATTTGAAAGGGGGGTCAACCCAATAAAAAATCTCCCTTTTGGGGAGACTTTTTAATTATAAAATTATTTTTTCAAATTTTATCAAAGCAAGCACTAACTTAAATTTAATGACAACCCATAGTCGCTCCACTCCATCCGGGCCAAGAAACACAATCCTGCTCCATGTCGTCAGCATTACGACATTCGGCATCAGTCATGAGTCTGAGATACGTTCCGTTCTGACCACAAGTTGGAATTGAATTCAGCCATCCATAAAACCACGACGCCGGGTGAGGTGGATTGGTCCCCAAAGTGCACCTTCCTGAGTCTGGGTCAAATTCGCAAGTTACACCATTGGGATTAGTAGAAAGAAGGGATGAATAATTGCCAGTAGAACTACCATCACAGTTATAATCCCAACCGCCTTGAGGGGCGCCAGAAGCGACGGAAGTAAAGTAAGCGGTCTGATTAGGTCTAACGTTGGCGTTAGAATCTAGACAATCGACACCGGTAGTATTCGTGGTCCAATTGCTAGGCATAGTTGCTCCGCCGCAGATATTGGAAACGGTAGTAAAAGAGGCCGGCCGATAACCATCATTATCATTATCAGTATAAAATGTCCCGGGATAAGTTTTAAATTTAGCAGCGTCGGCATCGTTACAGTCGGCACCGGCAGTTATCATATAACGACGCTTGGCGTTATAACCGCTTTCCGAGACATAACCCGTGGAATTAGTGTTACTGAAAGTGAGGCGCGAAGCGGCCGGGGCGTAGCCGTCCTGATCAGCGTCTTCAATATATATATACTTTTTAGTTATTTGGCCTAAAGGTTGGGTCGCAGGGATGGTTATTGCACCCGATCCTACAAAACTAAAAGACTTACCCTGATTAAGAGCTAAAGTACCTCCAGAAGATATCTGTAATGTAAAAGTATTCCCTATAACCAAATTCGCATTATCTACTCCATCTTCTTGGCCGCTAGATATAGTACAATTATAGCCCAAGGTATAGGTTGCCCCATCAGTGAAGCCGCAAAGATCCGACCAGGCTAAAACCAGTTGATTAGTTTTCCCCGCCTTATCGGTCGCGATAAAAGTCGTATTATAAGAAATATTATGCGTGTCGACTACCGTCCAGTTTCCCTCAAAAACTTCATTCTCCCCGACGCTGGCATCGACGGTATTTATGATATGACGTTCTTTTTGTAACTTGGCCGAAGTCGCGAACCGATCTTTATCCATAATATCATAATTCATACCATCCTCAGTAAATATCGGATTAACGCTAAGATCGGCTTGCGCCAAGACTCCAGTTTTTTTAAGTTCCACTTCTTTAATACCATTATCCGTCTCAATTTTGGCGACAACGCCGGCAATGCCATTGGGCGAGGTTACAATAATCTTAAATTTCTGCAGGTCGCCGACATGGACATCGGGCGGATCAATTTCTCCCTGAATGAATTTAACTATTGCGTCTTTACCGGAAGAAACCATAAACTTATAGTCTCCACTCGGCAGCGGACCCCATTCTTGACCCTGACGATTAATAAACTTTTTCTCTTCGGCCTTCACCGCCGTTTGGGTTTCCGGCTGACTGCCAATTTTCTTGACGTCTGGAGTCTTCAGAGCGCTATAGACGCTTAAGCCGCCAACGATTAACAAGATGACGAATAACAAGACATAAAAATTTAACTTTTTGTTTGATTTGAACATCATATTTATTTTAATTATTAAATATTTAATATTATAGCATTGTATTTCTAAAAAATCATCCTATTGACAGAAATAAACAAATTTGGTATAATATAATCATAAAAATTACCTTAACAATTATTTCAGGAGAATTAAAATGAAAAAATTATTCTTGTTCTTTCTGGGCTTATTGCCCACCCTCCTCTTCTCCCAAAATATTTATTGGGAAAAGAATTTAAACGGCCGAGCCGTTGCTTTGGCTATTAATAATAATAATAACATCGGCTATGTGATTAATTCACATTTAGACTCCCAAATTGGGATGCTTGATAGCAGCTCTAATATGGTCTGGAGTCATACATTCAATGGATGGATTGACCCCCCTGCTTTTACCAGCAATCTCGAAAACAACAACTATTACTTGGGAAAAAACGATAGTATTAGTGTTTTCAACGAAAACGGCACGAGAATACATCGTTTCCGAATGCCGACTGAAGCCACTGAACCAACACTGTTACTGGCAAGTGACAAAGATCATTATCTCGCCGTTGATGGAAGTCGTAGTTCTATAATCAAAAGGCTGGCACTATATGATTATTCTAATAGTCTAATCGCCTGTTGGCCAACTTTAGATAAGGTTCATTATAAAGCGACTTTAAAGGGTAACCGAATCTGTTTATCCAGTTGGCAATATGGCGGTGGTTTCTATACTAATGTCCATGGGTATATCGCCATGTACAATTTAAGCGGCCAAGTGCTGTGGACTGACAGCCTTCCGGATTGTATTAACAATTTTAACTGTATCGATGACGCCGAAAATACTTACTATGTATCAGAGTATCTTGATTATACCATTCCCCTAAACCCAAGTATGGGTCTACGAATCAGAAAATACGACCCGAACGGAACCATTCTCTGGGAAAAAAGCTGGGACGGAGATAATAATAAACAGGGTCTAGTTATTCCCTACTCGATTACTCATATTCCGGGAGGCGATCGAGGATTCATTGTCGGCGGAGCGGTTACCAGACCGGAGTCGATAGGCGGGGATATTAACGAGGCTCAAGGATTTATCCTCCGAGTAGATAAAGACGGCAATATTGTCTGGAAATACAAAAAAGATATTGACGCCGTGAATCGTTACTTCGCTGGATATTTTGAACTAACGTGGGATAAGGATAATTACCTGACCGCATTCTATTGTGAGAGTGACCGTACGCCGGGGAATGAGATGAACAATTTCGCACAAATTATTAAGTACTCTATCGACGGTGTCACTTCCGTCGAAAGAGAAAATTCGGAAATTCCGACCGATTTCTCGCTCTCTCAAAACTACCCCAACCCCTTCAATCCTACCACCACAATTAGCTTTTCCGTTCCAACTAGCGGACAAGTTAGTCTCAAGATTTACGACCTCCTCGGTCGTGAAGTCTCGACTTTGGTAAATGAGGAATTAAGTGCCGGCGTGTACAACACCAAGTTTGACGCCAGCCAACTTTCCAGCGGAATCTACGTATATCGATTAACCGCTCCAAATTTCATCAGCAGTAAAAAAATGATGCTGGTGAAATAAGCAGATCCTTCGCTGCGCTCAGCTCGCCTCGCTTCGCGAGCGAAGCGGGGATGACAAAAAAATTGTCAAAATGACAAAAAGCGAAGAATCTTTGTTCTTTCCAAGTTTCTCAACCCTGTCAATTCTTTATGAATTGGCAGGTTTTTTTATACTGAAATGAAAAATCTTACTTATTAATTTCTTTAATAAATAATATTTCCAGCTCACTTAAATCTTTTTTATATACTTGAGAAAATATTTTCTTAAAACCGGGATAGTAATAATTTTTATCAAGCGAGGCTATTAATTCTTTAATTTTTTTAAATGAATATTTCTTAATCAAAAAATGAACAAATAAGGAGGCGACGGAATAAACGGAATAGTTGACATATTTATCCCAACTTTTTGGCGTACTTAATTTTTCACAAAAATGTTCTTCGATATAAATAGTCTGTTTTTCGCTTTGATGCTGTTTGGCGACGTATGAAGCCAGGCCCTCATTGAGCCACATGGGTACAGCGCTTCCTTTGGCTAAGCCCTGGACAAATAAATGAGTAAATTCATGTTTCAGAATCGGCAAAAATTCCTCTTTATCATGACTACTCTCGCTGGCCATAGCCCAGGGGCTTAAAATATCTATTTCTTTATCGCGCGAGGCATTGGCCACGAACCAATCGGCCGTCTTCCTTTTTAAATTTTTATCAAATTCAGTTCTATTTTCGTAAATACGAACGATTATATCGGGAACTTTAATTGTAAAATAATTAGACAAAAAATCAAAGGCTCTTAAAACCTCTTTTCTTATTTTTTTCGAATCTTGACCGGTGTAAATAATTTTAAACATATAATTACAGGATAACTAATTTCTTAAAAAAACCAACTACACACCGATTTTCCAAATATTTTTTTCTAAAAACGCTTCAATGGTTTGCCGATTAGCTTTATTGATAAGATTAGAGTGTGATAATTTATTATTCTTAGCATATTCGGAAAGAGTAATAATTTTTTTACCCTCTAAATAGGCTAATCTTTTATAATAACTATTAGTCAGCGCCTTCCCGGTTATTTCTTCCATAACACTGGATTTACTCTTGACATCGAACTCCTCAAAGGCGGCGTAATATTTTTGCCGATCAATAAATTTTATATTTATCGGGACAAATCCCTCTCTAATTAATAAATAATTATTAATAACCCGTCCGATGCGACCGTTGCCATCGACAAAAGGATGAACATACTCAAAGGTTAAATGCAACTTAGCCAAACGTCTAATAATATTTTCATGGTTAGCGGCATTATATTCTATCAGCATTTTCTCTAAACGACCAACCACCTCTTTGGGGCCAGGGGCTATATGGCTGCCCACTCGAACATATTCATTGTCCGTTCTAAATCGTCCGGCTACATCATCGCGAATATTGGCAATTAACATTTTATGGAGCAATAGAATAACCTCCAGGGTAAGTTCTTGTTCCTTGGCTCTTTGACTGATATAGGAAACGACACGTGCTAAATTTTTAGCTTCAAAAATTTCTCTTTCGGTGATAAACCGGTCTAAATCAATCTGGAGAAGTATTTTTTCCGTTTCCTCAAGCGTCAGCGTGCTATTTTCTATAGCATTAGAGTTATAAACCTGCTCGGCAACCTCGGTTTCAGCAATAAGCTTAATAAGGGCGTCTTGACCAATAGATGCTCGATAATATCTTTCTCGCAGAGAACTTATTTTATTATAAATATTAAGTATTTTAGCCATATATTTTCATTATATTGTATTTTCACTCTTTTGTCAACATAAACGTGAAAATAAACTAAATTTATCATATTTTCACGTTTTTGATTAGTTGATTGGCAGGTTTTTTTAATCTAGCTAATATCCGATCGCTCTAAAATCTTAAATCCATCTTCAATGGCGGCGCATAAAAAATTCTCCAGTTGACTTTGATCGTTCCTAATCTGGGCTTTATATAGATAGGTATAGTAGATCTGCTTTTGTTCTTGACGAATAATGGCCGGAGTAAAATTATATTTAAGAAGCATGGCGTTCATCAGCAGTCGACCGACTCGACCATTACCGTCAGAAAAAGGATGAATTTGTTCAAAGCGACTATGAACAACGGCGGAATCAGCTATAATATCATTTGTCCGTTTCGCGGCTCTGGCAATAACCGCGGGCATAAGACTGGGGACGCTAATATAATTGGCGGTCGGTAAATTAACGCCGGTTATTCGCACAGGGTAACGGCGATACAAGCCCGCATCCGGCCTCACGCCGTTCATTAGTATGCTATGGAGTTTTAGAACCAGCGCTTCATTAATTGCCCCGGCCTTGTTTATATAGTCGAATAAATAATTTAGGGCAGTCTGATGATTTTTCGCTTCCAGCTGCTCGGTCAGACTTTTATTCGGCAAGGCAATATTGTCAAAAAGAATGGCCGCTGTATCCGGCTCGGTCAGGGTACTTCCCTCAATACTGTTGCTATGATAAGTAAGTTTTAATATAAATTGATCTCGAACATCGGGATTATTTAAAATTTCCGCGATGATGTTTTTATGCTCGGCTGATTTCCCTCGTAAATTTTTTTTCTTTTCGGCCAAGAGATCGGCGGAAATAATTTTTTGCCCGGTAACTTCAAGAAATAATTCCTCAATAGCCGCTTGCATTTTCGGTCGGGGAGTTGATTTTGCGGTCCACCAATTATTAAAAGCAACAAAAGACACGCCCAGCTTGGCCGCCAATTTGGTTTGAGTGAGATTGAGATTTTTTTTAATTATTTCTAGTTTTTGTTTGATATTCATAGTAACTTTTTTACAGAGACATCTTAACAAACTTTATAAAGTTTGTCAAAATTGGAATAACTTTATAAAGTTAATAAACAGGTCATTCGCTCCGCCAGCGAGGCGGGGATGACAAAAGAAAAAACCGCCGGCTGGCGGATCAGGCTGACTAGAGGAGATAATCAAAATTATCTCTTTTTAAGCCCAGCCTCAAAAAAAGATTTAACGGATTTAAAATCAATGTTTCGATTATTCTTAAATTTTAGCGGCTCAGGAGTTATATCTTTAAAATAGATTAAACTCTTTAAAACTAAATTAAGGTCCAGTTCCGGCAATTTTTTATTTAGCTTACTTAAAATATTTTTTAGAGAAATTTTTTCACAAATAAAATACAAATCAACATAGTCTTTCCTGGTCGCTCGACTGACAATCGCCGCTAATTTCATGGAAGCAATATCTAAAATCGAAGCAATTCGCAAATTTGGCTCGTCGATCAACTTACCGATTAATTTATAGGGATAAGTAAAAAAACTTAATTTTATAGTATCATCAATAAAAACCGTTAAAGTATTCTTCTCTTCTTGAACTTTTAAAATTTTATGGCCAGAAAAAATTTTCTTAATCAGGGAAAATAATTTTATGATATCAAATAAAAATCAGTCTTAAAATTTTTCAAAAGAGGTAAAATGGCTAATCTTTTTTTGTCTAAAATATTATAAAACATAAACTAGAAGCGCGATTTAATCAGTCGCCGGGAGTTAATATTTAAAATTAAAGTCCAATAATTTAAAGATTTGGCGCTGAGTTCCCCGCCGACACCACGACTCCGGACGATTTTTTTAATGGCCGCCAAAGGATAAAAATCAAAAAGCCAGTCAGTCGCCGGTTTGGTGCCGAAATTTAAAACATTTAAAATTATTCTGGCCTTATCTCTTTGGAGATTAATTTTTTTTAAATCACTAAACCACAAAAATGGCCGAATTATTTTAGGAGGCATATTTTATATTTTACCCTTATATTATAGCAGAAAATTAGGAAAAAATCCAGGTGGTAATAAAAACCGCCGTAAAAATTAATTTATAGCGGTTTTTAAAAACTTTTTTATTTAATTTATTTGATCGGAGCCGGGGGGACAACCGGTGCCGGAGTAGCTGACGGGGTGCCGACCGGAGACGACTGAAGAGTAATTTCTGCGGCGACAAAAGTTCCGGAATTTTTAATATCCTTATCGACGGCCACGATATTAATCATGGCTCCAACTTTGATGTCCGTCAAACTGGCTTCTTTTTTGACCATCGGTTCCGGCGGCATTATCGGGGCAGAGGGAGTAATCGAAGCAGTCGGAGTTTCTCCCGGTTTAGGCATATTTTTAATCTGCGCCTGCATTTTTTTATTAAAATCGGCCATTTCTTTCTGATATAAGGCCTGGTCTTTCTGCTCGGAAATATAAATCTTAGTATTGGCGTCGACGGTCACAGTTCGAACGTCTAAACTGGGATCCGCTAAAGGCTCCAGCGGTCTAATCTTTAAGGTAATAGCCTTATTTTTAACGGCCGTAACTTTACCGGAAACATTTTTGACTTCAAAGTTCATCATCGGGACAAAACCGGAATCAGCCAATCTTTTTTTGGCCGCGTCATAGCCGGCTTGATAAGTATTACCCCCCGGAATTAACGACTGTCCGGGAACAGACTGCCCGTTAGGACCGGCGACTTGAAGACCGCCGACAAAATAACCGAAAACAAAGAACACCAGAGCGACGACGAGTGAAATTGAAATTGTTTTTTTCATAGTTTTCATATTTAAATTTTTCTTAATATTTTAATAATTTATCTAAATTAAAGCCCTCGGTTTCATCGGTAGAAATATTGGACCAATCAGCCGAATCAAAACGCGGAGCAGTTAAACGATAGGAAACCTCTACGTTTTTAACGGTCTTGTCCGTCGTTAGCGCTTTAATCGTCAAGGTTTTTTGCGCTTCATTCTTCTCGTACCAAACTGAACCATTAAACCCGGAACTCAGCAGAATCGACATCCGGGAAAAGTTTTTTGATAAATTAGTAACTCGAGAGAAAAGCCAGAGATCAGACGCGACCGATAGATTATTAAAATCAATAGTTTGAGAACAATTACCTTTAACACATTTTAAAGTTAAAATGTCGGCAGTTTCTTCTTTAACTCCAGTCATACCCGACAAATAAGTCGCGTAATGCTTATTGTTAATAGTATAAACCGGATCGAACGTACCGGCGGTGATTTTGTTTGTACCGGCGGTAATAGCACCGGTGAAAGTGGTTAGACCGCTAGTTCCTCCTGCTATAGTCAAGCTAGTGGCGGCGTCATTATGAATATCACCACGAGCCTCAAGCCGAGTCTGAATATATACTTTTCCACTACTAAAATAGGCACCGCCAGGAGCAACAAAATAAGATGAAGCATTAATATAAGGATTGGCAGTAGTAAAATCTAAATTACCGCTATCGGTGATACCCGTAGCGCTGACAGTCCCGCCACTTTGATTGGTCGCGGTATCAGCACTATAAGCGCTACCAACTTTCATTGACGTCCTGTAAGCTAAATAAGAAGATCCATTGGTATTCGATCCCCAGATATAAGTTGGAGTATTGTCAGTATTATTCCAAGTGAAGTTCTGCGCATCAACCGTTTCGGCGTTACCTCCGTTTGCCGGGGCGCTACCGGCGGTAGTGGCATAATTTACTGATTGCGAACCGATATTACTAGTTGTAATTAACCCTAACTGACTAATAAACCAAGCGGGACTAGATTTTCTTAAATAAGTATCGCCTGTACTCTGTGTCCAAACTGCGCCAATAGTCGGATTTTCAGTGGCACTAGATGCCGAGTTTAAATAAGCTCCAAAAATATAACGGCCGTATATATCTGCGTTTGCGTCTCTATAAACTATAGTATTAGCGTTTGCTGCGGTTGTTGGATTATTATAACCGTTAATAGAGCCGGCGGTAGTGGCGTAACCGGCAGTCAAACTTGAGGCGGTACCAGTTAAACCAGAGCCGGAACCGGAAAAACTCGTAGCGGAAACATTCCCGGTATTGCCACTTAAAGTTATAGTGGGGGTAGTAGCATTATATACAGTAACAACACCGGAACCGGGGGCACTACCGGCAGTAGCTACGGTGACGCCGGTAGTCGCGCCATTATAACCACTAGCCGTTAAATTAGTCCCCGTCCCAGAGACAAAATTAATAACAAGTGGCCCGGTCATCGTGTCCCCGGCTTTTAAAACATAATTTGGAGCATTGGTGGCATTAGTAGCATTGCCGACTGTCTGGGAACCGATGTTTGCGGTAGTAATAACGGTCTGTGAGCCATTTAGTACCATGTCCCCACCTTTTGTCTTCATTATATCCCATCCGCCCCAGTTACTATTTAAAAATCCGTATGTCGTTCCGGCGCCATATAATTGCCAAATCCAGGTATCGGCAGAATTATACGCTGTAAGACCAACATCGGTACCACTACCACCTTTAAGCTTCATGTTCTGAGTTTGACCACTGGCCATAAACTGACTACCACCCGATACAGAAAATGAATTAGCTATAACTGCGTTATACTTAGAAGTATTATTCGGATCAACATAATAGGCGGTGTCGTTCCAATCATACTCCGTCCAATTATAACCATAATTACGACCCATATAATTAAAACGCGAACTACCGTTTAGATCCATATAGTAGGCTCCGTCATTAGTATCGTACATAGAAGTGGCGCCAATGGCGCCCCCAGCAGAAACGCTGGCGGCACATCCGTTCGCCCCGTTACAGAAATTAACTCCTCCTGTTCCTCCATAATAATTAATATAAGTTGTCCCCGTCGAATTAGAATCAAGATGAAGATTTGTACCGCTATTCATGTACAAACGACTTGAAAGTGTAGTTGCTCCAGATACAAACGCTGGGGCGGTGACAGTGCCTGTATTATCTATTGTTACCGTGTTTGCTGATGAGGCATTTCTAAAATAATGGACGTTAGCATCTTGATAATAACCGCCTGTCCCCACGTGTACATAGAAATTACCATAAGTGTCTCGCGGCCAAATCCAGTTTTGATTACCAGTATCGGAAAGCCCACCCGACGAAGCAGCCGGAACATAAAAATTTATGGATTGCATACTCCCCGCAACTTGCATATTTCCATTACCGACGTTTAGAGCAGCAATCGGCGTAACTCCAGTAACACCCCAAGTAAAACCACGAGTGCTAGAAACACTATCGATTGTGGTTTTAATAGAATAATCGGTAACTGGCCCGTAATGATAATCGGCGGCGTTACCCATTGCTATCTTATAAGTATCAGATCCACCCCAGAACTTTAAACCATTTCCGTCACCGCTAGCTACCGGATAAGAAGAGTTATTATTAAAACCAGGATTAGGATAAGTACCGGACAGCACTCCCCCGGCTGGTCCGGAGGGCGTTGCAGTAACTCCTGTGATTCCCGCACCTCCTCCGACGAATTGTGCGGCAGTGACGGAGCCGGTCACATCTAGATTGCCCTCTCCATGAATTCGACCCTGAAAATAACCGGCATAACTTGATCCGGTAGCAAGCAAACCATATCCTCCTGTTCCATTAATATGAGCTGCCCAATCTGCGGCGGATTGGGTAACTTGCAATTTGTATCCCGGCGCCGCTGTTCCAATTCCAACGTTACCGCCGTTTTGAATCGTAACTACGGTTGTTCCACCATCAATAGCATTCCTAAATACCCATCCTCCGGTAGAATCAAATAATAAATTGCCACCTGACGGGCTACCAACTATTTGTTGTGTTACAGAATCACTTGAATTTAAAAAACTAATATGCGGATAATAACTTGAAGCATGACCAGCCTTTAAGTAAATAAATGGATTATCAGCTGCGTTATATACCATTAAAGCACCGTCTTTAACTTCCAATTTCCGTCCCGGCGCCGTCGTCCCAATTCCGACGTTGCCGCCGTTTGGTTGTAAAGCTAATGGATAATTGACAGACTGGATAGAAGAATCATGAACCTGTACCCATGCAGGATATGGTGGAGAGTTAATTGACCCAAAATCCATAGCAATATTAGAAGCATCATTAATTCGAAAATTGCCTGTAGCCGTTGTTCCGGTGTTTGCAGGTGCAACACTATATGTTGCAGCCTGAATATGTAATTTGACTAAAGGATTGGCCGTTCCCACCCCAACATTCCCCTCCATAAAATATGCCGGACCTCCAAAAGTTAAAGCATCAGTATTTAAGTTAACCTCTAACGGCCAATATGAACCATTTATCCCCCAGGTACCGCTATTTACTCCAGCTCCAGTCAAAATATATAAAACATTACTATTATTATGAATCATGGCTGAACGTTGATCCGAGTCTTGAAAATATATTGTTGGCGAGGTGTTATTTATGTATAAATTACTAGTCCAGGTGTTTGGAGTCGCAGGCACAGCACAACCTTCGGCAGCTCCGTAATTATCAACTCCGGTCGCGAATTGGCCAGAACCGCAATTAGCTCCATTAGCAGATAAATAGGTAGCCGAAAGAGCGTTACCGGCTAAATATCCGGAAAAAGTAGTGGCCGTTAGGGTCCCGCCAGACGACAAAGTCATTATTTCATTATTATAATTATTAGAACCATTCGGATTTTGAGTTGTACCTTCCCAGTTTCCTGTTACCCAAGCGAATGATCCGGCTCCATCATTATTTACATAAAAAGTCATTTTACCCAAAGAATATCCATTAGAGGCAAATTTTTGGAATATACCGGCAGATTCACCACCCGTACTCCAACCGATACCATATGGAGCGGGCCAATCATAACTAGTTCTCTCCATGGTATAAGGAGCAATTGACGCACCACCAGTAAAATGTAAAAATGCGGCCGGAGAAGGTACCTGTATTCCCGGGGGCGTAGCTAATAAAACATTACTTGAATTATAAGCGGCGTTATACGTTTTAGTTCCACCGATTATATCAACCGCCCTCGCCACCGAAAAACTAGAAAAAATAATCAAGCCAAGAGCCAAAAAAATAGTTATTTTTTTGAACATAAAAATTTATTTTTCAAAATAATAATAATTTACTTAACAATCATTTCTCCGGTATTACTGCGGTAGCTGGGAATATCGTCGCGGAAACTATAAGTTCCGGCGGCGGGAGCGTTAAAAGTAATGGTCTTGGTCTCGCCGTTTAAAACCATCGTGGTTAAAGCCATTAAAGAAGCGGTCGGAAAAATAAAGACATGAGCATTATTATCAGTCGAAGTTAAAGCTAGGGTGACCGACTGGCCGGCGTTCACGCTAAAGGTTTTCGGCTTAAAGCCGTCGGCCGAAATCTGAATTTTTATGGCTTTAGCGGGAATTTTATCGGTACTGGTAACGACTTCCTGTTTCGGCGCTTCCGGCGAACCGGGCGTCGCGCTTAAATTGTCGCTAGGGGCGATAACGGCAGTTAACGAGCCGGTTTTATTTTTTAAATTTTCGGCAATTAAGGCCTGGTCTTTTACTTCATCCCGAGGCATTGCGCCGGGGCTGACTTGAGCCGCTTGAGTATTAGACAAATCAGTTACAGCGGAATTATCAGCTTGATCGGTAGCAGCAGTATTATTTTTATTTAAACCGGGATTATTATTCAGAGCTAAGGCTAAAATGGCCACTAAAATAACAACGGCGACGACAACCACAATTGTTAAAATTTTTTTGTTCATATTTTTTATTTTGAATAATTATATGGATTATTAGATCCTTCTCCGCCAGCCGGCGGATCAGGATGACAGGAGATTTTATATTTTAAATATAACACATTTTACATTTTAAATATAGCATTTTTTTTAAATATAGACAAATTATTTTACTATCATTTCTCCGATATTTGACCATAAACAGACTTTATCTTTTCTTCACATCTAATTTGCTATATTAGTTTTACTGTGGGCCCGGCAGGTTGCTTGACCAGTTTCGACAACTTGGTCTTCGGGGTCCGATTCCCCGCGGGTCCACAGTGGTTAACTGCCAAATTATCCCGCCCAGGTGATAACGTCATGGACCCCACTAAATTTGACTAAAAAAAATTCACTTGCTACAATATTATTAGTTGTCGAGACTGATCAAAATAAATTGCAACCTGTAAGACGATAAATTCCCCCGAATAGGGGGTTTTTATTTTACAGCCTTTGGGTAATATATTCTTTAAACCGCAAAACTCTTTCCCGATCATCGGGCTTAATTAAAAAGGGTCTAACGTCCTCGGCAATAATCGTTAGATCAAGATTAGTTAACATCTTCAATAATTTCGCTTTTAATTCTTTTTTGTCTTTAATTCCTAATTTAGAGTTTAAATATTTATAATTAAAATCGGCGAATCCCAAAAGATAAACTAAATCATAAAAATCTCGCCCCTTCATTCTCTTCCGGCCGAATATCGCCGCTATTTTCATCGCCAAAATAATATCGGGCGGAGTTAATTTTATATTTCTAAAGATATCGAATTTCTGAAGTAAGAAATTATTCGGTTCATAACCGAAATCATGCGGCGCCGTGTCTACCTGAATTAAAATTTTCTCGCCCTCCAAAACACTTAAATCATTAACCTTCAACAACTTAGGAATTTTAATATTACAACGAAATGCTCCCTTAAAAACATTTTTTATTTCCGTTTCATATCCTTCTAATTCCAGTTCTTTTTTAATTATTTGCGATAACCGAATAAATTCAGCCGCCGTCAAGCCAAAATTATCAAAATCTAAATCTTCAGAAAAACGCCAACTGCCATAGCATATTTTAATAGCCGTCCCGCCCAAAAAAGATAATTTATTACTGATTTCGCTTTTAAAGATTATATCCAAAATTTTATACTGCAAATATTCACGCAAAATACCGCGATCCCAGCCGGAAAAATCTGGATAATATTTTCTTATTTCACTCAGACTAATCATATGATTCCAAAATTTTATTTAATTTTTTAAACTTATTAGCTAAAGAAATCGAATCAAAAATATCCAAATATTTTTTAATTTTTTCGGCGTTAATTATTTCCTTAAACACTTCGGCATTAATTCTTAATTCTTCTAAATCGTCCTCATTCTTGATATCGCTGCGCAGATATAAAAAATCGAGTAAAGCCTTTTCCGGCTCGGCAATTTTAAACGATACGCCGCCGAAATTTATCAGCTTATAAGCAAAAAATAAATTTTCCTTGACCGTTCGATACTGGAAACTACAGATTGGCGTCTCAATCCTCTTAGTTTTCCTGGTACTGACGCTGGTTATCAAATAAACCATTTCCGGAATTAAATTATAATAACGAAGCGCATATTCCAGGCTTAAATAAGACGGTTCTAATAATTTATTAGCGATAAAACCGATCTCGTTCTCACCGATATTTTTATTGGAAAAAACATAAAATCGATTAGTGATCTTTTTTATATACGCCCTTTTTTGCCATTCATAAAAACGCCGGGGGCTAAAATCAGGAAAAATACTCCTGACTTCACGCTCATCAATAAGAGGACGCGTACTAAAAATATTTTGAAAATCTAAATATTTCATTTCTTTTTTTAGTTATTTTTAACTAATAACTGAATTAATTATAGCAAAAATAAAAAATAATAGCAATAATGTACCTAATATTGTTTTTATTTTACTATCATCTCACCGGTATTATTCCGAAATTCAGGAATATCATCGCGAAAATTATAAGTGCCGGCGGCGGGGGCGGTGAAGGTAACGGTTTTGATTTCGCTGCCTAAAACCATCGTGGTTAGAGCTATTAGAGAAGCCCGAGGAAAAATAAAGACATGGGCATTATTATCGTCTGAGCTGATAGCTAAAGTTACGGACTGACCGGCCTTAACAGAAAAGATATTAGGAACAAAACCGGCAGCGGAAACTTTAATTCTTATAGCATCGGCGGGAATTAAAGGAGCGGCGGGGGGTTGTTGATTAACTGGAGGACTTAAAGGCGTTTCATTAGCAGAAATAACCGGTTCGGAGACATTTAAATTCGCGGAAGGAACGGTGGAGGTCTCCTTAACCGAAGAGGAAACCGGAGGAATCGACGAGGACGATGATGGCGCTTCGATGTTTTTCCAATAGAAGCTAAACAACATAGAATCCAGATAGGGCGAGTAAAATTTATCGGTTGACGACGAAAAAATAACTTTTAGATACAAAGGATCGGCCGGAATAGCAAAATCAGTTCCATCGGCCCCAACTAACGAATGCCACTCCCGACCGCCAATCGAGAATAAATACTGAACCGCAGACTGACTGCCGGGATCAATATCTAACTTAACGTCATAAATTTTTTTAATAATTATATTTGAGATACCGGTATAATTACTTACAGGAACTGTAGTTAAAATTCCGGTCGAACTATTATTAAAACCATAATCGGTAAAAATTTTATCGGTCGTTTGACCGGCGACACTCTTAATCTGCGCCAACAGACCGATATGTTTATTATCAATATTTAACAATTTAAAAGCCGCCGAACGCGGGGTATTATTAAAAAAATCCGGAAAAAAAACTTCACCGACGATTTCCGGGCTGCGATTCTGCCATAATTTAAAAAACCGGGGACGATTTAAAGTTGAGCTATAAACATACCAATTAACATTTGTGCCGTAAACAGTTTTAATAACTTCTGCCTTAAAACCGTTATTCATCGCCCGAATAGGAAAAAATCGGCTGATGTCGGTTAACTTATTACCGCGCACTCGATAAGCGATCCCCTCATAAGCGCCATAAATAATTAAAAAATCGGACTCTTCCCCGCCAAAACCCCAAGGACCGAAATAAGAGGAAATGACGGGGGCGGGCGTGATGATTTCCGTAAATTTAGAACCGTCAAAATAAAAAACTCGGCCGCGATAATTTTTTTCTCCCTCTTTAATCGTCACGCCGACGAGCCAGCGTTTAGTTAAAGCGGAAATAGAAACGGCGGCAATATTGGCCGAAATTAGAGAGTCGGGTAAAGTTAAAATTTTTCCATTATAATATAAATCGCTATTTTTCAATTCTAAACAATTATTTCCTAAACACCGCCGATCACCATACGGACCGGAAAAATCATTAAAACTGAGCCCGGAAAAATAACCGGCGTTCGAAATCCGAGACGAACTGTCGGCGTTTTGCCAATCATAAGCCGGCGGGAAGAAAACGGCGGTGGCTAAATCGTCTTGATAGAGCGTGGTTCTCGACTGATCTATATAAACTGAATTAGGAAAGTTATCAGAGTAAACGCCAAAAGTTAACGTCCAATCCGGGTCAGAAAAATTTGACTGATCATTGACGAATGAATTAGCGGCCGACGGTAAAGAATCGGGAGATGTCGGCTCACTCGAATCATCCGATTTATCCGAAGGGGCAAAAAAATTAATTATCGAAGAGATTAGAGTAGTCGGCGCAGTTGGCGTATTCGACGTATTCGACGGAGTCGAAGAAGGTAGGGAGTCCGAGCGGACTGACGAGGTTGACGAAATTAAGGAGGAAGAAGATAAAATTTGCTTGGACGGGCGACTAAAACAGTAACGAGCGACAAAATAAGTCGCGACATACAAACAAAACAAAAAAATAACGGTCAATACCCAAAAAATAATTTTAGAAAAAATTATTTTCTTATGACGATTCGATTTCGAAATCAATCGAGGGTTATCCGGCGACAACTTAGGCATAATAAAAATCTAATTCCTTTTAATTTATTATACCATATATTTTAGGCTTTTCCCGAATAGGGGTTTTTATTTTTATCAAAAAACACCCACCTTAAATTACCGGCGGATGTTTATCGAGTTTGTTCTTCCTCTATTTTACTTTTATTCCCGATTCCGTCTGATCCAGAGCTTTAGTCGGCCACTTGCGCCAATCAAATCTCCGTCCCACTAAACGATAAGCTAAGGTAACCGGCTTATCCGAACGGAAAATTAACTTATTACCTTCTATGACGTAATAAACCCTAGCAAATTGACCATAGGGACTAAACAATACTTCAATATTTTCATAATTATAATCGACAACTTGCCGCCAAACCCAAAGGTCGGATCCTTCCGGCTCGCGAGAAAAATCAATTACTTTTTCATACTCATTGTTAACAGCTCGAGAATTTATCGTAATTTTTCCGACATATTCCTCTTTGACGCCGCCGGCGATAGAAGATACAAAAGTCGCATAATTTACATCATTAAGAGAATAAAGCGGATCGATAGTGGTGGCGTTTATTTTAGTAACACCTAGTGTTGTGACTCCATCAAGAACACCACTCATATGAATAGCCGCACCGGTATTCATTGTTCCTCCGGCCAAGGGTAAAAAGGTTCCCGATATTAGTGGGCCAGCATAAAGTCCGCCCGAATTATCTGCTAAAACCATAACATTACCGGCGCCGCCAAGAAGACTATGAGTCGTGGCTCCACTATTTTTAAATGAACCGGCGACATCTAACTTTGTAGTAGGTCCAGTCGTCCCGATGCCGACGTTGCCGGAAGCGACTAAAGTCATAGCTACAGTACCATTATTAGCAACATTATCAGCGGCAGTATTATTAGTTATAAAATTAATATAACCTCCAGCGTTCGTGCGCCCACCTCTTATTTCATTAATACCATTATTACCGAGAGTTAATACTCCACCAGCCACACTATTCCACATAATAGAAGTCAAGTAGTTATCATTGCCAGCTTGATAACGAGCACCAATCGATTGGCCCAAAGATGTTGTTCTAATTCCGCCGGTAACTTCTAGTTTATCGCCCGGCGCCGTCGTTCCAATCCCGACGTTGCCGCCATTTGGATTTAAAGATAGAGGATAATTTGAGGCAAGACTACCTCTATCGGTCGATTGAATCCAAGCTGTCCAAGGACTTGAATTTATTGTTCCCATATCAAGAACATTTGTGTTAGATCCTTGTTCTAATCTTAAAGCTCCTTGTTGAACTGTCCCGCTTGTAGCTGGTACACCCCCGAGACCAATAATATCAGTCTTGACTAATGGCCCCGTCGTTCCAATTCCGACATTTCCACTCGTCATTTGATAAATCTGATATGTGCCGGCAGAGGTCGTCATGGTATAAGTATAAGGAGCTCCGGCGCTACTGACAGGATTCAGACTACCAGCAGAAGTTCCATTGGCCGTAATATAAACGGTAACAGCCGATGACACCGGGACGGCTAATTTTAAAACAATAGAATGGCCACCATAAGTAGTTGGAGCAGTGTTCGACATTATACGAACCGCAACATCATCTACCGAGGCATTATAGCCGGCCCAACTTATAAGCTTAGCATTATTCCATAACTCTGTCGGAGTATAAGAATTTTCCCCTTGAACCAAAAAGCTGCCATTCCAATTAGAGTTTCCTCCCGTAACTCGAACATTAATAATATTCGATCCATAAGCACCCATGCCGGTGTCGACATAGTAACCCCAATTTGAAGCTACTGTTTTAGTTGCTCCGGCAACAGTAGCAGTGTAAAGTGTACCGGAATTGTCGGCCATAACTACGACGTTGCCGGAATTTGCGAGCAGGCTATGAGTCGTAGCCGTAGTGTTTTTAAACGAACCGGCGACACCAAGGTTGGCGCCCAAATCGGAAGATGTATTAATCTGCATACGACGACTACTGGCGAGATAATATGTCGACCAATCTACGTTCTGATAATATATGCCGCCATTACCGCTACTGTCATACATAATATTGGCATTACCGGCGCCTTGACCAAAAAGTATTCCATAATATCCGGCCTTTGCTCCGGTTAATCCAAAGCTACCATATGATGTCGGGGTATCATTAAGACAACTGGTTCGACCATATAAACACATCCTTCCGTCAATATACCAATCTTTATTTACATAAAATGCCGATGAATTTGTCATCCATTCTGACCAGGTGCTGTCAATATATGACTCTAAATAATTTCCGCCATTTGTCATCCTAAAAGGATAAGCGCCACCATTCGCTACTTCTAATTTTCTGGCCGGACTTGCTGTTCCGATGCCAACGTAACCAGTATTTAATATTTTTATACCCAATGTTCCTACTCCCGGGTTATATCCGCTAGCTCCGGGAGAGGCGTTAACCATAATACTCAAACCATTAACAGCAGTCGCGCTTGATCTTATGACGGCATTATTATCGCCAACCGCTAAAGATAATTCCTGCTGTGTCGCCTGCACTCCAGTGTTAGTCTCAATTAATCTAAGGGCGGGAACATCTGGCTGAACAATAAGCGCGGTATCATGCCCCCCTTGATAGGCAGTGGCAACTCCATTATCAATTCTAGCCGCGGCGATTGAGGTAGAATAAGTTTTAGAAACGTGTAGAGGAAGAAGCGGATTCGTCGTCCCAATCCCGACATTCGTACCGTTATCATATAAAGCTCCAGTACTTAAATTTGAAGGAGATGTCCACCGAGCCGTATAATTTGCTACACCGGATCCGGTAAGAACATTGGTGCTTCCGTATAGACTGCCGTTGTTATCGGCCATAACGATGACATTGCCAGCACCACCGAGTTGACTATGAGTCGTGGACAAAGAATTTTTAAATGAACCAGCTACATCTAACTTTGTAGTAGGTCCAGTCGTCCCGATGCCGACGTTGCCGCCATTTTTAATTACCAATCTATCGTGCCACACAAAATCCGCAGTGATAGTTCTAAATCTAAATGCCGCGGAAGTATCTACGCTTCTATTATCTAAAAAGAAATCATAAGGATTACCGGCAACTGTTCCAAAAAAATGTCCCCAAGGATCGCTTTCTGGTAAAGCCATAACAACCCCGCTATTAAACGGAACAAATAAAAAATTAGCTGGCGGGGTGGTAGTAGCTGATAAACTAATACCACTCGTAAAAGTTGCCCCTCCTCTTACGTCTAATTTAGCCCCCGGATTCGTTGTCCCGATGCCGACGTTGCCCTGTTGAACTATAAAATTACCAGCGTAAGGAACGGCCGCGCCTTGGTCAGAGTTAGCAATCTCAATTGGCGATGTAGTTAAAATTGGGGTCAGACTACCTAAATTTTCGCCAGAGTATTCGATAGAAGATTGTATAAAGCCCCACACTTGTGGGCTGTAAGCATAAAGTTCGAGAGTATGAGAATCTGGATATGCTTGTAATTTTAAATTACCTCCTGAGCCTTGCCAGTTCCAATAATATGATTGTACGCCCCCCTGATTTCTTATATATATATTAACCTGGGAAGAATACCCTGTATTAATGCCGCCTGCCGGATAATATCTGATGTCAACTCGATACACCGTAGTATCATAAGTGACGCTTGTTCCCATAGGAACTGATAGTATTTTATACCATTTACCATTAGAGGTAGCCCCAAGAGCAATTTTTTGACTATCTTTATAAGTATCATTTTGCGACATTATACCATCAACATCCAACTTCGCCCCTGGTGCCGTCGTCCCAATTCCGACATTCCCTACTCCCGCATCACCGTTCCAGATAGTTCCATTCTTGGTACCACTCCATAGGCTATTAGCAGTAACATTAGTACTAACAAAAGTTGAAAGAGGGGTACTGTATAGAGAACCATTGTTATCACCTAAAACTACAACCGTACCGGCCGAACCTAAATTAGTAGCGGTAACGCCATAAGTTTTAAGATAGTTAGAGCCGCCGCTTAGGTCTAATTTAGTGGTGGGGTTAGTGGTGCCGATGCCGACGTTGCCGTTATTATTATTAATAACTAAACGAGGGGCAGCGACAGAGTCGCCTCCATACAACATTAAAGAGTTGGCTTGATCATAGACGGCGAGACGGGCTTCGTTTAAAGCATAATATAAACCAAATTCTTCACCGGAAAAAGTAGCACCGTTTCCTATATATCCGGCATAGACACCATTATTGAGAGTACTTTTGAAAAAGGCAATAGCTCCACGGCTAGTTTCGATCTGAAGCGGGTTATTGGGAATGCTTGTGCCAACGCCAACAAAACCATTATTAGACACAACCAGACCGTCAGCGGAAGAAGCAGTTGAATAAACATGTAACAAACCTTGAGGGTTAGTTTTACCGATACCGACGTTTCCGGAAGAATTCCAGATACCGCTACCGGGAAAACTCGTAGAAACTATAAAATTCGGAGCCGCTTGAGCAACAAAAAATCCGGCCAGAATTATAAAAGCGGAAACTGCGGATAGCCAGATTATTTTTTTAAACATATAATTTTACGATAAAATTATAGATAGGATTTCGACTATTTTTTATTATATTTTTCTATTTTAATTATACCACTTTTTACCGATAACGAACAAGCCTTTTTGAGCTAATTATGTCCTAGCGAGAAACATAATTTTTATTAATCTGATAGTTATAAGAAAAAGAATCAAGGAAACGACTGATAATTTTAGGATCGTCACTAACCATAACCGCTTCATCGTTTGAATAAGAACCGCCCCGGCTCCAATTATTAGTACCGAATAATATTTTTTTATCATCAATTATTAAGACATGGTAATGGAGAAAAGGATCAAGTTCAGCGTCACCGTTAATTGTCCTGGTTGAGTATGCCGGCGGCGAAAAGGCTACGTCATTTAAAATTTCCAGGGTAGTTAACTTTTCCTCGGCTTTAATTTTATTAAGAAGTTGAAAAACGGAACTGGTACTATAAAAATTAAAATTATCGGCCAGAATGGTAACTTTTAGGCCGGCACGAGCTCGACTCAGAATTTCTTTCGCCAAAGAGGAATCGGTAAAATCCCAAATCATTATTTTTATATTACTCTTAGCTTCTTTTAATAAGTCGCTGATGCGTTTATTAAAGCCATTCTCCGTCCAACCCGGACCGAACCAAACTTCATAAGCATAGGCGCCGGTTTTCATGTTTAAGTCCCAGGGATGATAATTAACATTTGCTAATTTATTTTTTTCTCCCTCGCCTCTAACGAGGCGTTCGAATTCTCGACCGAAACTGGCTACTAATTCGTGGTTGGCGGTTACGAGAATATAACTTCGATCATAAACGGCTTGGAGTTCCGTCCAATTAAAAGATCCAAAAATAAGTTTCTCGTTAGCTGCGCCGCGATCAATAATCGCGAATTTATGATGCATCAAGGTAACATCATTTAAACTTAAACTATCCGAACCGAGATCTAAGCGCTTTATTTCCGGCGGTAAGTCATAAAAAAATTGATTATGAATAGCGGCTTTGCGAAAATCTAAAATTAAAGTTACTTTGACGCCGCGCCGGGCCGCGCGATAAATTGCTTCTTTTATTGAGGCCGACTTAACGGAATAAACGGCAATTTCTAAAGTCTTTTTGGCCTGATCAATTTCGGTAGTTATTAACTTAAGAAAATCCGCACTACTTAGTTTAACTCCGTTTGTATCCGGCTCATTGCTAAAGAATATATCAGCCACAACCGGCTGCGAAGTTTCAATCGTTCGAGCGGGTTGATCAGAAGCAATAATAAAACCGGAAAGCCGACGACCAAGCTCTCTCGTTAATACGGCCAACACAAAAAGAGCGGCCAAGAATACTAAAAAATAAAAAAATATCCGCCCAAATTTTTTCTGCTTAAATTTCATAATATTCATCATAAGGCAGGACATCGCGTTTAGTACTGGCAAAAAAAACTAAAATACTTTTTGGCAATTCTCGCGCTAAAAGACGCAATAAAACATCAATTTCCGGATCTTGGCGATCCAACCAATAATTATCAATCGTAATTAAAAATGGTTTTTTCCTTAAACAATAAAGAATTTGCAGCAACAAAATATTTTTAGCATTGGTCGTAAACTTGCTAGCCTTCAAACGCCAATCTTCCCGTTCAAAAAATATACCGCGCAGTTCTTCTCGAGAGTTAATCAGATTAGATAGAGACGTAAAATCCTCTTCCTTAATCCTAATCCTTTCTTGCCCTAAAGCCACTTCTAATATCGTTCGATCGCTGGTAAAATTCGGATCAATATAATAAAAACCGGTATAAACTGAAAAGAAATCATTATAGAAAAATCTTTTTTTATCAGTTTTAATTATCCAGGCGCGGTGCGCATATCGACCGGTACCCGCAAAAAGACGAGCTAAAATAGTTTTACCGATACGCGGCGCGGCACTTATTAAATAACGCCCGCCGACTTGAAAACAAAAACTAAGGTTTTTATAATGAGGCGAATTCTTAAAAAGTCTTGCCTTAGCTACTTGAAAAATTATTTTTTTAAATTGCGGCTGCGAATAGCTAGCTCGAGCGCGACGACCTTTTGTCGGAATGCCGAGCGCCAGACCTAAAGTAAACGGAACAGAATAAAGACCAACCTGCAGCCCCTCATATAACAAACGAGAAAAATAAATAGAAAATATTATTAAAATAAAACGACCATCAGCCCCGGCTGAAAAAAAAGTGGTCAGTGACTGATAATATAAACTAACCAACCAACTTAAAAAAATTAAAATCACAAAAACAAAACTTGAAGAAAATCGCAGCCAAAGATCGCGTCGAACTCGAAAATAGGAATCTATATCCACTAATTTATTAAAATCTTTTAAGGCTTCTCTCTCGCGCCCGAAAGATTTAGTAAAGCTCCAATCCGACAGAGAAAAATCAACCAGTTTAATTATTCGAGAAAAAAAAGTTGTTTCTCTGGTAACATAATTTAAAGAAATATAAAAAGCACTGGCAGCAATCAAGCCACTAATAAATAAAGCCAATAAAGCTAACCACAAAAACTTTAAACCAAAAACGAAACTTAAAAAAATTAAGATAATCAACAAAAGGGCCCAGCGAATTGATCCGGTTATACAATTGGTCAAGCCGGTAGCCAAGAGTGGTAGATGATAAGAAATTTTGGCCAATAACGAGCCTTTGTCTTCAAGATTTATCTTGGTGTCCGGATGATATAATGATAATTTAAACCATTTTAAACGTAATTCATTAATTAACTTAATAACAAAGGTCCGCTCCGATTTTATGGCGACGAATGATGAGAATAAATACAATAAGGCTCCAAAAAAGATAAACAAAAAGAGGCCACGATTATTTATCACGCCGGAAAAATGAGCACTATTTTTTAAGTAATTATGGCTTATTAAGATTAAACCGATTTCCGCTAAAGCCTGAATTAATAAAAAAGAAATTGCTAACGAGGCCAGCTTTTTATGACGCCAAAAAAAATCTTTTAGATAGTCTATGTTTTCTCTAGTCGGCCGCAATCGAATATTATCCCAACGTTCTCCGCGACGACGACGCAATAATTTAATTTGCTCTTTTTCCAGGGCCATATTGAGAGTTTAAAAAATATTTATAAATTGAAGTTAACTTCATGCCTTTTAACTTGTTCTTTAAAAGGCGTCGATTCTTTGGAGAATACACGCCAAAAAAATAACGAGTTAAAATTCTAAAAAATGCTTCCGAGAAACGACGAACTTGAGCGGTGTCAGTTACTAGCTTTTTCTCCTCCGCGAGTTGAAAAAAATCATTATTAAGATTGGTTTCCGGTCGTTTAAGACCTTTACGAAGTTTGTTTATTTTATAATATTCGCTTCGAGAACTATTAAAGCTAAATTGCGCCCGCCAGCGTTTTAGAGTATATCTAACAAAACTTTGACCCAAACGAATAGAACCGTTAACAAACGTATATCCTAAATAATTAAACGGTTCTTGGGCGCTAATATATTTAGTCTTTTGAATGTTCATTTCTAGTCTTAAACACTTAACTTCTTCCAATAGATAATCATAAACTGATTGCAAACGTTCCTCTCTTTGATCAAAAAGTATAAAATCATCGCCCACCCGACGATAAAAATCAACCCGAGGGCCGCAATATTTATCTAAATCGTCCAGATAAAGATTGGCCAGCATCGGAAGAAGCGGGGTGCCGGCGATTAAGCCTTTGGCGGGCTTGATTATCCGACCATCCTGAATTTTTTGGTTAGTAATAAATAGAGTTATAAGTTTTAAAACCGGTTCCGAAAAATTAAGAGGGATAAGCTTTCTCAAAAGAATATCAACATCAATATGATTAAAATAATCGGCCACATCGGCCACTAAAACAAAATCTCTTTTAAAATATCTCTTATAGTGTCGAACAGTACTCCGCGCCGCAAAATAGCTAGGATGGGAAACGCGATAAGAAAAGAGCCAAGGAGAAAGATAAGCATCAATACTTGGCTCGATTATCTGATAAATTGCTTGAGCTTTTATCCTGTCCTTGAGATTATAAATATGAATTTCTCGGGTCTTCTGAGGTTTATTCTTTTTAGGAATTCGAACTAAAATCGCAGGGGCAATCGGTTTAAAATCAATCATTTCCTGACGAGCTTCTTTCAAAACCTTAGTCGAGAAAATTTCTAAATCGTTAAGTTTAAGACTATCCCAACCGCAATAACGACCGCTTCGCCCATCCTCTTCCATTTGTTCGGCTAGCCTAAGATAAGCCGTCTCGAGATTAGATTTAGCAATAATTTTTTCAAACATATAAAAATATCTTGGTGACTATTCCTGATCTGGCCGGACCTTAACGGACGACCATGATTTATTTATAAGAGTTGGTCTTGACCAAAGGGCCTTGGCCCTTTGGTCAAGACTGACCAATAATCAAACAATTTTTACGTCACCGGCATTAGCGGCTTATTTAGCGCAAACCACTTGATTTTTAATGCCTCCGAAGAGTTTCAGGAATAGTCATCAAGATATTTTAAATTTCTTGATTTATTATAAATTAACAAATTATTTTTATCCTATGGCAATAACAACAAAAACCCAATTTAACGGCTAGAACTATAATAAGCTTCATCGGAAATTCGACTCAATCCAATCACTCTCTGAAGCGGTTGAGCAACCGCTAAATTACCTTGCCTAATAAGCTTATAAGACTCTACATACGCAGTAAAATTACTACTGTCAACTTTCGTTTCGCTGTTACCGACGGCTGCTCGCCAGGCCGTATAATTATTACCATCAATAGCGGCCTCAATCGCCTGACTTTTTACGGCAAGCGCAGCAAAATTTTGTTTTAGGGCGAGTTGCTTTTTAATTATATTGGCTTCTTCTACTTTTCCTTGTTGCAGCAAACGATAAGCATCGGCGTATTGAACAAAGTTGCCGGCGTTAATCTTAGATTTTAAGTTATCATCGCTTACTAAACTACTCCAAGTAATATAATCATTGTTTAAAATAGCCGCCTCAATGGCGCTATTTTTCTGTAAGATTGCGGCACTCTGTTGATCAGATAAAGTTAATACCGCTTCGACAAAAAGCGGGCCGATAACTAAAAAACAAAAAAACAAAAAGGCGGCCGAGGTGCCAACCAAAAATGAGCGATGAGTTCTAAAATAAATACGAAATTTTTCAAGCATATATTTTTTATTAATTAAATAGATACTTCTTATTTTTGTATAATTATACCATAATTTATTGATAATTATAACTTATTCTATTTATATCTTAATTTAATTATAACTTAATTTTAATATAAAGTAAATTAATATAAACCTGGATTCTAAAATTTCTTGGCATAATAATCAAACAAAACAGAGTCTAAAAAAGGAGAATAAAATCTATCGGCCACCGCGGAAAAAACAACCTTGAGACGATAATTTTTTATTTTTCCGGTAGAAAAATAGGGGTCGGCGCCGACAGCTATCGTTCGCCAAGCTTCGCCTTCGCCGGAAAACAAAAACTTTACAAGCTGAATGCTTCCCTGATCTAGGCCGAAATAAGCCCGAGCGATATTATCAATCACTATCGAAGAGGCGGCGCCATCGTGAGTTATAGAATTAGTTACTAGAGTTTCCGCCTGAGTATTTTTAAAACCCCGATCGATAAAAGTACGCCAAATGTCCGTGTCTCCTGCTCGTAAACGGGCGAGTAAGATAATACCGTCGTTTTGAATGTTAACTAACTTAAAACCAACCGCTGCCATAGAATCGTTAAATAACTTATCAAAGACGGCTTCACCGACAATATCCGCCGTATTATTCTGCCAGAGCTTTATCAGCTGCGGACGGTGCAAGGTTGAACTATAAATATACCAGACAATATCACTCCCCCGGTCGATTCTAATAATTTCCGGTTTAAAACCATTAACCATCAAACGAGCAGAAAACCAGCGACTTATATTACTAACATTTTCTCCTCGAACGCGGTAAGCGGCGGCATTATTGGCGCCATAAATTACAAAAAAATCCGCTTCTTCTCCGCCGAAACCGAAAAGCCCGAAAACCGGAGAGGAAATTTTGGCCGGCAGCGTCAACGGAATAAATTTTTCTCCGTCAAAATAAAAAACTCGGCCGGTATAACTATCTCCCTCTTTAATAGTGAAGCCCGCCAACCAATTTTTAGTTAGCGCCCCAATCGAAACTGCAACGACGGCGGAACCGCTTAGTTCCGTCGGCCAAGCTAAAAGATGATTATTATAAAAAATATCAAGATTTTTCTGGACTAAACAATTATCGCCGAGACAACGCTCATCCTCGTACGGACCATTAAAATCGTTAAATTTTAAGGAGCTGAAATTGTCCTTAAACAGATTCACCAACACGCCGGTCGCCGGTTCCCAGGAATAATCGGGCGTAAAAAACATGGCGGCCGCACGGTTGTCGCGATATAAAGTAGTCTGGGCGGAATCGATATTGGTCGGAGCGACAAAACTCTCTTGAAAAGATCCGAATGATAAAGAAGCGCTTGAACTGCCGGAAACCGAATTATCGGAAATAGTAAATAAGGAAAGATCAAGCGCGGCAGAAGGCAATCCGTCAGTAGAGGTATCGACAACGGACGGGGGGCCGGTCGGAATTACTTCGGGAATATTTAACGGTTCGGAAATAAAAGTCGAAACAGCGACCGCGGGGGGTAAATGAGAAAACGCCGGCTGCCTTTCCGGCTCTTCCGCGACCGATAGAGTCTCTGCCGGCACCGGAATTTTTTTTATGGCCATTTGCCGAAAAAAATAATAAACTAAAAAATACAAGGCGACACAAAAAATCGCGAATAAAATAAGTAAAAATATATTTTTCAGTAAAAAACGGTAATGCTTCTTGGTCATAAAGACGGAATCAATTTTCTATATTATAACATATATTTAAAGCAAAAACATCCGCCACCGCGGATGTTTTTAAATATTTTTGAAAACAATTTAAAACGAATTACTGGACAATCATCTCGCCTTTGCCGGTCTGAGCAGGAGAAGCATCGCGGAAAGTATAGGTGCCCGGTTTAGCCGGAGCATTAAAAGTAATCGCTTTAGTCTGTCCGGGACCGACTAAAATAGCAATAGCGGAAAGAACGGGGTCATCGAAAGCGATAACATGCGAATAACTATCGACACCGGTTAAAGAAAACGAGGTCGGCGCGCCGGCCTTAGTCGTAAACTTATTGGGCGTGAAAGCTGTTCCGACACTAATATTAATTAAAGTGGTCGGCAGCGTGTCTTTATTTAAAAAACCGGTCTGTTTCGGGGCGCTGTCGGACATCGGCTGAGCGGAATTATCGGTCTGTTTACCCTCCGAGGTCACAACCTTTTTGTCGACGGTAATCGGATTGGCGCCGGGAGCGACAACAACGGCACCTTTCAAAGAAACAACTTCTTTACCGACCGCATTGGTTGTCGAAGCAGGAGCGAGACTTTTCACGTCGACAGCCGTAACCGCGGCGCTGGGGGCGGTCGTAGTACCGGTCTGACCGGAAGTTCCGGTCGATGTTTGATCGGAAGCCTGATCGGCGCCGGTCGGAGCATTAGCGCCCTGCTTGCCCTGAGAAGCGGCCACAATAATGATAACGACGATGACGGCCAAAACCCCTAAAAGTATCCAGAGTTTTTGGTTTTTGTTGTTTACAACTTTGTTGTCCATATATTTTAATGATTAAAGCGTTCACGGACAAAGCCGCAACAACGCCTGTTTATTTTAAATATTTTATTCCTTTAATTTTATTATAACACTATTTTAATATTTTTAAAATATCTTATTTTATTTCTTATTTTATTTCTACCCCCTCAGTCGTCTGATCTTCCGATCGTGACGGCCAATTTCGCCAATCAAAACGCCGGCCGATTAAGCGATAAGAAATTTCCGCGGATCGGTCGGAACGGAAAATTAAATGATTTCCATTAATCAAATAGTAAACCTGCGCAAAACCGCCATAAGGAGTAATGGCTATATCAATATTATCTTTATTAAATTCCACAACTTTACGCCAAAGCCAGAGATCGCTGCCTTCCGGTACTTCGGAAAAATTAATCGTGGCCTCGAATTCTCCGGATTTGTTCTTTTTTTCTAATTTTATTTTACCGACATATTCTTCGCGCACGCCACCGGAAATCGCCGGAGCGAAAGTAGAATAGTTCACGCCGTTAATTGTATATAAAGGATCGAAAGTGGAAGCGGTTATTTTAGCGGCAGTCAAAGTACCGACATTGCTTATATTATTTTTGGCAGCGCCCATATCGATAGCGCCACTCATTATTCCTCCGGCCAAGGGTAAAAAGTTGGTCGTGCTAGTACCAAAAAATGTAGTAGGAGTGACCGAATAAAGACTGCCGTTATTATCGGCCATGACTATAACGGCACCGGCTGCACCTAAATTAGTGACCGTAGCGCCATAAGTTTTAAGATAATTAGACGTGCCGCTTAAGTCTAATTTAGTAGCCGGGTTGGTGAGGCCGATGCCGACATTACCGTTTGATTCTATTCTCATTTTTTCTGTTGGAGTTGAGGAATCTTGTGGAGTAGTTAAAAATGCTAAATATCCTCTAGTTGTCTGTAGCGTTGTTTGGCTTGACACGCCAGCATATATAGATGCTTTCACAGTCTCAAGATCATAACCCGGATAATAAGATTTAAAATCTATCATCCGGGTTCCTGCACCATAAGTACTCGAATCAATAGCTTTCCTTATCGTTAGTGCAGTAGTCGGATTCGTCGTCCCAATCCCGACGTTGCCATTGTTTATTCTCATTGCCTCAGTACCTGCGCCAGTAGATATATAATATTGACCATTAAACCAACCCGCTTGATTTCCACTTTGGTCCTGAAGTATTGAATAGTTGCTCCCAGTATAAACATCCAGTTTTTCAGCAGTTGACGCGCTTTGGAATCTGGCGACAAAACCAGGCCCTCCAGAAACATTTAATTTATAAGTCGGACTCGTCGTTCCAATCCCAACGTTGCCGTTTTTATCTATTCTAACTTTTTCTGTGGCAGTTGCCCCACCCCCTACGGATGTCCAAAAGGCTAAACCGGTGTCTGTTGCACTATGGTTTCTAGCCGAAATGTATTGCAGAGCTCCATCAACGCCAAGACCAATTCTTGCATTATAATTATCTGAGCCAACAGCAGAGTTGCCAACTTGTAGTTCTAGTCCCGGCCCCGTCGTCCCAATGCCCACATTCCCCAACCCGGCATCACCGTTCCAGATAGTTCCATTTTTGGTTCCACCCCATAAACTATTAGTACTAGCAAAGGTTAAAAGTGGAGTACTATATAAAGAACCATTGTTATCAGCCATAACCACAACCGTCCCGGCTGCACCTAAATTAGTGGCGGTAACACCATAAGTCTTAAGATAATTAGAACCACCACTTAGATCTAATTTAGTAGCGGGGTTAGTGAGGCCGATACCGACATTGCCAAATGATAAAGTCATGTCAGTGTTTGTATAATTCGTCCCGTTCCACCACCTTGATCCAAAATTTAAACTTGACGTCAGATCACCCGCATTTAACATTTGACTAAATATTTGACTAGTCGGTTGAGCATCATTATTGTGTCTAAATTCTAAACGCGCTCCATCGCCGATAGCCGCAGTTTTCTGATTATTAATTATTAAAACAGTTTTAACACCGGCTGTAGCAGAACTATCTGCCACATTCAACTGTGCTAATGGATTCGTCGTCCCGATGCCGACATTGCCGGTTTTTATTGTCATTCTATCTTGACCCGCAGTTCTAAAAGTTAATACATCCGTAGAGTCGCTTCCAGTGATTCCATTATTTGTAGCTGCTGTGCCACTACCTGCAGTGAAGAAATACAACCCTTTCCCATTATCCATTTGTATATCTCCGCCAACGACTTGTAGTTTGGTAGCAGGATTCGTCGTCCCAATTCCGACGTTGCCACTGGTTCCAAGAATTGTTAATTTAGGTCCATTAGTACCATCGCTAAAGTAATATCCACCTCCGGCAACATTATTGAACCACATTTTACCCAAATCAGCTTCTATGCCAATTCCAGCATCGTTAGCAGTGCCTCCATAATCCCTCACTTTTAATCTATAACCACTTTCTCCAGTATAATCTGAAAAAACGGATGACCCTGCATTTATTACACCAGAAACATCCAATTTGTAGGCAGGATTCGTCGTCCCAATCCCCACATTCCCCAACCCGGCATCACCATTCCAAATAGCTCCATTTTTGGTACCACCCCATAAGCTGTTAGCAGTAACATTAGTACTAACAAAAGTTGAGAGTGGAGTACCATATAAAGAGCCATTATTATCACCCAAAACCACCACCGTACCAGCTGAACCTAGGTTGGTAACTGTGGCGCCATAAGTTTTAAGATAATTAGCACCGCCGCTTAGGTCTAATTTAGTAGCCGGGTTGGTTAGGCCGATACCGACGTTGCCAGTGCCTCCCGGCATGATAGCAATGTGCTGTCCGGAAACAGAAGTTATATCGTTAGTGACGCCACTAAAGTTAATACCGCCATAAAGTGTGCCTCCACTCTGGGACAGAGTCCCATTATATGTAAAGGCATAGGTATCGTTATATAAGCTCAAAGATTCAATTCCGATATCACGCGCACCATCATTCGGGTTTCCGAGAGTAACACGCAGATAACGATGGAGAGGAAGAAAACCAGACTGGTAGAGAGTCCTATCAGCGTTGGTGGTAGTATTCACCCAATCAGTCCAAACAACATTATCGGAAGAATACTCAACATGGACATTTTGCGCATAGGAGTAATTACCATGACGGTCAAAATTAATGGTCAGACCGGTATCATAATAGCGACTCGAACCGTAATCGATAGTGATCACACCGTCTCCGACTGCGCGATTGATAATAGCTAAACTGGCATTCAAATCAAACAAATAAGAGGAGTTAGTGACATTGGTAGCGCCTACAGTATATATCTTATCAGCATAAGCAAAAATGTCTGGGGATAGATAGCCAGTATTCTGCCCGCCACCACCGCTGGAATTAAGAGCGGCAGAGAAAATTTGGCCATAATTCATGAAAATATTGGAGAATTTAGCGCTACCGTTAACCTCAAGATTATAAGTAGGATTCGTCATTCCGATGCCGACGTTGCCATTTTGTATTCTCATCGCCTCAACTGGAGCATTGGTGGTGTTATCTGACAAAGAACCTGTATTAAATACTATTTGACCTCCTACACTATAAGTTATTGGGCCGTTCAAAAAATCAATACTTGCCGTTCTATGAGTTGGGTATGTTACAAAATTACTTGCTTGATAAGCTGCACTAATAGAAGCAATCACCGCTCCTGCCGCCACACTGTTTGAACCCAATAATTGCTCCACCTTGCTTGTTGAACCACTAGCCAAATTTAATTTTGTAATCGGGTTTGTGGTACCTATCCCCACATTCCCCAACCCGGCATCACCGTTCCAGATAGTTCCATTTTTGGTACCCTTCCAAAGATCAAGACTATTATTAGAAATGAATGAGGTGGTAGAAGTAGAAAAGAGCGAGCCATTATTATCGGCCATAACCACCACGTTGCCGGAGGCACCCAGACTACTGACTGTAGCGGCGTAAGACTTAATATAATTTACACCGCCAACTTCTAGTTTGGTGGTGGGGTCAGTGGTACCGATGCCGACGTTGCCGCCAGTAAGTATTGTCATGCCAGTCGTTCCAGATGCTGCAGGAAATAAATTCAAAGATCCCCCGGCAGTACGTATATATGAATTAGTCGTTGATCTAAGATATATACCAGCTGTATTTGCCGGTGTAGCATAATCTCCTATCCACATATTCTTATCTCCTCCACCCACAGCATCAACTATGAAAGTCTGATCAGCACCTTGAAAGTACGCACTACCAGCAACATATAACTTGCTTGTCGGATTAGTAGTCCCAATTCCGACTTTGCCTGTGTTTGTTATTCTCATTGCTTCTGTTATAGAACCAGACCTTAATGTGGAGAGTGCTAAATATCCATTAGTGGTTGCATCTGTGCCATCTGTTTTTCTACCAGCAATTCCTGCGAATGGAACCATAGTTGTACCAGTATAAACACCACCTAAAGTTAAGGAGCCTCCTTTATCTATTGCCTGTGTGTCCGTCGTTCCTATAAAGACATTCCCCCACGAATTAGTAACTGTATTAACATCATTAACAACAAACTTCTGTACTGGTGCCGTCGTCCCAATCCCGACATTCCCTACTCCCGCATCACCATTCCAGATAGTTCCATTTTTAGTTCCACCCCATAAGCTGTTAGCAGTAACATTAGTACTAACAAAAGTTGAGAGTGGAGTACCATATAAAGAGCCATTATTATCACCCAAAACCACCACCGTA
>JBAZBP010000006.1:0-28609 GCA_041671365.1 Patescibacteria group bacterium
TTTACCTGTAGATTATGGCAAAACAGGGTTTGACCAAGTTTGACCGAAAGAATGGTCAAAGGTATTTTAAACTATCGGGGTAAACGTAAATGCACGTGCATATTTACGTTGATTTTTAGCGGGTAGACCATTTTTTCTTACTCTTGACAAGTGTTGACTGATATGATATAATGTGTCTATTAGAATAGTTCGTTGAAAAATAAGTTTATATTGGATTAATTACCAAGTTTGTCTAAATCTGCTAGTTAGTGGAAGGCGAATTTAGTAATTAGTCCAATTATTTATATTATAAACTTCAAAAAAGGAAAAATTATGAAAAAGTTAGTAGTTTTTGTGTTTGTATGCGTTTCTTTATTTATTCTTTCATCGTGCGAAAGCAAATCTGGCCATCGTTCAACCACTCCGGCAACAACCGTAAAAGCAGAGAAATCTGTGGAAATTAAATTGATGTCGGGCTCTGATTTAGACAACAGCTTACTCCGTCCTTTGGATGGCACAGCAAATGTTCAAAATTCCATGAAGACAGTTGCCTATCCCTGGCACACTGGATGGAAGGCTGAATACGAAAAATTGAGCATGGTCAAGAATCCAGGACTACCATCTCCTGAACAAAAAGTTGCCGCATATCAAATAAACAATGCGGAAACAATGAAGGACGTTTTTTATTCTCTGCCCATGGACAACGAATGGAAATGGTTGACTCAGAGTCAGGTTGTGGAATTTTGCTTGTCTAATAGGAATTTTATAAAAAATTCTAAAAAAGATATTGTCTTCTTTTGTAAAAGGGACGAAAGTAAAATTCTATACGAAAGAAATCTGACGGAAGAGTTGGTCGCCATAATAGTAGTTCCGGAGTTAGGAGGAGAAACCAGAATGATGCTTGGTATAATGGGGCACGACAGTCCGATTGGGGGATGCACCGTAATTTTCCCTAAAAACGAAATTAGGATAGTAAAATACTAATTCGTTCACGTTCTTAAGAGGAAGTTCAAAACATCGAACTTCCTTTTTTATTTGTCTAAGGCTATAATATCAATAACTTTATTATTAACGAGCGTTCCAATATAATACCACCCTCCCCGCATGAAAAAATAGCAGCATTTTATGCTGCTGTTTTTTCATTCGTCGACGGGATTCGAACAAACTTGAAGCGAGCTAAATATTCGCCAGCAGGCGAATATTGCAGCGAGCGTCGGACGACCTGCCGGGGGCAGGTCGGACGCAAGTTCTGGACAACGAATGAGCGAGCGACGGCGAGCGAATGAGGCGGAAATCCCTGTCTGCCGGCAGGCAGGCCTCCTTCTCCGCAGACTATCAAAATAATTTTTGGTGCCTAAAAGTTTCAAAGCTGAGCAGGGAGTAATTAAAAAATTTATTAAATAGAGATATATTTGGCTAACATTTATATAAATAGTTATAATTCCAAAGTATTTTATTTTGACTTTTAATAAAAAAAATGCCAGGCTATTATTATGAGCAATGAAGAAATAGAACAACAAAATATGATAGAGAAACAAAGCGTTGGCTCTGCTATTAATAATCTAGATGAACAATCGCTTGCGAACAAAGAAGTGCCACCTGAAAAAATAGAGATAGCTAAAAAACTAATTTTAGCCTCTCTTGGAATGGAATCAGATGTAAATTTGGATAATTTTGATAAACAACTTGAAGAAGCTACGAAAACATTACCAATATATAAACAGATTGAAGAACAACTTAAAGAGAAAAAAAATGAAGACTTGCCCTATGAACTTTTTAAAACTCTAAAAACTAATTCAGATAAAATAAAAACTAATGGATCAATGCCTGGGGATGGCTCCTTAATTATGTCAATGAAACAGGGAAATCTAGAGTGCGCCGGCAGAACTTTGATTGCCTCAACTTATTTACAAGAGCACGATTTTAATCATGCTATTGTTTCTGCGCCAGGACACGCCTTTCTAATAGTTGAGCAATTTCCAGATACACTCGCATATTTTGACGCAAATAATAATCTTTTTTTCACGTTTCCCAAACAAGCCCTTGACGGGTATAAGGGGATAGAAACAACTTCGGAATGTCGTCTAAAGGAATATTCTCCTCGTGAGACTGATTTTTATGACGGAGTGAGTACAGTTTTTTCTGATTTCATAACTATGCCAGCGAAAGAAGGTGTTGGCCGACAATATCTGGGTAATGTATCGGCCGCTCTTAGTGGGAATAAAGAGTTTAAAGCAAGTAATATTGTAGTAGATAAAGAAGCTTCTATAGCTACTCAGCAAATTGAGGAAGAAATTTACGGCAAGAATGAAGTGATTGATAATTATTATTCTAAAGTCGAAGATTTAATTAAAAAACAAGAAATACAAACAGATGACGATAGAAAAGTAATTGGCGAAATTATAAAATCTTATCCAAAACATGATGATTTTGTTTCATTCTTTTCTGCGACTTTAGACGGAAATCTTGGTGCTCGAATCCCTTATATAAAAAACGCTTCTAAGGAGAAAAAAATAGCTTTTGCAGAAAAAGCCTGGGATTCCTTTAAAAATAAGGAAATTGGAATAGATAAAAACATTTTGAATCAAAAAGAAATCGGTTTGAGAGAATTGTTCAGAAATTCTAAAAATCCAGTTGAAGTTATCTTACAAGAAATGGATAGTTATAAAATTAAAGAATTTGTTGATGAGTCTTTATTGAGTGCGGCGAAGAATAAATTAAAAGGATTCGTTTTTAAGGACGAAGACGAATTTATCAGTAAAATATTAGAAATTGGCCAACCAATTTGGGAAATAACGCAGAAAGATAAGCAAGATTTATTTAAACAACCGAATCGAGAAATGTTTACCGCTCAAGATATTAATGAAACAGTTAAAAATATCCAAGAAACTAAAGCGCAAAAGATTTATGTGGTTGGTAATGTCGGTTCGGGAAAATCAACTTTTGCCAGAGAATTAGCCGGGCAGACAAATTTTAAGAATATTGACCTCGATCATTTTTTTCAGATTTATAGACAAGAAAAAAATAAAGAAGCTAATTTATCGGAGTTATTGAGCTTTGTTTTAGAAAGAGAAGAACCGCCCTATATAATTAATCATGCCGATTTATTAAATCATAACTTGAGCGATAAAGCCGATATGGTTATTTTACTTAATCCGAAGAAAGAAGAACAAATAAAGAGCAGACAAATCAGGCAAGACAATAAAACTGACGGGGAATGGCAAAATGTGAATGTTGACGATTATGATAAGATATCTCAAGATAATCTGGATAATTTAGCTAAGACAAAAGGTAAAATAGTTTATAATAATGACAAGTCCGGGACTCTTGTGAAGACGATAGCCGCTCGCAGCGATTCTTTTAATTACGATTAAGGGCATGGGTAAATTTGAATGGATTTCCAGGGAGAATGTTAAGCCGATTGATAAAATTGATTATGATTCAATCCCAGCAGTTGACATAAACCGTTTTATATAATATTATAATCTAGATCTTTAGAACCTTAAAAATACAAATTAATAAAAATAAGTGCATAAACCGCAATCCTACTTAATAAAAGTGGTTGCATAAAAGGAGAATTATTATGGAAGAAAAAAAAGATTCTGATACGGGTCAAGTTAATGGCAGCAATTTGATAACCAATAGTCAGGTTGTTGAATTGACCAGAGCAATGTCACGCCGGGGATATGGCGTCGCGGAATTTGAGTCTCTCATCGAGGGAAAATTTCTCGATGAATTTTTAATAATTATCAGAAAAAGCGGAGAGGAGGCTAAAAAACAGAATTTTGTTGATTTAGACGCCGATCCATTAATTCCGCCGGGATGGTCAGTCGAAGAACACCAGAAGGGCGGCTTGTGGAAATTTAATCAGGCGAAAATATTTCTATATTTCTCTGAAAAACAGAAGCGGCCGAAAGAATCGGTTAGCTGGAGCAGTTTACGAAAGGAATTATCCGGAAAAAACGTAGCGAACGCTAATTTGCTTGATTTTTACCTGGCTAACCCCCATCTGATTCCGAGTGCTTGGAGGGGAAAACGTATTCCTTTTTGGGGCACAATTTACAGCGGACCATTTGGGATTAATTGTGTTCGTTATCTGGATTGTGATGATAATCTTGGCTGGCGATATTACGCCGGCTGGTTTAGCCCGCGCTTCGACGCTAATAATCCAGCCGCCATTATTATTTAATAAGACTAACGAATCGGTTTCACTAACCTTGACTTGCTCAGTGCTTTTCAAGGTTATTTTTTTAAAAACTGTTTAATTAACTAGAGTCGAACAATCGTTGAACCGGTCTAGACTATTCGGGTTGTTTCTGCTATTATTAAATATATTTATTATAAAAAATATGGAACATCGGAAATTTCCGGAAAGACTTTGGGGGCACACTTTATCAGTACCTTTTATCTGGCTGCCTCTAATATTTTTGATTTTATTAGATTTAATAACCACTTTATATCAAGTTGTTTGTTTTCCGATTTACGGCTTAGAGCCGGTAAAACGCAAGACCTATATTTTAGTGCGCGATCGTAATAAGTTGGCTTATTTAGACCCGATAGAGAAACTCGGTTGTATGTATTGCGGTTATGCTAACGGCGTTTTGCTCTATTTGAAAGAAATTGCCGGTCGGACGGAAAAATATTGGTGCGGTATTATGCATGAAGATCGACCGGGTTTTAAGATTCAGGCGAGCCAAGTAGAGCAAAGTTTTTCGCGTTTTGGAGATGAAGAGGATTTTAAGAAGAAGTATAGTTTAAAAGGAAAATAAATCCTTCTCCGCCAGCCGGCGGATCAGAATGACAGAAAATTTAGAATGACCAAAAAAATGCTGTCTACCGGGCAGCGTTTTTTAAATAGTAAAAAAATCAAAGTGGTTTTTATTCGATACAGCAATTAACAACTTTTTTGATCAGGTCTCCTAATTTACTGCCGAGACTCTTTTCATGAACTTGACTGAGTTCGTTAGTATTTTTTAAATTTTTAGAGTTTTGATTATCATGGACGTTTAAAGCGGAATCATCGATTTTTTTAATTTCTCCGAGATCAACCAGTTTCATATTCAAGCCCCAGAAAAGGGAATAAAGTTCGTAAGATTTTTTAAACATTTCTTCCGCCTCTGCTTTATTATTTTTTCCTTGAGCTTTAGTGCCGACCTCCATCAGGCGGTAGGAGGCGGCTAAAAGATGTTTAGAAATACACCAAACTTCGCCTTCGTAATCTTTAATAATTTTTTTAAGGAGGTCTTTGCGCATCTCTCTAACTTCGGCCAGTAAATCATAGTATTTAGGATTGCCGGTTTTAGCTCCCGTGAAAAAGAAATGCTCTTCGATACTGACTAAATTCATAATGGCGATACTCAGGTCTTGGTCGGACGATAAATCAAAAACATTATCTTTTTTCATCTTGTCCACCTTCTCGATCATTTCATTTAGGCTTAATATATTGTCCATATAGTCGTCTGAGCGCCAAGTTCGTCGCGGCGAAGCGGGGCGGATCAGGTAAATATTATTTATCTAGTTATAGAATAAAAAATTAAACTAAGAATAAGCAAGGTACCGACTGGCATGACGACTTTTTGGTAAGGGAATTGAGCGTGATTATTGTTTTTCTTTTTTATGTCGGTATACCAAGTGGTGGCGCCTAAGAAAGCGAAGCTGCCAATCGCTATGCCTAAAAGTAATTTATCAACCCCCCAAAGTTGATTGGCGGGGTGGCCGAATAGGCCTTTTGCCCCTAAAGGCCAGAGGACCAGACCGTAATAAAGAATGACTATTAATATATCGCTGATTTTTTTATTTTTTTGTAACCAATTTTTTGAGGCCAGCCAATTTATTGTCCAAATAATCATCGCAACTAAAAACCCGCCAATCCATAAACCGGCGACAGTATCATCAATGCCCAAATATTCGCTTAAGCCTAGACCGGCACCGATAGCAACAACGCACACCGGACAAATCGCGTAGACCGGCGTAGCTGATAAAACAAGGGCGGGGAGGCCGAGATATAATAATTTTTTCATATTTGTTTTTTAATTTCTAAAAACGATTAGTGTTCTTTAAAATAAGTAATGATGTCCTGGTCGCCCATAATACATTTTTGACCGTCGAAGAAGAATGGCACGCCAACGCCCTGAGTCGTGTCTAAGCCGCATTGGTGCGCATATTTTCCCAAGAGGGAGGCGTTGGTTTTATTTTGATAGACTTCCAGTTCTTGGAAATTAAAGCGGGCGGTAATATTATTATCAGTAATATATTGTTTGACTATTTGGCAATGGGGACAGGTATCGCCATAGAATAATATCATCGACGGTTGACTATTTCGGGATTGGATGAAGGCCAAGGCGGCGATTATTATAAATATTATAACTAATATTAAAAAGATTTTTTTATTTTTCATAAAGATAAAATTAGACTCTTTACTTCCGCCAACTAGCGGAGGTCGGGATGATAAGAAAAAAGTGCTCACGATGACAAAAAACTCAGGTCGACTAAGAATTATAACTTAATCATACCATATTTAAGGAAAAACGGTCTATCACTTTTATCGGCATTTTTATAAGTGATTTTTTATATTATTCAGGACTTCGGCGATAAATTTATCTTTAGGAATTTCTCGGGTCGTTATCGTTCCGCGATCGCGGACATTCAACAGGGGCGAAGCGGCTTCTTTATCGCCGATAACCAGCATATAGGGGACTTTTTCGTTAGCGGCTTTTCGTATTTTATTACCGACAGTTTCATTGGCTTCATCGACTTCGACGCGAATACCGGTTTCTTTTAACTCCGTTGCCAATTTTTGTCCGGTTGGGATATGAGCTTCCGCTACGGTCACAATTTTAACTTGAACTGGCGCGAGCCAAACCGGGAATGCGCCAGCGTAATGTTCAATTAATATTCCCAAGAATCTTTCCGGCGAACCGATAATCGCGCGATGAACCATCACCGGAGTTTTTTTCTGACCGTCGACGTCAGTATACTCTAATTTAAATCTTTGCGGCATGATAAAGTCCAGTTGAATGGTGGAAATTTGCCAATCTCTTCCCAAAGAGTCTTTGGAAATAAGATCCATCTTGGGGCCGTAAATAGCCGCTTCGCCAATGGCTTTAAAAAATTCTACTTTATTAGCCACTAAAATTTCTTCTAATAATTTTTGCGACTTCTCCCAAGTTGCGACATCTCCTAAATATTTTTCCGGCTTGGCGGGATCCCATAATGATAGGCGTATTTTATATTTCATGCCGTAAGTCTGCATCGCTTTTTTTATGGCCTCTAAGACCGCGATAAATTCTTCTTTAATTTGATCTTCGCGGCAGAAAGAGTGTCCGTCGTCCTGGCAAAAACAGCGCAGGCGCGCCAGCCCATTTAATTCGCCCGGCCTTTCGTCGCGATAAAGATTGGCAAAATCGGCGATGCGGATTGGTAGATCCCGGTAACTTCTAGACTGAGAAGCATAAATTTGGGTATGCTGGGGGCAATTCATCGGTTTGAGAAAATATTCTTCGTCGCTGTAATTAGAAATTACGCGAAACATATCTTCTTTGTATTTTTCGTAGTGCCCAGAGATTTTAAAAAGTTCCGCCTTATTCATGTTTGGCGTGTGAACCTCCTGATAGCCGATCGCTTTCTGCAGTTCGTTGGAATAATCAATGATCTGTTGCCTAACAATCGTTCCTTTAAAGGTATAAAGAGGTAGCCCCGGGCCAACTAAATCGGAAAAAACGAATAAGCCGAGTTCTTTTCCTAATTTTCGATGATCTCTTTTTTCCGCTTCAATCATCATTTTTAAATAAGCGTCCAGTTCTTCCTTGGTGTCATACGCTAAACCATAAATACGAGTCAGCATTTTATTTTTTTCGTCGCCGCGCCAATAAGCGCCGGCCAGTTTTTCTAATTTATAGCTGCCGGGTTTTATCTGGTTAGTATTATTAACATGAGGACCGCGGCAAAGATCCTTAAATTTACCGACCGTATAATAAGAGACAATCGTCTCTCCTTTAGTTTTTAAATCGGTGATCAGTTCTGCTTTATAAATTTCTCCTTCTGCCGTTTCTTTTTTAATCGCCTCAGCAATCGCTAATTCGCTTCGTTCAAATTTTAAATTCTGTTTAATCAGATAAGCCATTTTTTTCTCGATAGTTTTTAAATCGCTATCGTTGATTTTAGCCTCCCCGAAATCGATATCGTAATAAAAACCATTTTCAATGGCCGGTCCGATTGATAATTTAGCCGTCGGGTATAATTCTTTAACCGCCGAGGCGAGCAGATGCGACAGAGAATGACGCTTAGTCTCAACGCTTGGTTCGATTTTTATTTCTTCATTTTTCATATAATTTGTAGGAGATTAAGGTGGTGTTTTTGGAGCGCCTGTCGTTTTGTAGAGCAAAAACGAACGTTAGAGAATTTTTGCCACAGAAACGACCGAAGCGGAAAAAATACTACCTTAATCTCCGAAATATTTATAAGTTTTAATCGGGGGGTATTTAAAAAAATCCCCTCCTCGCAAAAACAGTAAAAACTGTTTTTGTCAGGACGGGACTTATTGGTCTCGCGGTTCCACCTGGCTTTTCTTCTTTAAAAGAAGAACTCTTTTTGACTTGAACGCCTTAGGATTTACTCTTGGAAGTTTTTAACTTCTAACCGCGTTTGGTTGGCGCGGCAATTAGCGTTATTAAATTATGTATTAAGTATAGGCGAACCTAACTTTTTTGTAAAGATAGGCGCACTGGGATATAAGTAATATAGCACTTATCCCTTCGCCAAGACTAATCCATAAACTTTAGTCGCCCCGGCGGCCCGCAAGGTTCGTGCCGCCTCGTTTAAAGTTGCTCCGGTCGTAACCACATCATCAATGAGAATAATTATTTGATTAATTAAATCTTCGCCGGTCCAGACAAAGACTTCCTGAATATTCTGAGAGCGCTCATTTTCATTTAATTTCGCCTGAGGACTTCGATGTTTTAGACGTTTTAATTGTAAATTTAAAGGATAGCCAAAAGCGGCGCTAAATTCTCGAGCCAGTATTTCTGTCTGGTTAAAGCCGCGCCAACGTTCGCGCTTTTTAGAAAGAGGGATGGGAATAAGAAGGGGGACAAGCTCTTCGCCTGATTTATTTTTATGGAAGAGTAGCGTGGATTGAGTGGAAATTATGCCCTGCCAAAACATTATTAAAAAACGGGCCAGAATCGGTCCGAGAGCGAGGATAAAATCATATTTGAATTTTTTAATAGTCGTGGCGAGTAAAGGATCGTCATAATTGCCGACAATAAAAACTTCGTTCAAATCCGGGATAACTAAATTATATTTTTTATAGCTATCGTTAAATTTTAATTTTTTAAAACAAGCGGCGCACAGCCATGATCCTTCTTGACGGCAGCCGAGACATTCAATCGGAAAGATTAAATCCAACAAGAAAGATTTAAGGCTCATGATATTTTAGCTTAGCGTAATTTTATCTGGTAGATTTGGTTAGTGGTTTTATCGGTAAAATAGAGATTACTATTATCAGTCGGCACCATGACCGACGAAATATTATAGGCGCCGTCCGGAATGGCGATTAGTTCTTTGGTTCCGGTTTCTAAATTTATTTTGTATAAGTTATCCTTGGTTTGATCGGCCAATTCGGGAAACAGACCGGCTCCTTGCGGAAGATTTTCCGGTACGGCGCAATAAACTTCGGTATTGGAGGAAAAAGTACACTTGCTGTTCCAGGTAGCCAGACCCAAGTCTTGGCGATTCTGGCTGATGCTATCGCCTTGGGCGTCTACTATCCAGAGTTCCGGATTAAGATTGGTGGCCGTGTTATAAACGCTATAGAGCAAGCGATCGCCGGTCGTCGACCATTGCGAATTAAAACCCCGCCCTTCGATAATGGTTGATTTAAAATTTTCTCCGTTAAGGCCGACAAAAAAAACTTCTTGGCGATTAAAATCGACGCCTTGAGTATAGACGGCGACAATTTGTTTATTGGGCGACCAAGCCGGATAAACGGTTTTATCGTTAGTGCCGATATTTTCTAGAGTTTTCGCCTGGGAGCCGTCGGCATTGGAAACAATCAGCCAATTATTTTCCGGATCTAAGCCTAAGCTTTTCGAAGTAATTTGGTCGCTCGTCGGCGAGAAAGAAAAATCCTGCCAGTAAGACGGGAGAGTTACTTGTTTTTGGGTTTGGAAATTATATAAAATTTTTCGACCGTCGGGGTATTCTAAAACGGCTTGATTTTTATTCGGCGCCCAAACGATATCTTTAACGTTATAAAAAACTTTATCGCTTAAGAGAGATATTTTTCCGTTATTGTCGATTTTATAAAAATGACCGTCATTGGTATTATAATATTGGACACCGCCGCCGGGAGTTAGAGTCGGATTTAAAGTCGGATCGGTAGTTAAGGGCTGGGTTTTGGTCAGACCGCCGACCGCCAGGGAATTCGGTTCGTTTTGGTTAGCCGCATCGCTAGCGCCCCCCTGATTGGGAAGGTTTCCCGATCCGGTCAGCTCCGTGTTGGTCGAACTGCCGGTGCCCGCCGTCGGCAGACCGTTGATTGTTCCGGGAGTAGCCGGAGTAACTAGGGTTTGAGTCGGCGAACTAAAAAAAAGTTTCCAAATTAAATAACCGAGAATTGCCACTAAAATTAAAAATCCGCTGATCAGAAAAAATTTTTTATGTTGGCTGAGAAAATTCATAAATATTTCTTAATTTATACTTGTTTATTGTTTCCAGATACGATATAATTATTATATCCTAAGCTAAGGGATAATTCAAGATAAATTAGCGGTTTATTACACATAAGTTTATTACAAGTTTATGAGTTTGTTTTCTTTAGGCGGGGACAATCTTTTTTTAGGGATTGATATTGGGGACTCTTCCTTAAAAATGGTGGAGCTGCGGAAAAGTAATCGGCAAATCCAATTGGTTAATTATGCTTTTAGTGAAAATGTGGCCGAAGTTAATTTCATGAAAGTTGATGATGTTAATTATTTGGCACGGGCGATTAACAAGGTTAGAACCGAAGCGGGAATCGTTGGTCAAAAAGTATCGGCCTCACTGCCGACCTTTGCGGTTTTTTCTTCCATTATTAACATTAAAGGTACGGATAAAAAAAGAATGGCTGAAGAGGTTAACGAAGAAGCGAAAAAAGTTATTCCTTTACCTCTCGAAGAAATGACTCTGGACTGGAAAATAGTGCCGGATGCTAACGGCAAGACCCCGACCAAGGGAAATCTTCAGGTTTTTTTAACCGGATCGCCTAAAAAATTAGTGCGTAAATATATTGATATTTTCCGGGTAGCCAAATTAAATTTAACCAGTTTGGAAACCGAGACTTTTTCTTTGGTGCGTTCCTTGCTCGGGGACGATAAGTCGACTGTTATGATTGTGGAAATCGGAGCGAACAGCACCGACTTGTCTATTGTTAAAGACAGCATTCCCGTTTTAAATCGCAGTTTGGCGGTTTGCGCTTCGACGGTCACTAAAGCCTTAGCCGAAAAATTAGGCTTTTCATACGCGCAAGCGGAACAATTTAAATTCGATTTAAGCGTCTCTTTGAAAATGAATTCGTCCGAAGAGTTGCCGCAGCTTCTGATTAAAACTTTAGAACCGATTGTGACGGAAATTCAATACATGTTAGATTTTTTTCGTTCTCAGAACAGCGGTACGGTAGAAAAAATTATTCTGACCGGCGGCGGGTCTCTTTTGCTTAATTTAACCGAATACTTAAGTACTCGTCTTAATCTGCAGGTTATTATCGGCGATCCTTGGAATCGAATTCATTTTCCGGAAGAATTGAGGCCGGTTTTAAGTGAAGTCGGCCCGCGTTTGTCGGTAGCGATCGGTTTGGCGATGCGAGAAATCGACTAATGAAATCGACTAATAAATTAGCCATGATTGATTTTAAAAAAAAATTTAATAAATCGGAAGAACATAAAAGCGGTCAAGTGCAGAACCCGAAAATTTTGGAAGTCAATTTAGTCAAGAATGAAAGACAAATTTCTTTCGATTGGAATAAAAAGATTTTTATTTTTTCGACAGTTTTATTGGCCGCCCTGGCTGTCGTTTTAGAAATTTATTTTGGTTTAAGCTGGTGGCAGGCCAAAGAAGAAGCGCGAATCCAAACCTTGAATGATGAAGTTTTTAAAATTAACGCGCAGGTTGAAGTTTTAAAAAATAAAGAAAGCGACGCTTTAAATTATAAGGCGAAATCCGCGGTTTTTTCTGCCTTGCTTGACGGTCATGTTTATTGGAGCAGTTTTTTTGATTGGTTAGAAAAAAATACCTTGAATACTATTAAGTATAGTGATTTTCAAGGAGATCTAAGCGGTAATTATTCCTTAAATGCCGCGACGCAGTCTTACGCCGACGTTTCTTGGCAGGTAAAATCTTTTTTAAACGATCCTAATGTTATAAAAGCCGCCGTGGCCGAAGCGGCTCTGATTAAAGATTCCGAAAAAACTAAAGAGAGTCAGATAAATTTTACTTTATCGCTTCAAGTAAAACCGGCAATTTTTAAAAAAGTATGGTAGACCGTGGTCAAAAAAATCGCAGCACTCTTCTTTCTTGGCTAGATGACTATTTTAATATTGTCATGATCGGTGTTTTATTTTTGTTTTTATTTTTAGCCTATTGGCTGGTTTTGAGTCCGAAATTTTTAAGCGTCCAAGATTCGATTAAGACCTCTCTGACCAGCGAAGAAAAATTATATGCGAGCAGCCAGAAAAAATTGGCGGCTCTGTCCGATATTAATAAAGTTTATGAGAAAATAAAATTGACGGCTGATTTGCAAAAATTTAACACTGTTCTGCCCGGCAGTTATGCGCCGGAAAGGTTGTTCGGCGAACTGGAAGAAATTATTACGACGGGCGGCTGGGTGCTTGATAATATTTCGATAAATACGTCAAATAATGCCAGCAGCACCGATAATACGGCCAAAACCGGCAAGACTAATACTGTCTCCGGCCTCGAAAAGATTAACGTCACTCTGGCGGTGTCGGGCATTAATTATACCGGTTTTAAGCGTTTATTGCGTATTTTAGAAACTAATTTGCGTTTAATGGACATAAGCAGCGTAAATTTTTCCCCATCAAACAACACCGTTAATTTAAATTTAGTCACTTATTACTATCAGACCGTTCGGTAATATGAAAAATATTTCGCGTTATATTTTATATAGTTTCATTTTGCTGGTAATTGCCGGCGGGGTTTTATTATTTATTTTTAATGATCAAGCCGCTATTTATTTGCAAAATGAATCGGGTTTAACCGATGAATCCTTGAGGCCGACCGTGGCGGCAAAGCCCGTACCGATCGGCGAGACAATCGATGCCACGGTTTTGACTGCGCCGCTCTTAAAGACTCTGGTTAATTATGTAGTAAATTTTAATTTTGATAATGTTTGTTGGCGTCCGGATACGGTTTTAAGCCGCCCGGCCGATTTAGTTGTTGCCACAAGTACGACGGCGACTTCGACGGCGGCCGCCAACACTCCGATAAAATGCGCGCCGGGCAACGGTCTCCCTTTTTTAGTTAACAAGAACAAGAAATAGCTATGGATAAAACGGAACAACTATTGAGTTTGTTGCAGACTCAAAAAATTATTGAGGCCGCCAAAGCGGACGAAATTAGGCAAGCACTAACTAAAACCGGGCAGAATTTAGATGTTTTTTTAGTCGAGAATAAAATTGTTGATGAAGAAAAATTGGCGGAATTGCAAGCGGCACTCTATAATTTACCTTATCTTAATTTAATAGACGTAGAGGTAACCAAAGAAGCTTTAAGTTTCTTGCCGGAAGAAATCGCTAAAACTTATCAGATCGTCTGCTTTGGCCGGGAAGATAAAATTTTAAAGGTTGGTCTAATGGCGCCTAACCTGAAAGCGATGGAGGCGGCCAATTTTTTAGCTAATGACGAAAAATTGACGGTGCAATATTATTTGATTTCTAATTCCAGTTGGCAAAAAATTTTTAAACAATATCAGAAGATAGAAGAAGAAGTTTCCAGCGCCTTGGAAATTAAGGCCAAGGAAGAAGGGGACGATTTAGTGGCGGTTAAAACCGATGAAAATGAGGATTTAAGCAGCGATGATATAAATAGCGCGCCGGTTTCACGGATTGTTTCCGTGATTATTCGCCACGCGGTCGAGGCGCGAGCCTCCGATATTCATATTGAACCCTTTGCTCAGGAGAGCCGAGTGCGTTATCGAATTGATGGTATTTTACATACTTCCTTAACTCTACCGAAAAGCATTCATAAAGCGATTATCGCGCGTATTAAGGTCATGGCTAAATTGAAATTGGATGAAACGCGCGTGCCGCAAGACGGTCGCATCCGTTTAATAATAAATAATCAAGAAATTGATTTCCGGGTTTCAACCCTGCCTTTGGCCAGTAACGAAAAAGTCGTGATGAGAATTTTAGATGTCTCCAAGGGGGCGCCGGATTTGATCGGGTTGGGTTTTAATAAATTGGCTTTGCGCCGTATCACGGCAGGTATTGCCAAGACCAGCGGAATTTTTTTAGTGACCGGACCGACGGGCTCGGGTAAAACGACGACTCTCTACGCTTTGCTTACTATTTTAAATAAAGACGGAGTGAATATTTCTACTTTGGAAGACCCGATTGAATACGAAGTTAAAGGAATTAATCAGTCGCAAGTACGGCCAAAAATCGGCTTTTCTTTCGCTAATGGTTTACGCTCTTTATTGCGCCAAGATCCGAATATTATTATGGTCGGCGAAGTTCGTGATGAAGAAACGGCGGAGTTATCCATCAACGCGGCTCTAACCGGCCATTTGGTTTTGTCGACTTTGCATACCAATGATGCTTTGGGAGCGGTTTTTCGCTTGTTAGATATGAAAATTGAACGTTTTTTATTATCGTCGACTTTAAAAACCGTGGTAGCGCAGCGTCTGGCTCGTCGTCTGTGTGAAAGCTGCAAGAAAGAATTGAAATTAACGGCCGATGCCGCTCAGGAAGTCATTACCGAATTAAAAAATACCCCATTTAATATTGTGGCCGAAGAATTGCCGGAATTAAAATCCGTCGAAGAGGCGTTGGTTAAATATAAAACTTATCAAGCGGTCGGTTGCGCCCACTGTGACAATACCGGTTATCTGGGGCGGGTAGCGGTGTCGGAAACGGTAGAAATCAATGATGAGTTGCGAGCGGCGATTGATAACGGCGATAAAAATATTGATATTAATATGGTTAAAAAAGTACAAGATTTTTTATCCATTAAGCAGGACGGAATTATTAAAGTTTTGCAAGGGAAGACAACAATGGAAGAAGTGCTGCGCGTAATTGAAAGTTAATATAAATTTTTTATGCCTATTTTTAAATATCAGGCGGTCGATGCCGCCGGTAAAAATAAAAACGGAAAAATTGTTGCTTCTTCCGAGAGTGATCTGGTTAGTCGTCTGCGTTCGCAAGGGTTGAATGTTTCTGATATTAGCGATGTGACCAATACGGTTTTTAGCAAGTTTTTACGTTTCATCGCGCCGATTAGCAGCAAGGATTTAGTTATTTTTTCCCGCCAGTTCTCAGTTATGATTTCCGCCAGTTTGCCGGTGGTCGAAGCTTTAAGAGTTTTAATCGAGCAGACCGATAATTTATCTTTACAAAACATGATTGCCGATATGGCGGCCGAGGTTAACGGCGGCGATTTTTTATCCGACGCTTTCGCCCGCCGGCCGAAAATTTTTTCGGAGTTTTTTGTTAACATTATCCGTTCCGGCGAGACTTCCGGAAAACTGGACGAGGTTTTAAATTACTTGGCTGATGAGACGGAAAAAAGCTACGGCATGACTTCTAAAATTCGCGGCGCCATGATTTATCCAATGTTTATTATCACCTCTTTGGTCGGCGTCGGCGTGGTTTTAATGGTTTATGTTATCCCGAATTTGACTTCGATTTTAACGGAAACCGGAGTGGAGCTGCCCCTGTCTACGCGCTTGGTTATCGGAGCGTCGGATTTTTTAAAGAATTATTTTATTTTGGTAATTATAGTTTTAGCGGCTATGGGGGCTGGTATTCGTTTTTATTTACGGACTTATAACGGTAAGCGGCAAATGGACATTTTGAAATTACGCTTACCGCTGTTTGGACGGCTGTTTAAGTATATTTATTTGATTCGTTTTTCGCGTTCGTTATCGACGCTGCTCAAGGGCGGCGTAACTATCACCCGCAGTTTGGAAATTGTCGCCAATGTTGTCGGCAATACGATTTATCAAGAATTAGTGTTGGCGACTTTAGATTCTATTAACGACGGTAATCCTTTATCGACGGTTTTTGAGGCGAGCAGTTATGTTCCGAAAATGGTGCCGCAAATGATTGCTATCGGAGAAAAAACCGGTAAAGTCGATTCGGTACTTGATCGTATTACCACTTTTTATGATCGGGAAAGCACGGACATGCTGAATAATTTAAGCACGCTGATGGAGCCGTTAATTATGGTCATTATGGGCGCCGGTGTCGGCGTGATGGTCGCGGCGGTGCTTTTGCCGATGTATAATTTAGCCGGACAATTATAAAAGATATTGTGTTTTGATGAAGAAATATTGTCAGTTAAAATAATTAATGCTATACTGGTATTATCAGAGCGTCTGTGGAAAACTTTTATATATAAAAATTTTTAATTAACAATTTCTTGGTAATCCTTAATCAGTCGTTCGTCAATTAACGGAGACGGACAAAGGATTTCATAATTTATGAAAAAGAATAAATCCGGTTTTACTTTAATCGAGTTGCTGGTAGTTATCGCTATTATCGGTCTATTGTCTACCATCTCGATTTTGGCTCTAAACTCGGCGCGGGCTCGAGCGCGCGATGCTAAGCGGGTAGCCGATGTTAAGCAAATCCAAACGGCGCTGGAAATGTATTATAATGATGTTAGCACTTATCCGGCGACAGCGACGACCAGCCAGCCTTTGGTTAATCCGACAACGGCCTCGACTACTTATATGGCTTTAATTCCCCCTCCTCCGACTCCGACCAATGACGGAAGTTGTACCACGCCGGCTCCCAGCTATACTTATACTCAAACGGAAAGCGGTTTATCTTACACTATAAATTATTGTCTCGGAGCGGCCGCCGGGGGTATTCCCGCCGGTCCTCATACTGCTACTCCGGCCGGAATTCAAAATCCATAATTTTTAACATAGTTATTACTTTATTAAAGAGTCCGCTAGATAGCGGACTCTTTTTTATGTTATACTTAAGCCAGTATGGAATTATTTTATTTGGAGAAAGCGGAACAATTAGACAGTTTTATTAAGAATATTTCCGTCCGGTCGGAGTTAGGCGTCGGTGCGGAGTTTTTGCAATCCTGGAATTGGGGCGAGATACTAAAAGAGGAGGGGGAAGATATTTTAAGAGTTGGAGTTCGCCGTTCGCCGATTGACAGAGGAGAGAATAGCAGTGATAAAAATGAAGGACAACTTTTAGCGGTAACGACTCTAATTAAAAAATCGTTGCTGTTCGGTTATAGCTATTGGTATGCGCCGCGGGGGCCGATTATTGATTATAAATTATGCCCCCGACCATTCGAGGTAGAGAATTTTTTATTTTTAGAAATAAAAAAGATTGAAGAGCGCGCCCTGTTTTTACGGATTGAACCGGATAAATCTTTCGCTGTGCCCAGGGCGGTAAAGGAAGAAAAGATTCAGATTGACAAGAAAGTTTTTAAAATTAAAAAAACTTTAGACGGCCAGCCGGCGCAAACTTTAATGTTGGATTTAGAAAACGGAGAAGAGAAATTGTTGTCGGAAATGCATCAAAAAACTCGTTATAATTTACATTTGGCGGAGAAAAAAGGAGTTAAAACTAGAGAGGGATGTACGGCGGATTTGCCGGAATTTTGGCGTCTGTTAAATTTAACCGGTGAACGGGATAATTTTCGTCTGCACAGTTTAAAGCATTATCAGAATCTGATGCGGGGAGAGCCGGGATTCATTAAATTATTTTTGGCGGCTTACGAGGGTCGAAATATTGCCGCCGGCTTATTTTCGTTTTATGGGGATAAGGTTACTTATATGCACGGCGCTTCGGATAATAAATTTAGAAACGTCATGGCGCCTTATTTATTGCAATGGTCGGTTATTAAAATGGCCATTTCCGAGACTTATAAATATTATGATTTTTACGGAATTGATAAACATAAGTGGCCGGGAGTAACGCGTTTTAAACTCGGTTTCGGCGGTCGGCCGGTGAACTATGCGGGGACCTATGATGTTATTTTTAATCCGACGGCTTATGGAATTTATGATTTTGTGAGGAAATTAAGACGGAGATTTTTCTAAAAAATTATTTTATTTTTTTATGATCGAAATCAATAATACGACCCGCCAAAGAATTAATTTAAAAAAAACTCGGGAAATAGCGGAGAAATTTTTGCGTGTTTATAAAAAAAATAATTACGAGGTTTCGCTGGCGATAGTCGGAGAAGTCAGAATGAAATATTTTAATCAAAAATATCGGGGAATAAACAAAACGACCGATGTTTTGTCTTTTTGCGGTCCGGCGGCCGAGACCGAGGGAGGGCGGGCGTCAATGAACCGATCAAAAAAATTTCTCGGAGAAATAATCATTAATATTTCAGAAACGAAAAAACTCGAAAAATATCGGGAGATGTTTCAAGAAATAAACTTAGGAACGGATAATAGAAATAAAAACAGCGCTTATCTTTTTTATTTTTTAATGGTTCATGGTTTATTGCATTTGGTCGGTTATAATGATGACCGGGAAAAAGAGCGATTAAAAATGTTAAAATTAGGTCGAGATTTTTTAGAGAAAATTTTATAAAACAAAAACACCTCTCCGAAGAGAGGGTTTTTGTTCCTTTAGAGGAATCGCTACTTGATATATTTTTATAATAGCAAATGAAAATAAATAAATCAATAGTTCTGTTATTTTTTTGGTTTAGCGGAGGGCAGAGGAGTCGAACCTCATTCCCGATCAGGAACCGACTAGATATCAAGTAGCGACGCCAACCTTAGCGTTTTACCCTCCAGTAAAACCATAAATTAGATTAGCATAGTAAAGATTAAAATTATTTAAAATTTTTTTAAATAAAAAATAAAGATCGATAATTTATCTGGGAATTTGACGGAAAAGATGTTATTATAGAGACAACAGATCCTTCGCTCCGCCTGCCTACCCTGCCTACCGGACAGGCAGGCGGACAGGCAGGCGGCAGGCAGGCTCAGCTTGCCTCGCTTCGCCAGCTTCGCTCCTCGCGAAGCGAGGCGAGCGAGCGAAGCGGGGATGACAAGAAATAACTTAGGACGACAAAATATGGAGAGAATAAGGCAAAAAGATAAAATTATTTTTGTTATGATGTTTTTCGTCATAATTTTTTTGGTGATGAAAAACGGGCAAGCGGCCACTTCGACCGTTCGGGGCGCCGCCTGGTGGAGCGATCAATCAAGCTATCTTTATTTTAATTGTCTCGATGATGTGACGGGCGATAAACTGGACTTTGCTCATAATCTTTGCGGCGGCCTGGTGGCGCCGCCATATCCCGGCGTTTGTGGAGAGGGCCAATATGCTTTTCATTTTTTTGCCCCGCCTTGCACGGCTTTAACTCATCAAGTTTATATTAATAGTAATGGTAATTTTTCCGGTTCGGCCTGGAATTATGCTAAAGGTTTAATAAGTTTTGAAGGGACGACGACGCCGGATAATTATAGTTTTAATACTTATTGTCCGACTCCGCTTACCTGTAATTCCAGTAATAATTGTCTGGCTTGCTATAACGAAAATACGCAGAAAGTCTACGGTTGGGCGCGGGCGGCCGATAATAGCTGGATTAATTTAAATCCGGCGACGACGACTCCGGCGCAAGCGCTGCAAATAAAATCTTGGAATCCTGCTTCCTCAACTGATGTTTTTTATTATAGCTTTAACCCCGGAGATTTTATTGGTTATGCTACGACGACCGCCAGCAGTATTAGTTTTAATTGCCGGAGTGAAGGCGGTTTGGCCGGTAATTGCGCGACCAGGGATTATAAAACTTACATTAGTAATTTACAAATAGGTCATTTGTCCGCTCCGAACTGGAATTATTCTCAGGCTTGCGGCACCAGTGGTTCCTTAGTGGCTAATCTAACTTGGGATTTAAAAAGCGGCGGGGATATATTAAGCGATCCGTCGCTGATCGATCATCAAATCGGCTTCCAAGTTATGGCTAGTACTAACAATAGCACGACTACGGGGACGATTTATGATTCCGGGTTGCAATCAGGTTCAAGCCAGTCGTTTGAAATCAATAAGACTAATTTTCCGGCCATGACCTACAATACCGAATATTATTGGTGGGTAAGATTACAGGATCAAAATTATAACTGGACCCAATGGTATCAATTCGGCGCGAATGACGGTCATAATGGACTGGCCGATACTATCACGGATTTAGGCGGCACTTATTCCGGTCCCGACGCCAAAACTTTTAAGACTTATAAAAACGAGTTTCCTTCGCCTTATTTTTCTTGGTCGCCGTATAAAGTAGAAGTCGCTTCGTCCACGGAATTTACCAGCGCCGGATCGCAATATTATAGCGGCGGAACGCCGCTGCCTTGCTCCGGTATTAATTGTGTTTATTTATGGACGACCGACGATCCCGGAGCCAGCATTTCCAATGCCACCTCCGCCACCACCTCCATTATGTTTTTCGCGGCTACCGGAACCCGAGTTACTTTACAGGTCAGCGAGGCGCTAGATAATAATTATACTTGCAGCACTTCAACCGTTCTTAGTATTAATTATGGTTTGCCGATTTGGCGAGAGGTTAAAGCGCAATAATTATATGGCAAAAAAAGGGTTTACAATAATTGAATTGGTAGTCAGTACGACGATTGTCGTTATGCTGACCGCTTTATTTATTGCTAATTATCATTCTAATAATAAGCGGACGGATTTAATTATGGCGTCCCAGAATTTAGTGGCCGATTTGCATTTGGCACAGAGTAATACTCTGGGTTTAGTTAAATACGGCGGAAGCGGCGGCGTCGTACCGACCGAAGGCTGGGCCATAAATTTTGATAAGACAAATAATTATTATACTTTGTTTGCAAATTTAAGTTCGCCGGGAACGTATGATCCGGAGACGGAGGGTATTGTTAATTATGGCGCCCGAGTCATGACCTTGCCGCCCGGAATTATAATTTCCGACTTAACGATTTTAAGAACTCTGCCCGATTTAAGCACTGCCGAAGTTTCTATCGATAAAGCTAACGTAACATTTTTGCCCCCCGACCCGCGTACCAGTATTTATGACGGTGATACCGGAGAGCAGTCCGGCAGTTTAATGATCCAATTAAAAGAGATATCGAACAATTCGATAAAAACGGTGCGGGTTAATTTTTTAGGTTTGGCTGAGGTTATAAATTAAATGAAAAAAAATAATAGTACGACAACAGGGAATAGATTCTTCGCCGCGCCTGCCTGTCCGGTAGACAGGCTCGGGATGACAAAAAGAAAAGCGCTCGGAACGACCAAGGGTTTTACGATGGTGGAAATTATCGTAGTTCTATTTATTATATCCGTCGGCATCGTCGGCGTTTTGTCGCTTATTGTCCAGAATATTTCCAGCCAGAGTTATGATAAAAATAATTTAGTCGCATCGCAGCTGGCACAGGAGGGAATTGAGCTGATCCGAAAAGTCCGGGACTCTAACTGGGCAGCCGACCCGGTCTCATCTTTTGATCAAAATTTAGTTTTTGATCCGAGCAATCCGACGGAAGACGGTTCTGAATATTATATGGATTATTTAGATTCGGCTCCAAATTTATACGTGTTGTCACCGGCCGGCGCCGTCTTACGTCAGGATAGTAACGGTTTTTATGTAAACGGCGATCGTGCGGGAACCAGTACTATTTTTTCTCGTCGGATAACCATCGCCAAATTAAGTCCTGTTTCTTTGCAAGTAGATTCCAGCATTACCTGGACCGACCATAATCATAATTATTCTTATAATTTAGAAACTCTTTTATATGATTGGAAATAAAGCCGCCTCCGGTTTTACAATAATTGAAGTAATCGTTTCGGTTGCTCTATTTTCAGTAATAATTTTAATAGCGACCCAAATTTTTTTAATGGTAGTCGATAGCCAGCGCAGCGCCCTGGCCACGCAAAACGTTCAAGAAAGTTTAAAATATTTTTTGGAAGTAACGGCCAAAGAAATGCGTATGGCGCAAAAAAACAATGATCCGGAAAATATCTGTTTGAATGTTTCCGAAACGGTTTCGGAGAATGTTTTTAAGGTTTCTCTCGACAGCGCCGGCAATAATATTTTAAATTTTAAGAATTATTACGGTGATTGCGTGACTTATTCGGTGGCCCCCGATTTAACGACTCCGACGACGCAACGTTTTAAAATTAAACGCCAGACCGGCAGCGTTACGGCCGATGACTTTATTTCCCCGGCTAAAATTAACATTGATCATCTATATTTTATTTTAAACGCCGGCCCTTCCGCCCAACCCATGGTTACTATTAATTTACAGGCGCACGCCGTCGGTCAGGATAAATATAAGTCTACGATGACGATACAAACCAGCATTACTTCGCGGTATTATAAATAAAAAACGATGAAATTTTTAAAGAAACAAATAAATAGATCCTTCGCTGCGCTCAGGATGACAACGGAAAGAGGAGACGCTCTAATTTTAACCATGTTTATTATGGCCGGAATGTTGATAGTGGCTATGAGCGGCTCCTATGTCGTTTTGCTTGGTATTAAAGCGGCCGGCATTCAGGCTCAATCCACTAAAGCTTATTATGTCGCCGAGGCCGGGGCGGAAAATATTTTATACGAATTAAGAAAAAACGGTTTTGTGCCGCCGGCTCCGGAAATGATTTCTAGTTTAAACAGTCTGGCCAGCAGCACTTTGATGTCCGGCACCGCCGTTTATAATGTTTATTTTACCGAGTATCCGCCCTTAGTTCTCCAGTCCATCGGCGATTATCAAAGTTCCAGGCGGAGTGTAGAAATTAGAATCGGACAGAATTAAGAAAAAAATCGGGGACCGTTGTGGCCAGACGACAGAAGAAATGGTATAATTTTAATCGTTTAAATAGCTAAATATATGAATGGATTAAAAGTAGACAGAAATAAGATATTGATTGTTTTGGGAGCAGTGGTTTTAGTGGTGCTGGTTGTGCTGTTGGCCTTAGATCAGCGTCAAAAAATCGGTGCGGGTAAAAATAATCAGGGAAGCGGAGCATCGGTTCCCGTCCAAAGTTTAACGACCGCCAGTCCGGAAGAATTGGCGGTATCCAAAGGCGTAATACCGCTGGCCACGGCCACGCCGGAAACCTTAAAAACAGCGCAAGCGGTAGCGAGCGGAGCGAGTCTGATTACCGCCAGCAATATAGTCGTGACGCCTCAAGGAACGCCGGTTAAATTAAACGTGGCGCCCGCTTCTTTCGATGCGCCGACAGAGTCGGCACCGGTAGCATCCAGCAGTATTCCCAATAACGCCAATACCATTAAAATGACGATTAGCGCCGCCGGTTTTACGCCTAATACTTTTACGGTTAAAGCCGGCCAACTGGTAAACTTTGCCTTAACTTCAACCGATAATTTTTCGCATATTTGGATGCCGGATGATCCGGCTTTGACGGGAACGATTCTCGGCGTGGCCGGAATGGAAACGAGAATGAAGTCTTGGAACGCGCCAAAAAAAGGAACGTATCCTTTTCACTGCGTTGTTCCCGGCCATGCGGCGCGCGGGGAAGCCGGTACGATGATTGTCGAGTAGATTTTATTAAATTTTTTGAGAAAAAACACGCCCCGATTAAATAGGCGTGTTTTTGGTTGACTTCCGCTGTAATTAATGATACAGTATAATAAACAAAAATGATAACTATTTTGTATCTATGAATAAAGAGCAATTAGAGCAATTAAAGAAAGAATTAAAGATCTCTAACGACAAAATAATTCGTGAGGAAGCGGAGATGGTGTTTTTAGCAGAACTGGCCGAAGATAAGATAAGTTCTCGTCTGGTTTTTTATGGCGGGACAGCTTTAAGGCTGGTTTATGACTCGCCTCTTTTTTCGGAAGATATTGATTTAATAGAAACTGAAGCAATCAGTCCGGTTGATTTTAAAAAGTTTGTAATTAAGGTGGCGACAAAATACGGCTGGAAATTAAGTGATATTAAGGATAAACGACGGACGATTTTTGCTCTTTTGAATATAAAAGATGAAAATCTTAAGCACTCTTTTTCTTTGAAAATTGAAATTCATAAGCCGGCCAAAAAGATAAAATTATCCAGTAAATTAGAAATAATTAAAAGTCCAGTGAGCATATTGTCCCCGCTGCTTTTAGTGGCCACTTTGTCGGAATTAAAGAAAATGAAAGAAGCGGCGCTAGCTAACCGCCAGAAAGCGCGAGATGTTTTTGATTTGTGGTATATCGCCAGAAAATTAAGGATTGACTTTGTGCTGCCTCAAAATACCCCGAAATTTAAGGAGCGGGAATTTAAGAATGAACTTCAGGTTTTTTTACCTTTTAATTATTATCAGACGGTTAAACAATTATATGAGCAAGTTAATGAGAGAAATAAGACAATTTCCTAAATCAGTTTTTTCGTTAGCCGATTTAAGGAAAGTTTCTCAACTGAGAGAGTCCAGTTTAAAAACGACTTTGAGCCGGGCTTTAAAATCGGGAGAAATTGTCCGCTTGGCCGGCGGCTGGTATGCCGCTGATTTAGCGAAAATTTCTTGGGAAAATTTAGCGGTAAGTATTTATCATCCCAGCTATGTGTCTTTTGAGTCGGCTTTAAATTTTTATAATATTTTAAGCCAACAGTCAGCGGCGCTTACTTTAGCGACGGTGAATCGCGCTAAAAAACTAGCTAAGCACGGCCAACTAATATCATATCGGCATATCAGTCCTAATTTGTTTTGGGGTTATAGGAAAGAGGGAAATTTTTGGCTGGCCGAACCGGAAAAGGCCTGGCTCGATCTAGCTTACTTATCTTTAAACGGTTACGGTTATTTTTCTCCGGAAGAGATGAATTTAGAATTATTAGATGTTAAAAAAGTTAAGGCGTATTTAAGAAAGTTTAATAATTTTCGATTGAAAAAGATTATTAAGGCGACCGGCCTTATTTAAGCGATTTTTTTATTGGCAAGATAATAGATTAATGGTATAATTTGAGCGGAAAGTAAGTAAGTGAAAAATAAATTTTAATGCCCCAATTTCCTCGGTGGAAATTCAAAATTTTGCTAGCCGTTTTTATGTTAAGCGGGGTTTTTTTGTTGGCTTCGGAAGTAAAAATAGTTCAAGCCGTTCCGCTTCAATATAGCGATTTTCAAAAGACTTATAACGATACTCTAAATTCGGAAAACTGGAACGACTTATTAGGTTATTCTTCCAGCACGGGTTTGGTTTATAACGGCGCCTCTCCTCTGGGAAATTTTGTTAATACCTGGTTGCCGACAACTATGCGCGGGCCGCTGGGAATTAACGTTGCTCCCAGTTTAACCCAGCTAACGATTCAAGCGAGCTCTACCAATAACGTTTTAGATTTACTAAATAGTTCGGGAACTAATATATTGACGGTTTTGAATAATGGCCGAGTAGGTATTGGGACAACCGCACCGAATGATTTTTTTAATATCGGTGTTTCTAATTCTAACGGTTCCCTGGGCACCGGTCATAATAGTTCGGCGACTTATGTCCCAGGTGATGATTATGCGTTAGCCAATGTCAGTTATGTTCAGGGGGTAGCTGATGCTATAAATATTGAAGCCGCCAGCAGCAGTCTATGGAACGGAGTAAAAAATGGAAATATTTGGAATGGAACATCGGGGGCGGGGAATGTGGGAATTGGAATTACTAATCCGGCTGTTCCATTAAACACCTATGCCGCGCCGACAACTGGCTTTGTTGAACAGATTAGAGTTGGTGGAACAGGAAACTATCCATCTTTGACAATGGGAACATACGGTTCATATGGTGGTTATATGGCTACTTATGGTAACGATATGCATTTGTTTGCTGGTAATTGGAGAACTGTGGGAACTGCGGCTACTGAAAATCACACGATGAATTTTTATACTAGTAAATCTGGTTCGACAGATTGGAGTACGCCTAAGATGGTCTTAAATTATAATGGTAATTTAGGCATCGGGACGACGGCGCCAGCAGGTAAGCTGGATGTTGATACGGGAATAAATGCAGCAAAAATTCAAATTAAAACTCCTTCATCTGGTACTCCTGATATATCTTTAAATTTTTATAGGTATAGTGGTATTTCGGGGACATATTTCCCTTGGCGAATTGTTAATGGACAAGGAAATATAGATGATATCAGTTTTCAAACAAATACTTTAAATAACGTTGCGGTGGGCTCTGAAGTATACGATAGAACTGTTTTATCGCTTAAACATTCCGGCTACGTCGGGATTGGGACGACGGCGCCAAACACTACTTTAGAAGTTTCCAAAGCCGGGCCGGCATACATCAGCATTACCAACACCACTAATGGCGGAAGACATACCCTGGGCTATGATGCGAGTAATAATTTTGTTTTTCATAATGCCGGCGGTGCTTCAAGATATCTCTTTAATGATTATCAGGATAATAGTTTATTAACAATATTAAGTGGTAGCAGCTGGGGGGCTAGTAATGGTTTTGTCGGCATCGGCACCACTAACCCCACCACAAAACTAGAAGTTGGTGGTGCTAATTATTTCAAAACTTATGGCACTACAGTCAGTAGTTTGGGTGCCTCCGGTAATGTGGTGGTTATGGCCGATAATAATGGCTCGCTCTTTTCTACCTCTACCACCTCATTCATTTCTAATAATAGTCTCGATCTTTGGAAAGGTACCAAAAATGGAACTATCTGGAATGGTGATGCAGGAGTGGGGAATGTCGGGATAGGGACGACGAATCCAACAAATATACTAACTGTGCAGCAAGCCGCAAGTGCTGGTGGAGAAACGGTAGCAGCCTTAAAATGGAGAAGTGTTAATTATGATCTAGGATATCTTGGGGCAGATCCCGCTACCTATAATTCCGGAGCTTTATATATTAATAAAGATGGTGCCGCTAATACCCGTATTTCAGGTAATGGCTACAGCTATTTTATGGGCGGAAACATCGGAATTGGAACGACGAATCCAGGATATAAATTTACTATATATGATTCAAATGCTGTTGGCGGAGATAGATTATTAGTCAGTAGTGCGGCAGATAATAATACGGAATATACTGGTATTAGAATACAAAATTCTGGTATTGATAATGCTGCTATTAGAAGTTTCCTTCACGCAGGTAACCCTAATTCTCGTTTAGGATTTTTTGTTGGTGATAATACCGGCAATGCTTTGTCTGAAAAATTATCAATTGTATCGGATGGTGATATCGGAATTGGGACGACGAATCCGAGTGACATATTACATATTTTAAAAAGTGGTGTTGCTAATGATTATATAACGACCTCAATAGCCGAGGGGGTGAATTTGCGCATATCGAACCCTGGAAATAATTGGGATGGCGTCGCTGGTTTAATTTTTGAAAATTCCGGGGGAGCCGTTGGTACCGGATATGCGAAAATTGGTGCGACAATAAAAGATATTTCTGATTCTGATTTATTTTTTCAAATTTCCAATAATGGAGTAATTGGGGAAGGAATGAGAATTACAAGCACTGGCTACGTCGGCATCGGTACCACTGACCCCACCACAAAACTAGAAGTTGGCGGTGTAAATTATATTAAGTCTTACGCCGCTACAGTAAGTAGTTTGGGTGCCTCCGGCAACGTGGTGGTTATGGCCGATAATAATGGCTCGCTCTTTTCTACCTCTACCACCTCATTCATTTCTAATAATAGTCTCGATCTTTGGAAAGGTACCAAAAATGGAACTATTTGGAATGGCGATGCGGGAGCGGGGAATGTGGGGATTGGGACGACTAATCCGTTATATACGCTGGAAGTGAACGGCGCCATCAATATTTTAGGAGCGAATCCTCTTAGGATCGGCGGCGCTTGGGTGGCTAGTTATGATGGCTCCAATCAAATAACCCTAGGTAGCAACGTCGTGAATACAATAAAGTTTGATACTAGCGCCGCGGCGGACGTTTATATAAATCAAGGCAACGTTGGGATTGGGACGACGAATGTAACGCAAAAATTAACTATTATGCCGCCCACTGGAGGTGGTGGAATTTCAATCAGGAGAGTCGCTGATAATTTTGACGCACTTCTTATTAGAACAAATGCTACTGATGATACAGAGGTTTCTACCACTAATAAATCATTAAACTTTTTAACACGTTGGGATGGTTCAGCTAATCAAACTACTTTATTTTTAAATAATTTAGGCAACGTCGGGATCGGGAATACGAATCCGTTATATAAATTAGATATTAAAGACGCTACGAGTCCAAGTATAAATCTTAGTTATACCGGTGTTACGGGTGATTCGTTAATTACAAAAGCGAGTGACAGAAGTTTGAAAATCTACGCAAATACGTCAGGGGCTGATTATGTAGCGGATACTATATTTTATAGACACGGTTCTGCGGGTGGCGAGGTAATGAGAATCGCAAGCACCGGCAACGTCGGTATCGGCCTAACCAACCCGGCTACTAAATTAGACCTAAGCGGCGGTGCTAATTATCTTAAAACTTA